>CAYPNO010000139.1:0-6497 GCA_964411865.1 uncultured Desulfuromonas sp. | reverse complement strand
TTTTGGTTCGATGAATTGGAAAGCTTATTTGAATTAAAGCAACGCGCCAAGTACCTCACTGATGGTTTCAGGCTTAAACGGCTTCTTTATGCTTCCGGCAGCTCCTAGTTCCTTTGCCTCACCAATAATGTCGGCACCACCTTCGGTGGTAATCATCACCACGGGGATATTCTTGATCGCATCGATCTCTTTTTTCTGACGTAAAAATTCTATCCCGTCCATATTGGGCATATTGATGTCACTTAGAATAATATCGACTTTTTCAGTCTGCAGCAGGTCAAGGGCCTCTTGACCATCGGCGGCTTCTAAGATTTCATCAAACTCCAGCCCTGCCTGACGCAGTGAGCGCGATACAATTTTTCGCATTGTGCTGGAATCATCTATCACTAATACACGTTTACCCATGGGTTTTCTCCTTGTGTTTACAGGTTATTAGATCTGTCGCTTATGCTTTAAACTGGTTTTCGAGTTCATCAGTAGCCGCGGCGCTTATTTTTACAGCTATTGGGAAACCATCGGCCATATATCGCGTCGTGAAGATAGTGTTATCGTCTATTGAGTTCGGATCCTCGACTACAGATTCTGGCAGGCTTAATGAGAAAGCTTGGTCGGGGGGCAGTAGCTCGGTTGCGAGGCAGCCCGCTAGAGTGTTAAGGGTTTCTGCTAGGACATCAACAATCTGCTCTTGTGTGATATTATCCGCGTCAATGGTGTACATGGTTTCCACTATTTGGCGCAGCAGTTCTTCCGCCATGCTCAGGCGAATCTCCATTACTACGGGTGCGGTGATCAGCAGGCTCACCGCACGCATATTTTCTGACTCAAGAGGCGCCTGTTTGGCGTCAACCTCTTCAGCGCTGATAAAAGCCATGTTTTCTAACGTATCGTCGAGAACTTCCGCGAGTTTTTCAGCCAGTAGCTTTTGCAGCTCAGACATTAATGATAGCCTTTCTATTCCGGTAAGAGTGGGGCGAGGGCTTCATTGAGCATTGCCGGATTTATTGGTTTGCCGATAACTGCAAAGGCACCCTTTTTTTTAAGTTCTGCTGTTTTAGCCGGGTTGGTGACGCTAGATATAATAAGAACCGGAATATTGACCAGCCTTGGACTCGCCTTCACCCACTGCAGCAGGGTTTCACCGTCCATGCTTGGCATGTTGAGGTCACTGACCAAAAGGTCCGGCGGATTGTTTTTCATCATGGCTAGGGCTTCGCGCCCATCCTTCGCCTCTTCAAATTCAGTTTCATTGAAACCTACTATTTCAAGACAGCGCCTGATCATCATGCGCGCGGTGCCGGAGTCATCGGCTATTATGATACGCTTCATTCTTTTAACTCCTTGCCTTCGGAAAGTGCAGCCTGGATGGTTTCTACACTTTCATTCACTTCAAGCAATATCATGGCAATGTGCTCATTGGTGATATTGAAATAATCAGTATAATTCTTGTCAAGGTGGTATTGCAGGGCATCTGAAGAGTGGCTGCCGGACATCATTGCAATGATACATCCAAGATGGACCGCATATACCAAGGGGCGGAATTGCTCCGAGGCATGTTGTGGCGTATGGTGGTGGCGAATAGCCATCTGCAGTGACTCGGGCAGTTCCCAGGCTTTGGCCAATTCGAAACCGGCTTCGGCGTGGTCTATTCCCAGGATATTACGTTCTCCCTCAAGATAGTCTTTGATATCGTGGCTGTCGATATTGATCAGAAGGTCGGGGGCGGATTTATGCAAGAAATCACTTAGCACTGCTTTACCGATAGCGTGTAAAATGCCTGCGGTAAATGCCAGATCTTTGCTGAGGTCGGTATGGCAATGGCGGGCAATTTCACGCGCCGCTATGGCGGTGCGCAAATCGTGCTCCCACAACTCGCCAACGGGGCTTTCATAGCCTTCGAGTTTTTTATGAAATACCGCTTTTGCGCTGTCTTCGAGGGCAATGCCGGCGACTAAACGTTCACCAAGGTAGCTAACCGCACGCTCTATGCTAGTCACCTGATGCACCAGACCATAAGCCACTGAATTTACCGTCTTTAGTAAGCGGGCGGTAAGAGCCGAGTCGCATTTGACTACCTCGATTATTTCGTCAATATTGTAGTCGTCCCTTGAGGCAATTTGGAGCAGGCGCGAGGCACTGGGGGAGAGTAGGGGGATCTCTTTTATTGCCGCGAGAATGTCAGCGCGCGTAGCACGTTGTTCCATGGTCGTCTCCATTAGTTTAAATCTTCCAGTCCTTGCGTCCGGGCGATGTTATCAGGGTTTCGCCTGATGCCACAGAGACGGTAACTGTTCTGCTGTAGGTTTCTCCCAGATCTTCTGCCACGGCGCCGAGGGAAAATTTCCATAGGGTCTTTTTCACGGCTAGGGCGTTGCGTTTGCCGATATTGAAGGTGTTGTTCGGATCCATGATCCTAGCGCCACCGGCCAATTTTACAATAAAACCTCTGCCGTTAGGATCGCACCCGAAGGTGGACATCTTTTTAAGCAGTGCGGGGATGCCGGTATCCGCAAAGTATCCTGGCCTAGTTTTTACTTTTTCTGGGTTAATCCTGGATTCTGGGAGTGCAACGTGAACCATTCCGACGGTATGTGTTTTAGGGCACATGAGTATCACCGCTATGCATGATCCGAGCGCAAAGGTTTTAACACTTTCAGCGGGATTGTTGGTGGCGCCGAGTTCACCTACCCCGAGGATAATATTGCCCATGGTCTTTTATTTCTCCGTTAACATGGAAATGACTTTTGCGGCGATTTTATCCAGAGGAACCAGTTTTTCTGCTCCCCCTCTCTCATAGGCTACCTTGGGCATCCCAAAGACCACGCAACTGGCTTCATCCTGAGCCATGTTGTGTGCGCCAGCGTTTTTCATGGCCAGCATCCCGTCGGCACCATCAGAGCCCATCCCGGTAAGCATGACCCCGATAGCATTGGCTCCGACGTGTTTAGCCACCGAGTGCATCATTACATCTACCGACGGGCAGTGCCCACTCACCTTCTCGCCCGGTTCACAGCGTACCTGGTAGACGCCACCCGAACGTACAACCTCAAGCTGTTTGGCCCCTGGAGCTATCAGGATTCTGCCACTGCGGATACGGTCTCCGGTTTCAGCTTCCTTGACCTCCATGGCACAGAGCTGATTGAGGCGTTCGGAAAACATTTTGGTGAACCCTGGGGGCATGTGCTGAACAATCACTATTCCCGGCATTGTAGCGGGGAACTGACATACCACCTTTTTTATCGCCTCGGTTCCACCAGTAGAGGCCCCGATGGCTATTACCTTGTCGGTGGATTCGGCTAGCGCTCTTGATGTCGGGAGGGTGTGTCCCCCTGGCGACAGTGGGGTTTTGTTTTTCCAGTGTGATACGTTAGCTCCAGCTGCATTTTTAACCTTTTTACGCAGCTCGCTGAGCATGCTGTTCATCCCCTGGGCGATATTGCTAGTTGGCTTGGATACAAAATCAACCGCTCCTGCCTCCAGGGCGTCCATGGTGATTTGTTTGCCACGTTGGGTCAGGGAGCTGACCATAACCACGGGGATAGGATACTGTGGCATCAGTTTGCGCAAAAACTCAACCCCGTCCATACGTGGCATCTCTACGTCTAGAGTGAGAACATCGGGACGTAGCTGGATTATTTTATCGCGTGCGATATATGGATCGATAGCGGATCCAACCACCTCAATCTCAGGATCGAGAGAAAGACCCTGGGTAAGGATCTGGCGGATGAGGGCTGAGTCGTCAATTACGAGGACACGGATTTTTCTGGGCATAGAGGGTCAATTCTCCTTTTGGTACACTGCAGGCATAATGTAGTTGAACAGTTTGTTGTCGCGCCCGAGTGTTTCAGAATGTCCAATAAAGAAATATCCTTTGGGTTCCAGAAACTGATGAAATCTTTGTACCAACGCATTGCGGGTGGTTAAGTCGAAGTAAATCATTACATTCCGACAAAAGATTATGTGAAAAGGGCGCTTGAATGGGAACCTGGCGTTCATCAGATTGAAGCGCCTGAACGTAACTTCGGAGCGGATTTTATTGCTTACCTGCATCTGGCCAGAGGGGAGCCGAGTAAAGTACTTCCGTTGTAAATTTTCCGGTAGTGATGCAACCTTATCTGCCGGATAAATTCCCTCACAGGCAGTATCCAGAACCCGTTGCGAGATGTCTGTTGCCAGAAGACCGGCATCCCACCGACTGTATTCACTTCCAAGGTGCTCATGCATGAGCATCAGTAGGGTGTATGCCTCTTCACCGCTGGAGCAGCCAGCGCACCAGACACGCAGATTTTTTTCTCCTCTTTTTTTCATCTCTTCACAGATGTTAGGTAAAGCTGTGTTCAAAAAGTAATCGAAGTGATCCTTTTCTCGGTTGAAATAGGTGTAGTTAGTGGAAATCAAGTTTACCAGATCACTTGCCGCCTTGCCGCTGGTGTCTTTTTCCAAGTAGCGGTAGTAATCTTCGAACGTAGCTATTTTGTGGGTGCGCAGCATTTTTTGCAACCGTCCCACGAGTAGAGAGCGCTTCTGCTCGGTCAAGTTTATGCCGAAACGTGTATATATCATCTCACGCAGGGTGTTGAATTCACTGTCGCTGATGTTCATCATGCTACTGCTGGCCGCAGTGGAGTTGGGAAGGTCAGCTTTCATATCTTGCTTTCATATACTTGGAGCTCCAATGCTACTGTCTTTCAACAAGACTGCCGACGTCCAGAATCAGGCAGATATCTCCATTGCCGAGGATAGTGCAGCCGGAGCAGCCGTTAACATTGCCTATATATTCCGACAGACCCTTGATGACCGTTTGTTGCTGCCCCATGATTTCATCTACTTGTAGGCAGACATAGCGATCCTGATGTTCGAGTACAATCAAGATTCCTTCTACCAGTTCGCGACTATCTGGCTCCACACTGAGGAGTTCATGAAGTTTAACCACCGGTAGGAACGCTTCACGTACACGTACAAGCTCCTCGTTGTCTGGGGTGATGGTGATGTTTTCAGGCTGGGGACGGAAAGCTTCCTTTATCGCCAGTACCGGCACAATGCAGTTGACGTCGCCAACCCGCACCAGCATCCCATCAATTATTGCCAGGGTTAGGGGGATCCGCAGCTTCATGATTGAGCCTTTGCCAGGGACGCTACTGACATCGATCTTGCCTTTGATCTTTTCCAGGTTTTGTTTGACTACGTCCATACCTACACCACGACCAGAAATATCGGTGATTTTTTCGGCGGTGGAAAAACCAGGTTGAAATATAAGATTATACACATACTTATCTGAAAGTTCAGACCCATCACCTTCAATAAGGCCATTCTGGATCGCCTTCGCCATGATTTTATCGCGATTGAGCCCGCGTCCGTCATCTTCGATGGTTATCCATACTTCACCCTCTTCATGGCAAGCCGCAAGTTTGATGGTTCCAGTCTCTTTTTTCCCTGCTGCCAGACGCTCTTCCGGCGGTTCTAGGCCATGATCCATGGAGTTACGCAGCAGGTGTACCAGCGGGTCAGTGATAGTTTCGATAACCGTTTTATCTACTTCTGTACCTTCACCAATGAGCTTTAAATCAACTTTTTTCCCTGCTTTAGCCGATATGTCGTGTACTAAACGGATCATGCGCCTAAAAAGACCTGAAACTGGAATCATGCGGATCACCATGGCCATCTCTTGGAGTTCTCGAACCAGTTTGGTCATTTGTTGAGCGGCTTTGTTGAAGTTTTCCAGCTCCATCCCCTCGATATCCGGGTTATGGATTAGCATGTTTTCAGCGATAACCATTTCGCCGATGAGGTTGATCAGGCTGTCGAGCTTTGTGAGTTCAACTCGGATGTCTTGGCGTTTGACCGGTGTCGAGGTTTTAGGTGCTTTCCGCTCAGGCGCTTTAATACTTTTTTTCTCAGAGGTCTGGAATTTCATACTTTGTTCAATTTGATCACGCGACACTTTGCCCATTTGTATCAGGTGTTCACCCAGGGGTTTCTTTTGAATCGATAGAACCGATTCCACATCCTCTTCTTGGATGATCCCCTGTTTCACCAGAAGTTCACCTAAACGTGGGGCTGGAAGGTCCTGTAGTGACGTTATGTGATGTTCAAGGTCTTCGATGTGGTCTTTGCCCCCATGGCTGGATAGGTTGTTTACACAGTCCTTGAGGGCATCAATGGCGCCAAGAAGAGCCTCGAAAGGATTTTCAACCCGGAAAGAGCCACCGTTTTTGATATTGTCGAGCACGTTTTCGATATTATGACTGAGTTGCTCCAAATTGGCATAGCCAAAAAAACCACTGTTACCTTTGAAACTGTGGATGTTGCGGAATACGAGACTTAAAATATCGGAGTTGCTGGGGTTTTTCTCCCATTCAAGCAATCCTTCTTCAGCACCTTCAAGGAGTTCTTCGGCTTCCTGGATATAGCGCTCCACCATTTCATCGGTGATATCGAGGGAGTAGTCATCCGCCTCATCTTCAGATTCACTTACATTTGCGGCGGTGTCTTGGTGCGGC
>CAYPNO010000138.1:0-6548 GCA_964411865.1 uncultured Desulfuromonas sp. | reverse complement strand
CTGCCGTTGATAATCATCACTATCCTGATGCTGATGGGGCGCTCTCCGGGTTTTGCCGCCTACTGGGCAACGCTTTCGTGTATTGGGGTGAGCTGGGTTAAAAAAGAAACCCGCATGGGACTAAAAGAGATCTGGGAAGCGATTCAGACCGGAGCGCGCAACACCCTGATTATTGGCGCCACCGTCGGGGTTATCGGCGTCATTGTCGGGGTAATATCACTGACTGGGATGGGGCTGAAGTTTTCAGATTTAATTATCGCCATGGCCGGCAACAGCCTGTTGCTCGCCATTCTCCTCATAGCCCTGGCCTCGCTGGTATTGGGGATGGGTGTTCCGGTTACGGCATCATACCTGATTGTCGCCGTCCTTGCGGTTCCGGCTCTGGGGACCTTCGGTGTTGCCGCCATTGCGGCACATCAGATTGTCTACTGGCTCAGCCAGGATTCCAACATCACCCCTCCGGTGTGCGTTGCCGCGTATGCCGGTGCCGCTATAGCCGGGTCAGACCCGTGGAAAACCGGCTGGACTTCGTTCCGCTTTGCTAAAATGCTCTACGTGATGCCAATTCTGTTTGCTTTTACCCCCAGCATCTTGTTTCAAGGCAAGGTGGTGGATATCAATACCCCGAAGTTCGATGCCCCCTTTGGTAGCGTTATAGAGATGAAGGTAAAAAACGAGCAGCAGATCCTCACGGGAGATGTGGTAGCCATTATCAATGCTGGCGGTAAAACCATCGAGATCAAGTCCAAAAATGATGCTACCGCGACACGGATTTATGCCCATGCCGGTTCCATGATCGACCCTGAGTCACCGCTGATCCGCACGGAGAAAGCGGTAACCGCACACAAAATATTCTCCTCTTTCTTCTCAGCGATTTTAGGAACGGTAGCATTCTCAAGTCTCATGATGGGATACTTGCTCCGGCGTACCAGCGTGCTAGAATGGATACTTCTGGTACCTGCAACAATCCTGCTCTACTGGCCTACCCTTATTACGGACATAACAGGCACCGTAATTGTCGCTGGGGTTTGGTTCATGCAAAAGAATAAAAACAAGCGCGATGAAACTGCGATGCGATAACGCAACAAATTTTGCTACGCACTTAGACCTAGTTATTACATACCCAAAATGGAGGCTGGCATGACTAAATTTCGCAAAATACTGTATGCTACAGACTTTTCTGAAGGCGCTGCTATCGCTGCTGAACACACGCAAGCTTTTGCAGAATTATATCAGGCAGAAGTGCTGGTACTGCATGTAATTAGTGAACTTGCCGATGCGAACCGCCTTAGAGTTCAAAGTGATGACTACACCGAACTTGAGCGCAACATTGAGAAACTTGCCTCTAACAACATGGAGGAAATTTGTTCGCGCTACTTCAAGGCTGGAAACTACAAAACCAGACTTGAAGTCGGGATCCCGTCCAAGGTGATCAACGAGGTGGCCAAAAATGAGAACGCTGACCTCATCGTGACCGGCACCCATGGACGTACAGGCCTGGCGCATGTAGTGCTCGGGAGCACGGCTGCACGGGTGGTGCGCAAAGCGAAGGTGCCGGTGTTAACCGTACCGACTCAAGAATAAACCCAAACTTAAGGGGTAGTAGGCTATACGTCGCTACCCCTTAATAACCGCTAGAGGTTTCAATTCAATCTGCACGTCAACTAAGTCAGTCTGATTTTGCATCACCTCACCTATATCTTTGTACGACCCAGGTGCTTCATCCAGATCCGAGCGCTGGCGAATGGCATGCAGGACCCCCTTCTCATTAAGGAACTGCAACTCCTCCTTGAAGTCCAAAGTTTTGCGCGCACGCGCCCTGCTCATGCTTCTCCCAGCACCGTGTGAACACGACTCGAAGGACTGCGCCTCGCCTTTGCCTTTCACCAAAAAAGAACTCGTTCCCTGGGAGCCCGGGATCATGCCCCACTCCCCTTTGCGGGCTCGCGTCGCCCCTTTTCGATGCACAATCACCGTCTCGCCAAAATGTTTCTCCACAGCGGCAAAGTTATGCGGCTTGTTGATGAAATCTGCAAATTCTACCGCAGGCAAAATGTCTTTGCACGCCACCCTTACCCGCTCCATCATCAACTTTCTGTTGGACAGGGCAAATTCGAGACAGTAATTCATCTCCTTCCAGTACAACTCGAAATATTCCGACGACTCTGGCAGATATGCCAAGTCCGAAGAGATATCTTCACCAGATTTCGCGTTCATCTTTTTTGCCACATTGTTGTAGTGGTTAGCCACCGTGAAACCGATGTTGCGAGAACCGGAATGGATCATGATCCAGATATATCCATCCGAACCTTTTTGGATCTCGATAAAATGGTTGCCTCCGCCTAACGTACCGATCTGATGCAGCGCACTTGCATATTCCTGCTTCACAATAGGGAGATCCTCTTTTATTTGTGGCATCCAGGTTTCATCCTGCGGCGTTACATGATGCTTAAACCCAACGGGAACAGTCTCACGAATAATCCTCATGATCTTTTTTAAGTCCGCTGTTTCAATATCCGTCAAATTCGTGCGCAGGGAGCACATGCCACAGCCGATATCTACGCCGACTGCGTTGGGAATCACGACTCCTCTAGTGGCAAGTATCGTGCCGATCGGCATACCATAGCCTTGATGAACATCTGGCATAATGGCGATATGGCTAAAGGCAAACGGAAGATTAGCCAGATTTCGCGCCTGCCTGAGCGCGCCCTCTTCCACTTGATCTTCTTTCAACCACAACTTTAGCGGCAATTTCTCCGTTTCAATACGCGTTTTTTCCCCCATTCTGTCACTGGCTTTACCTACCTTTTTATGCCTCACTTTATAATGCTCCTTTACACGACAAATAGAATTTTGACTTACTCCTGCCTGCCCGGACAGCCAAACTAAGAATATCCGGTACAATCGGCGCATACCAACTGGTTAGCACCCAAATGGCTATTGAAATAGCCGCATAAACATGAGTACAATTGTATGGATTCAAAATCAACCCCAAGCCTAACACAAGGAGAAACACTATGTTGAGCCCAACACTGAATCAGGCCCTGAATGAACAAATCAGCTACGAAAACTATTCTGCCTTCATCTACAAGGCTATGCAGGCATACTTTGAAGCAGAGGATCTGCCGGGAATGTCTAACTGGATGAATCTTCAATTCCAAGAAGAACTCTCACATGCGGAGAAAATATTTCGTTTCGTCTGTGATGCCGGTGGTCGGGTAGAACTGATGGGAATGAAAGCTCCGAACAATAAATATTCATCACCGCTTGAGGTCTTTGAAAGTGCCCTTGCACATGAGGAGAAAGTTACACAACTTATCAACGACCTTATGGAACAGGCTCAAGCTGAAAAGAACCATGCAGCGCAGATTTTCCTACAATGGTTTGTTACCGAACAGATTGAAGAGGAAGCTAGTGTAAGCCTGATAATATCGCAACTCAAGCGCGTCAAAGAAGATGGACGTGGACTGATGATGATTGACCAAGAATTGAGCAAACGCAGCGCCGCCCCAGCGCAGGAATAGTTGCTTATATCTTTGAGTACAGCTACTGTAGATTAAAGTATCACTGTCAAGCAGATAAGGTGGCTGTGCCGATTACAGTATGTGGCTTGAAATGGTATGGTGCCAGAATCATATGAAGCAATCTGATTTAAATAGTGGCTTATGCGATCAAATCCACACCACCGGACATCACTAACCTATGGACCGCGCCCAGATCAAAGCATTATGGTGTTTTTCTGGGCGCGGCTAACTCAGCTCGGAGAAGCGACACATGAATACACAGCGCCTGCAGATATTTAGGATGGTAATAGGCATAACGGTAACACTCCTGTTCTGCCCCTGTATCGGCATGAGCCAGACCGAAGTCAGCCTTAATGAAGCCCAAAATGGCACATCCTTTGAACAGGAACAAAAGCCGGTTCCACCTCCGGGGCGGCAGGGTAATATCCTGAATATTGTTCTAGGGCGTTCGCCGGAACGCTCAACCGAGCGTGGCACTCTGGTAATGGAGGCGTTTTACGATGCCAACGGTGACGGAATATTTACCGAGGGTGAAGAACTATTGCGCGATGAAATATCCTGCATCGTAGATGAGGTTAACTACGTGCTACCGGCATTTATTCCAGGATTAGACTACAATGCCCGCTACAGCATAAAATGTCGTGGCAAACAAAAATATGAGCCCACCACTGTTAGCAAAAATGTTTTGGTTGCACGGCGCGGGGCCATTATCACCGTCTCAATACCATGCAACCTGGTCCAAGACTAACATCCGCATACTGGCAACGGAGCAAGAAGAACCCAGCAAACCTCACACCAGCACACGCACTACTGCAATTCCGGCTGCCGTACCACACAAACACAAGCCCACATTCAGCATTATATTAGCGCCGGCAGCCAGCCACTGCCCACTTTCCAGCAAAAACCAAGACTCATATGCAAAGGTGGAGAATGTAGTAAATCCCCCCAAAAAGCCGACACAAATTCCCAGGCGCAGATCATCACTGATCACTGTGGAACGCATGATGAGCTCCAGAACCACACCAAGCAGCAACGACCCAAGGATATTCACCCCCAGGGTTCCATACGGTAGGGTGCGCCCAACGCAGGAATAGATCCAACCGGAAACCTGGTAGCGTGCCACACATCCGAGTCCACCAAATATTCCTATATAAAGCATGTGCATATAAATTCTCCCAAACGGATTTAGCCTCAGCAGATCATTGTTAGGGTAAACCAAAGATAAGTACTGGTATCTAAAGTTTTTTCTTGCATACTGAGCAGAGGAACGCTAGACTTTTGGCACTCACCTGACAGGAGTGCTAACAAATTTATTAATCCCATCAAGTTACGGGAGGTAACACCCTATGTCTAATGTAACCCTTACTGGCAACACCCTCGATCAATACATGACACAGATAAATCAATATAAACTACTCGACCGTGAGACCGAATACGCGCTTGCATTACGCTACAAAAACGAAAATGACTTGGCTGCTGCTCAAAGCCTAATATGTGCGAACCTGCGTTTTGTGGTAAAGGTTGCTCACGAATATAGGGCCTATGGCCTCAAACTACTCGATTTGATTCAGGAAGGAAATATCGGTCTGATGAAGGCTGTTAAAAAATTTGACCCTGAACGCAATAATCGTCTGATCAGCTATGCAGTATGGTGGATACGGGCCTATATGCACAATTTCATTATCAACAGCTGGTCCATGGTTAAAATTGGAACCACCCAGGCACGGCGCAAACTGTTTTTCAAACTTAAGCAAACCCAGGAACTCCTCCAGCACAACGCCGGAGAGTACAGCGATGAAGCAGTAGCTGAACATCTGCACGTCAATACAGAAGAGGTAAGAGAGATGTCCGCCCGCTTAAGCGGAGACCACTCCCTGGATGTGGAAATGGTCGAAGGCGAAGGACAAACTTGGCTCGATCGCCTCCCCAGCACAGCCTCTAGTCAAGAACAACTGTTAATTGAGAATCAAGAGACACAAAATAGAACCGATGCAGTTACCCAGGCACTAAAAACCCTGAATAAGCGTGAGCAAAAAATTATCAATGCCCGCATTCTGGCAGACACACCTGCCACGCTCCAGCATTTAGCGGAACAACTCTCTATCAGTCGAGAGCGTGTGCGCCAAATCGAAAAACGTGCTCTGCAGCGTCTACGAACCTACATGGACCCTGAATATGCAGAATAACTATTGAGTCCGCACCATGGTTGCTTTACTATTGCGCACTTGACTGGTTCGGTGCCCGCACATCACCAACACTCGTAAGCCAAACAGAGCTCGGGAAGAGGATGCATACATGAGATATTGGAGCCTGGTTATTCTACTTGCCATATGCGTAAGTGCCTGCAGTTCAACTGGCAAAAACACGCAGGAGCCGGTGAGTGAGGCTTTTAGCCGCTTTAAACAAGGTGAAGAAGCGTATGAAAAGAAGAACTATTCACGCGCCATTGAACACTGGCAAGCAGTACGAGATATGTACTACACCAAGGAACTAACCACCCTGGCCGAAATAAAAATCGCTGATGCGCAGTATGCCGCCGGCAAAACCATTGAAGCAATAGCGGGTTATGAAGACTTCCTCAAACAACATCCCGGGCATAAACAAACGCGGGACATAATGGTGCGCCTTGGCAAGGCTCATTTTAGTGAAATTCTGAGCGAAGACCGCGACCAGACTGCAACGCGCAATGCCTTAGCAACATTTGAACAAATACAGAGAAATTACCCAGAACAAAAAGACGAAGCTGAACTGGATGCACTTATCCTTCAGAGTAAAAACCGCTTAGCAGATAACGAGCTATATATTGCAGCGTTTTATTTAAAAACTAAACTCTACGATCCGGCACTAGAGCGTTTACTCTATTTAAATAAGAACTACCCAACGTATTCAGATATGCCTAAAGCAGAATTTCTTCTAGCCAAGGCATACTATTTTACCGACGACAAGGAGCAATGCGCTCTTGTGCTAGAAGGACTAGAAGACAAAACAATGGATCAAGATTTGCAAAAAGATGTGCTCAAGTTT
>CAYPNO010000137.1:0-6587 GCA_964411865.1 uncultured Desulfuromonas sp. | reverse complement strand
TACCGTGTCCTATCCGAGGGTGACGTTACGCTCTTTTACAACCTGTGACATTTTTTATCCTCCGTGTACGTGTTGACATATTTTATGTAACCACCTATTAACTTCAATTGTCGTCAGATGTCCTACTTCAATAGCCGTATCAATGCAAATGCGGACACCCGCTTTCCGAGCTTTACTACAAAAATAAATATCCTCTCCAACCGGCTTATTGTCCTGAATATCCAACTTAAACCATGGGAAATCCACCTTATCAAAAACTGTCATGTCGAACAGCAGGCAACCTGTACCTGTGGCATCGACATCTATCAAATCCCCTGAATACATCTCCTCTTCAGACACACTTTTGTATGACCCTATATCCCCCCGCAAGAAGATTGGATCGAAGGGCACCCACCGTCTGTGGACCCGTACCCCGCACACGTCCACTTTGTGTGACAGAAGCCTGGTAAGGGTTTCAGGGGGGTACACCTGGTCGGTGTCGAGCATGAGCAGATACCTGGCCCCTTCCATCTGGGCCTGTTCTACCAAAGAGTTTCTGGCATCAGCAATACTCCCCGAGTATGGGCCGTGCGGAAACACCGGCATGAGCAGTGTGTATTCCCGTGGCTTCTCCATACAGGAGAAAGATGTGAAGAACCCCACAGGGACTGTACTATCCACCAGGGGGAATCCTATAGCTACTTTACCGAGCCTTTCCCGCTTCCGGGCGATGTACGTTGTCTTATCTCGTTCGTACTCAGGTATGCTTTTTTTAACAGGCGGGGGTCCTGCCGTTTTACACTCCATCCACCGACCGGCCTCACGTGCAATGTCCATCATCTCATCATCACAGAAACAGTGCAGGTACGCATCATTCAGGAATTGATTATCGGGCAGTATGTCAAGCATCTTTTTATGTGCCATCCAGTACCCCTTTCCTGTATAGACTACCCCCCACCAATCCTCTGGTATAGACTCCCACAGTTCGGGTGCTATCTCAGCGTCGCCCTCTGTGAAGAGGACCCATTCCCGCTCAGTCTCCCCCGCAAGTTTATTTACCAACTCGGGCCGTCTAATGCCCCGAGAGTTCTCTGCGGCGATAATCTCCACATGGGGCAAGTGTTTCTCGATAGAATTAAGGCACCCATTTTCCGGTGCCGTTACAATTACGCTTATCTTATCTGTTATCATGTTTTACCTCCCGTAGTAATCATGATTTAAGGAACCGACAGTCGTATGTCACGACTGCTCGGAAAATCTCCTGTTGACTTCCGTCCCGTACCAGCTGGTTCAGGACCCTCTCCATAATCACCGCCGTTGCGGTGGGTCTGGCATCATCATATAGGGCTGTCAGTGCGTTATACGCCGTCAGCCTTAAAGCATTTGTGGCTGCGTAAATATCAAACTGGATAGTCACGATCTCATAGGCCGTGCCTCTGAACATATATTCCGGTCGCCCGGAAATAACATTCATAGTAACAAAAGGTCCCTTCACCCCCGGCGGGGCCATTTCAATATGAAGGCCTCCGGGGGTTGCGGCCTTTAAAGGCGCGTCCCCGATGTAACGGCTATATATGCCCGCCAGAATGCTATCCATTCATCTTCTCCGCAAATGTTTGCCTTGCAAATTCGATATTTCGAACAAGAGCCGGTCTCAAGTACGGATGGGGTGGGGCGGGCGCAGGCCCCCCGTGACCATGTTCAACCAGCCATGCTTGCATTGCCCCAGGGCCTCCGGCCTTCACAAGATGACCGCCCTCTTCAAACCTGGATTTCCGTGATCTTATGGACTTCCGTAACCTCCCAGTCACATCTCTAAATGCGGTTGAAGCACGTGCATCTACCCTGATCTTTGCGGCGATTATCTTTGACTTGTCGTTAAGGTGTTCAGCAAGTTTAAGCTCAAAATCACTCGTATTTAAATCAACTCGCACCGTCATTTGAAACCTCCGCACAATGTAGGACCATATCCATGTCTCGGTGATAATCCTCAATCCCGGTCACTCGGTATATCATACCGCCATGCAGTATCCGGTGCGCCGGGCGCATGGCCGCCCATCTACGTATCCTCAACTTGAACAATGTGGCGGACTCTAACTTACCGCCTTCAATTCTCTCAAGCCCTCGGAGGGGGATATATTCCGCCCGCCTGGGAGAGCCTGGGACAGTTTTCCAGGACTCAGCGCTCCCGCCCATACCGTCGCTTGTTAAGGTAACGGCCTGAATTTCAATTACTTGATCGAGTTTGCCTGGGATTATCACGGGAACAACCTGTATGACCACAAAAGGCCCATAATATGCTGAGGTATTTCAACCAATCTTACTGTCCCCCCGGCAACCATTACCGAACCTCTATTCTGATATAAATCTGTGACCGTCATCATGACAGCTACTTTAATGGGCCATGGGACGTCCTCATATCCGCAGGTGAACTCTATGCAAATGGGGTTGGAAGGGTAAAGGGGTACCGATGGCCATGACTTGCCGTACCCAAGCATTACCCTCCCGGGATCTGATTCTACATCAACTATGTAAGTGTCAGGGTCAAGCGTTACCTCGTCCCCCCCACTGTTTTTATACGTAACTCTGGCAACTGACCCCAACTGACCGTAAGGAATCTTAAAGTAGTCCATGGGCCACTCGTCAGCGTAAGCTTTCCAAGTGGAAAGCGAAAGCCTCCGATTGGTAATGTTCTCCACAGTGAGTATTGCCGAAGAGATCAGAGACTCAATGTAGTAGTCGTCCAAGTCGTGATCTATCAGCAAATGCTCTTTCATGAACGCAACATCAACCGCGGGGTTTGCCGGGGCTGCTACCAGTGTCGTCTTCATTATACAGGGGCAACCTCGGGGTGGCCCTTAACAACTACAATGGAGACCGGCATTTTAACCACACCTTTCACCGTACCCACGAGTTGGAGGAACCTCTTCCCCCCTACGTACCCCAGTTTGTAAATCGACTTATCTTTACCATCCGCATCGATGGATACGTCGGAGCCAACCTGGGTATAGGTCTCCCCGTCCTCACTCTCATACAGTTCATACACAAGATTGTGCGAGGCCCCCAGGCCGGTTCCGGCATCAGCGCCGCAACTGATGACTATACAGGCGGAGTTAAACCCTATAAGGTCAATGTCTGTATACGTTGCGCCTGCGGCTACCACCACCGGATCCAAAACGGAAGCTACCTCGATGTTACTATATAAATCCCTCATTTGTTACCTCCTCTTATCAATTTGCTGCTATCTTCAATGCTTTGAGTGCCTCGAACATTACGACGCCGCCACCTACTCGCTTAGTTGTATAAAACAGAACATTCCCCTTAGAAGTATAGGGATCCCGGAGAATCCTGATACCCATACGATCAAGGATCAGATACGCCCGCTTGAAGTTTCCAAAAAACAGAGGGAACGCCCCGGCGGCGATATCGTCAAGATTGTCATCGTAAGCAACAGGCTTACCGAGAAGCAGGTCGGGAGCGCCTTCCATAATACCGGGCCTCCACAGGTAGTTACCTTCTGTGTCCTTCAGAACTCGAATTTTCTCACATGTAGCGTCGTTCATCAGAAACGTAGCCCCGTTCCTGTATGAGGGTTTCAAGGCGTGCTGGAGGGCGAAGAGTTTATCAGTATTTACCAGCTTGGCAGCGTCGCCTGATGCAACGTATCCAATCTTGCCAAACGCATAATTTGAATCCGCAACCATGGGGTACCCTGCGATACCGTGGGGTTTTGCCACTCCGTCTCCGGTTATAAAAGCGGCGCCTTCCTGCTCGTTGAACTCAATGGAAACCTCATCGGCCAGCCAAGATTCAAGATTCATGTAGGCATCGTCGAGGGAAATCTGCGTTGCGCCAGGCTCTGCATAAATTTCCTTCATGTTGATTGCAATCTCTTTCAGTGTCGGGGTGTTGGTTTCAGGACGGCTCTCTTTTTCAGCAACCCACCCAGAAGACGCTCCGCCAATATTCACGATCTTTTTATATGTGTTAGCCCCAATAGAACGGACGGTAGCCAGGTTCCTCATTACAGAAATTGTGCCCGCAACACGGTCAATGGCCTGATCGAACTCAGGGGGCGCTACAAGATAGCCGCCATCAGGGTCGGAAAGTGTAGAAAGTCCGGCCTGAACCTGAAGTTCTCTAACCGCCTCCAGATTGGCCTCTCCGCCTCTACGGAACCATTTCTCAAAAGCAGCTTTATGCTCGGCCCCAACCTTATTCACAGTTGAGCTACCGCCGCCCCCGCCGGGCAGACTCATGCGCCCGACAATTTTGTCGAGTTTCTCAAGGTCGTCCTTCATTGCCAACAGTGCGGTGATGTCCGCATTGATCTTGTCAACTTTTTCAGTCAAGAGGGCATCTACTGTACCCTTAGTAGCCAGGTCTTTCAGCTTGGCGTCATTCTCTGATTTAAACTCTTCAAATGCAGTCCCGATGGCCGCTATAGTCGTTTTAAGCTCTTCCATAATATTACCTTTTCCTCAGTTTATTTAAAGTTGTTTTAGCGATGTCATTCGCACCGCCTATATCCTGGTCGTCACCAATCGCCTTCCAGCCTCTCGCCAGAACCGCTTTGGCTTTATCCTTAGAAAGACCCCCTGCCTCTCGCAAGAGATTCTCTATATTCCTTATGTTGGGTCTCCTGAACTCGGTGGGGCTGTTGGCGAACATGGAGAGATCGAACTTCGCACTAATGGGCTTGCCAGCCTCAATAATCGTGTCGATAAATCCCTTTTCCTTGGCCTCTTTAGTCGTAAACCAAGTTTCCGCCATCAACATTTTTTCAATCTCACGCTTGCCGAGGTTGGTATTGTCCGCATACATATCAATCAGGGTCCCGTTGATCTGCTGGAGAATATCCGCTACCTCCCGCAACTCATGTTGGTTACCCCAGAAGCCCGTCATAGGCTCATGGATCATAATCATGGCGTTTTTATACGCCTGTTTCTCGTGCCCCGCAATTGCAATGTAAGATGCAGCACTGGCAGCCAGGGACTCAATACGGGTTACAGGTTTCAGCGGGTGCGCCCTGATAGCATTGTGAATAGCGTGCCCGTCAAACACATCACCGCCAGGTGAATTAATCCTGATTGTGATATTACCCTCGGTGATGCCAGTAAGTGCTCCAACAAAATCCCGGGCGTCGTTGTACGGCCAGCCTATGTAGTCGTACACCAGGACTTCCGTCTCCCCTTCAGCCACACTTTCAATTTTATACCAGTCAGGCTTGTCCAGGGATTTACTGTACTGGGCAGCTATGTACTTGGCGTTCTTTTCGTTTCTGTATGATAGTTTCATTCTGTGGAAGTCTCCTTAGTCGTACTCGTTCGTGGGGCGTAAACCTCGCCGCCGGAATAGGGGTTAAAATCAAGCATTTCTCGGACCTCATTCGGGTTCAGTATCTCTTTTGTAATAGCCGTAGCAAACCCGTCCATCTGATCTTTGAAAGAACCTCTCTGTAACCCTGCGGCATTAAATTTAGCATAGTATTTCCGGCGCTCTTGAACCGTCAATAAGTCCCGGTACATAGCCTTTTCCATAGAATAAATCCAAGGCATAAGGGCATAAACCACAAATTGTATAGAGAATTGTTCTGCACTGGCAAAAGTAGGTGTGCTATCCCCGGACCCCATGATGGATAGGGGCAGCCCAAAGAATATATCTACAATCTCACTTTTCTGGTATTTTCTGGTATCGAGGAACTGCGAGTCCTCCGGTTTTATACTCACGGTGTTAGCTTTCATACCCTCTTCCAGCAGCATGAGCCGGTGTGACTTCCCAAGACCTGCGTACGCATCCCCAAAGGACTCTTTGAGGTTCTTACTGGCTGGGGCCGACAGCTTACCAGGATGTTCTATTATAACCCCGGGGTGCATGCCCGTACCGAAGTACCTGGCGCCAAACTCTTCAGTGGCAAGGCCAAGGCCAATGCTCTCCCGAATATACTCAATAGGATTGACCCCCATGTACCCGTTCAGAGTCATGCCTTTTAAGTGCATAATTTCTGAACCCGGAACTTCTTGGCGGGAACCGTCGGGGAAAACACAGTTGTATGTAAGGGAATAGTCGGGGTTTTGTACAACTTTCTGAACAACATCGGGGGCGAGGGGTATAAGTTCTTTAATCTCACGGTTGAGGGCCGTTCGGCTCTTGAGGGCGTAGAAGTTACCTCTCAACGCTTGGTGACTTATGGCCATTCCCCAAAACTCGGGGGCCGTCTGCCACTCGTTGGGCATGTCGTGTACGAGATTATATAGGTGGAAGTCTGAAGCGACGTAACGACTTTTGCCGTCCCGCTCCATCATATGGCAGGGGAGCGTCCCTATAACACGGGACAGAACATTTATGCAGGAATAGACTGTAGCTTGGCGCATTGCCGAATCGTTGGAAACAGCTTTACCGGCAGACGTAGAAGTACCGCCGCCGAACGCTACCCGGAGCAGGCGCTCCATTTCGTGACTAATTGCTTTAGGTTTAGTCATCCGTGAGACTATACCCATTACTTATCCCCCATGATGTACCCAGAAACCATCAGGATAAGTCCACACACTGAGAATGCTATCCACGGAGCCTGTAGCCAAAGACCATATCCAAGTAAAGAGAGGCCC
>CAYPNO010000136.1:0-6606 GCA_964411865.1 uncultured Desulfuromonas sp. | reverse complement strand
CCATAGGCAGTCCAAGCAGGCTATCTGCTTCAATGGGCTCCCCTTTAGGCAGCACTATACGGTCTTTTTTATCTGATATAGAAACAGCAGGACGCTTGCCCTTGAGGAGATCAGTAAGTTTATTGCGCGCAGATTCGTGCACAATCCGAATCTCATCATTTTGATCCTTAAGGAGCTTTTCAATCTCTTGCTGTTCTATCTTTTCTGTACGCGCATCCTTATCAGAGCCTTTGCGAGAAAATACCCGTGCTCCGATTATTACCCCCTCAACTCCGGGCGGAACCCGCAGTGAAGTATCTCGGACATCTCCAGCCTTTTCACCGAAAATAGCCCGAAGGAGTTTCTCCTCTGGCGACAGCTGAGTCTCACCCTTAGGGGTGATTTTACCAACCATAATATCGCCCTGTTTTACCTCGGCACCTATACGAATAATGCCACTCTCATCCAAGTCTTTCAGGGCATCATCGCCTAGATTGGGAATATCATCGGTAATTTCTTCCTTGCCCAGCTTGGTATCGCGCGCGACACATTCAAACTCTTCTATATGTACAGAGGTATAGCGATCATCCTTAACCAATCGCTCCGAAATAAGAATAGAGTCTTCGAAGTTGTATCCCTCCCAAGGCATAAAAGCTACCAAGATATTCTGGCCCAAACCAAGCTCGCCAAACTGGGTAGAAGGTCCATCAGCAATGATGGCTCCACGCTTTACGCGATCGCCAACTTCAACCACAGGCTTCTGGTTTAGGCAGGTATTTTGATTGGAGCGCACAAACTTGGTTAGGTTGTAGATGTCAACCCCTGTCCCAGTGGTTTCAGTTTGCCCTTCATCTACCCTTATCACAATGCGGGATGCATCTACTGAATCCACTACGCCATCATGCTGAACCACTACAGCGGCACCAGAATCGTGTGCCACCTTGCGCTCCATACCGGTCCCTACCAGGGGCGCATCGGCGCGCAGCAAGGGCACTGCTTGACGCTGCATATTTGAACCCATAAGAGCACGGTTTGCGTCATCATTTTCCAAAAATGGAATCAACGCCGCAGCGACAGAAACTAACTGCTTCGGAGAAACGTCCATCAACTGCACTTCATCACGCGTAAGCAGCAAGAATTCACCGTTCTGGCGCACATTGATGATATCGCTCACAAAGCGCCCGTCTGCGTCCAAAAGCGCGTTGGCCTGAGCTATGGTGTTCCCCTCTTCCTCCAAAGCGGAAAAATATCGCACTTCCTCTGTAACACGTCCATCCTTTACCACTCGGTAAGGGGTCTCTACGAAGCCATGCTCGTTGATACGCGCATAAGTTGAAAGGGAAGCAATCAAGCCTATATTCGGCCCCTCAGGAGTCTCAATGGGGCATACTCGACCATAGTGAGTTGGATGGACGTCACGAACTTCAAATCCAGCACGCTCACGTGTCAAGCCTCCAGGTCCCAGGGCAGAAAGACGCCGCTTATGGGTGATCTCAGACAATGGGTTAGTCTGATCCATAAACTGCGACAGTTGGGAAGAACCAAAGAACTCCTTAACTACAGCTGAAACTGGCTTGGAGTTAATCAAATCATGAGGCATGAGGCTGTCTACTTCCTGTAGACTCATACGCTCCTTGATCGCCCGCTCCATCCGTACCAGGCCGACGCGGTAATGATTCTCCAGCAGCTCACCTACAACCCTGACACGTCGATTTCCCAGATGGTCAATATCATCAATAGAACCACGACCACTACGTAGCTCAATCAGGTAATGTACTACGGCAAGGATATCTTCTTTAGAAAGAGTACGCTCTTCAAGCGGTTTATCTAAACCAAGTTTGTAATTAAGTTTAAGCCTGCCAACAATAGAGAGGTCATAGCGTTCTTCGCTAAAAAAGAGATTTTGAAACAAAGCGTTAGCGCTTTTTACTGTAGGCGGGTCACCGGGGCGAAGGCGCCGATATATCTCAATTACTCCATCTTCTGGACTAGTTACTGAGTCAAGCTCCAAGGTGTCACGCAAGTAAGAACCGATGTAGACATGATCGATGAAAAGCAGCTCTACTGACTTGATCCCTTTTTCGCGCAAAACTTCAAGGGCAGCTTCGGTAAGTTCCTGATTGCACTCAAGCAACACCTCGCCACTTTCTTCGTCCACAACGTCTGACACCAGGTAGCGCCCAACAACCTCTTCTTGTGTAACCGGGATCGTTTTAATTCCTGCGGCTGCTATTTTCTTAACAGTGCCTTTAGTAAATTTACGATTGGGGCGCACCAGCACATTACCTTCAGCATCCTTAATTTCAAGAATAGTACGCTGACCGGCAAGAAGATCTAAATTCACATCTTTGGAAAAACCATCATCACCTATGTGCACCAATTCGGTATCGTAGTAGTAACGCAGCAACTCTTCGGCGCTATATCCTAAAGCCTGCAATAAAACTGTCGCAGGTAATTTGCGCCTTCTGTCTATGCGTACGTACAAAAGATCCTTGTGATCAAAGTCAAAATCCAGCCAGGAACCACGATATGGAATAACGCGAGCGCTATACAAAAACTTACCACTAGAATGGGTTTTACCTCGGTCATGATCGTAGAAAACCCCTGGTGAACGATGCAACTGACTTACAATTACCCTCTCAGTGCCGTTAATCACAAAGGTACCATTTTTAGTCATCAACGGTATTTCGCCGAAATATACTTCCTGCTCCTTGATGTCACGGATAGACTGAACTTCGGTGTCTTTATCCACATCCCACGAAACCAAACGCACACGCACCTTAACAGGTGCTGCGAAAGTCATACCTCGCTGATGGCACTCCTCCACATCATACTTTGGGGTTTCAAGCACATATGATACATATTCCAATGAGCAGGTCTCATTGAAGTCCTTAATCGGAAATACCGAGCGAAATACTGCCTCAAGACCGATAAGCTGCCGCTGATCAGCAGGTATATCTTTTTGCATAAAGCGCTTGTAGGAATTTTTCTGAATATCGATGAGGCTGGGCATCTCAATGACGCTTTTAACGTCAGAAAAACGCTTGCGCAACAGCTGGTTATTCGCAATCGAATAAGCCATGATCACTCCTTAGGAAAAGAACGAAGAACAGCCAAGGCCGCAATGCGACCTTGGCTTTCAAGCAGGGAATTATGCTTTAATTTTTCTATTTAAGTTCGACAGAAGCGCCAGCTTCTTCAAGCTGTTTTTTGATGCTTTCGGCTTCGTCTTTAGAAGCTCCTTCTTTAACCGTATTAGGCGCGCCATCAACCATTTCTTTTGCCTCTTTCAGGCCGAGACCGGTTAGAGCACGAACTACCTTGATAACATTAATCTTTTTGTCACCAGCAGCTTTCAGTACAACGTCAAACTCGGTCTGCTCTTCTGCGGCAGCGGCTGCCTCAGCAGGTGCACCAGCAGCTACAGCTACAGGAGCGGCAGCTGATACGCCAAACTTTTCCTCAAGCTCTTTTACAAGTCCGGCCAGCTCGAGAACTGTCATATTCTCAATAAACTCAATTACTTGCTCTTTAGTGATATCAGCCATTACTTTATCTCCATTATTTATATATTAGCTTTAAATGATTCTATGAAATAGTCAAATTTCAGACGGTTTTTTGTTCTTGAATAGCACCGAGAACTTGTACCAATGAGCGCGGAATTGCAGCAAGAACACCGACAAAGTTGGTTGTCGGAGCATTGATAGAGCCAAGCATCTTGCCTAAAAGCACTTCTCGACTAGGCAGTTTCGACAATGCTTCAATATCGGCGACGCTTAACAAATTTCCATCCAGCGCACCACACTTAAGCTCAAACGTCTTACTTGTCTTTGCAAACTCGAACAATACCTTTGCCGGCTGTACCGGATCGTCCAGTGCTATTGCAAGAGACGTTGGTCCAACGAGTTCATCCTGCAAGCACTCAAACGCTGTCCCTTTACACGCCAGAGAGAGCAAAGTATTCTTAACAACACGATACTCAACTCCAGCCTGGCGCAATTTAAGGCGCAGGTCATTTGACTGCTCTACCGTTGTGCCGCGAAAGTTTGCCAGAAAAGCTGCTTTTGAATCCTTAAGCTTAGAACTTAGCTCAGCAACCAGTTGAGCCTTACTATTTTTATCAGCCATTCTCTTCTCCTCCTTTCTTAGGATTTGTATATTGCCTCGAGAGGACTTAAGGAGGCCAGAAATGACTCCAATCAGTCTCGGTAGGTGCGCTTTCTAGCATTAAACTTAATCAGTGCCTACTGTCTACAACGAGGATTTGTGCTCAAAACTGAGCAATTTCCACTGTGCTACTTACAAACCATACAACAACGTATAGTTGCATAAATATATCAGCGACTATTTCACTAAAGCCTGAATGCCAAGAACATCTACCTGCACTCCAGGACCCATAGTACTTGAAATGCTTATTTTACGCAGGTAAATACCTTTAGCTGTCGATGGTTTAGCTTTAATCAATGCGTCCATTAGCGCTAAAACATTACCCTGAAGGCTCTCGGAATTGAAAGAAACCTTACCGACGGGAGCATGGATAATTCCTGTTTTTTCGGTACGATATTCTACTTTACCAGACTTTGCCTCATTCACTGCGCGATCAACATCGAATGTTACCGTTCCAACCTTCGGATTAGGCATTAGGCCGCGGGGACCTAAAAGTCGCCCGATTTTGCCCACTACACCCATCATGTCTGGTGTAGCTATCGCAGTATCAAATTCAAACCAGCCGTTCTGAATTTTCTCGACCAGATCATCACCACCAACATGCTCAGCTCCAGCCTGTTGAGCCTCCATCGCCTTCTCACCTTTAGCGAACACAAGCACTCTGACGCTTTTACCCAGGCCGTTGGGAAGCACAACTGCCCCACGTACCATCTGATCGGCCTTTCTAGGATCAACACCTAGACGCACGGTCAGATCTACAGTTTCGTCAAATTTTGCATAAGCAGTCTCTTTGACCAGTTCTAAAGCATCGTTCAAGGAGTATTTAATCGACCTGTCGACCTTGCTTTCAGCATTTACTTTGTTTTTACCCATAGCCATCAGCTCTCACTCCAACTTTATACGATATCAAGACCCATACTGCGTGCTGTACCTTCTACACTCCGCACAGCAGCATCTTCGGCAAATGCATTAAGATCCGGCATCTTGATGCGTGCGATCTCACGGATCTGATCCTTGGTTACTTTGCCAACCTTGTCTTTATTAGGAACACCAGAACCTTTGTTGATTTTAGCAGCCTTTTTCAACAGCACAGCTGCAGGTGGTGTTTTGGTTATAAAAGAAAATGAGCGATCAGCATAGACGGTAATAACAACCGGAATAACCATACCTTCATCACCTTGTGTCTTGGCGTTGTAGGCCTTGCAAAATTCCATAATATTAACACCATGCTGGCCCAAGGCGGGGCCGACTGGAGGTGAAGGATTAGCCTTCCCAGCCGGTATTTGAAGCTTGATCTGTCCTGTTACTTTTTTGGCCATCAGTTACTCCTTAATTTTTCATCCAGCCTAACTGGTCTTTTCAACCTGTATAAAATCCAGCTCTACAGGGGTAACGCGGCCAAAAATACTTACCATGACCTTCAGCTTACCCTTGTCGGGCTTAACGTCTTCCACAATCCCGGTAAAATTAAGAAACGGGCCATCAATAACCCGTACGGTTTCGCCTACCTCGTACTCTACCTTAGGCCGTGGGCGTTCTGCGCCCTCTTCCATCCTGGCAGTGATCTTTGCAACTTCAGCGTCTGGGATAGGCGGCGGGTCTGTTGTCCCTCCCACAAAACCAGTAACCTTCGCAGTATCCTTCACAACATGCCAAGACTCACTGTTTAATTCCATCTGTATCAGAATGTATCCGGGGAAAAACTTTCGCGTAGAAGTTTTACGTTCCCCATTTTTGAGCTCAACTACAGTCTCGGACGGTACCAGAATATCTCCGAATTGATCCTCCATGCCCAGCATGCGGATCCGTTCTTCAAGGTTTAACTTTACCTTATTTTCGTATCCTGAGTACGTATGCACTCCATACCACTTCATTATCAGATCACCACTTTCTATCGACTCAGTATTGTTTTAATCAGGGTCGAAAGAATTGTGTCTACACCCCAGAGATAAACAGCCACGATAAATACAAATACAACCACGACCAAAGACGATGCATATGTATCT
Source organism: uncultured Desulfuromonas sp. (assembly GCA_964411865.1). Classification (GTDB taxonomy): domain Bacteria; phylum Desulfobacterota; class Desulfuromonadia; order Desulfuromonadales; family Desulfuromonadaceae; genus JAIVHC01. The sequence continues at coordinate 454 of CAYPNO010000136.1, read as the reverse complement.
TTTTTTGTAGGCCAGGTAACTTTACTGAGCTCGCCTTTAACATTACCCAGAAAACCACTTACTTTTCCCACTGCATGCCCTCTCTGATAAATGCGTTTAAACTGGCAGGCCAGGAGGGATTCGAACCCCCAACACCCGGTTTTGGAGACCGGTGCTCTAGCCATTAGAGCTACTGGCCTGCTGTATCATTATAGCTTTATCATGCTATTTAGTTTCACGGTGCAGCGTATGGCGACGATCAAAACGACAATACTTCTTAAATTCAAGTCTATCAGGAAGATTACGCTTATTTTTGGTGGTGGTGTAATTACGCTGTTTGCACTCAGTGCATGCCAACGTTATAATATCTGCCATTATTTTTCTCCACAGAGCCTTTATTCAGACCAGTCGGAATAAAGTCTACTCAATAATTTCGCTTACGACACCAGCGCCTACTGTACGTCCACCTTCGCGG
>CAYPNO010000135.1:0-6641 GCA_964411865.1 uncultured Desulfuromonas sp. | reverse complement strand
ATGGAGCTGACAGCGTTTAATACCCTGTTCGGCACTCAATTACCCCCCCTGCACGGCATCAAGGGGAGCATCGGGCATTGCCTCGGTGCCGCTGGCGCGGTTGAGGTTGCCGTTGGCTGTAGAGCCCTGCAGGAACAGATCATTCCGCCGACGGTGGGCTGCGTAGATGCAGAAGAGGAAGCGCTGGGACAGGTTAAAGATAAGGCGCAGCAACTCAGCGGCACTTACCTGTTGAGCTGCAATTCCGGGTTTGGTGGCATCAACGGCGCGCTGATATTGCAACGGGGGGAGTCATGAAGACTTGGATCAACGGCATCGGTTATGTGACTGCAGGCGGGTTTGGGGTCGGCCTTGGTACCGATCTCAGCGCAGGGAGTAAAATATTGCAGCCCGGAGAGGTCGAGATTCCGCAGCGCAAAGAGATTTTTAGCGGCCCTGATCGGCGCTATGGGCGGCTGGATCAGTTTTCCCGCTTGGGGCTTGCAGCGCTGACCTTCTGTCTACGCGATGCTAAGGAGGAAGAATATACCCATAAACGCGCTATTGGGGTTGTGAGCGCGAGCAGATACGGGTGCCTCCACACTGATCTGGATTATCTCGATACCATGCTGCCCGATGAGGGGAAATTCGCGAGCCCGAACTTGTTTGCCTACACGTTGCCTAACAGTTTTTTGGGCGAGGCGGCGCTCCGTTTCGGCCTGAGCGGAACCACCCTGGTGCTAAACCACGCCGATAGCAGTGGGTTAGCCGCGCTGAGCTATGCGCTGGAAGAGTTAACCTGGAACGAGGAGTGCGTGGGGATTTGCGCCGGGGTTAGTGATTTACCCCCGGTTCCAGAGCTGAAAGAGGCGGGCGCGTGCTACGGCAGTGTGTTTTTTTTACTGCAGAAAGCTCCGTCAGCGCACGGCACATCATACGGAACGCTGGAGCTCGAAGATGGGCAACTACGCTGCAACGCGACCAACGTAGCGACGCTGACTGCTGTACTTCAGAGCTGTGTCCCGCAAAATAACCACTGAACTGGATTCGGCGTCGGAACGCGTGCTGCCGGAAAGAAACCGTAACTAACAAGGAGCTGTTGCCCCATGAAAATGGAACTCATCTACCCGCGCTGGCCGAAGCTCGAACGTCAGACCGAATTTCATCTGCCGCCACATGGGCCGGTAGTGTTTGCTGCGGCCCTTCCGGCATGGGTTGAGATTACGTTTACCGATGAAAACCTGCAGCAGATAGATTTTGACGCCAGCTGTGATCTGGTCGCTATCTCCACCATGCTTACATCCCAGCTGCCGCGCGCCTTTGAGATTGCGCGTGAATTTCGCAGCAGAGGCAAAAAAGTGCTGTTTGGCGGGATTGCCACCATGCTTCATGCCGAAGAGGTGCAGCAACATGCTGATTCGGTCTTTCTTGGGGAGGTGGAAGGGCGCATTGAGCAGGTGCTGCAGGATTTTGAACGCGGGCAGCTGCAGCCGGTGTATGACTACATGCATAACCATCCGGATATCAACCTGGTGGGGACGGCGCGACGCGAGATCCTGGAGCGTGATCTGTACAACTATCGTGGGGTGCAGATGCTTGACCTGGTGCATGCCTCGCGCGGGTGCAAGTTTAACTGTTTCCCCTGCTGTACCGGTTATCTGGGGGGGAAACAATTCCGCCCCCGCCCGGTGGATAAGGTTATCGAAGAGATGGAGGCGATTCAGAACAACCGCCTGTTTATCGTGGATAACTCTCTGGCGCAGGACAAACAGTGGCTTATTGATCTGTTTACCGAGATGATCCCGCTGAAAAAGAAGTGGGTCTCTCACCCCATCCTTGATGATGATGAGGTGTTGAAACTCGCCGCAGAAGCGGGCTCCTGGTACGTGTATCAGGCGATTTTTGATACCTCCGATACCATCCGCAACCGGGTCAAGCGCCTGAAGGATCATGGCATCGGGGTTGAAGGAACCATTATCTTGGGGACCGACGATCAGAGTGTGGATGACATCAAACGCCTGGTGGATTTCCTGCTGGAAATAGAACTCGATGTGGCGGAGTTCACCATCATGACCCCGTTCCCGAAATCTCCCATCCGCAAGCAGATGGAAGATGCCGGGCGTATTTTATCCAACGACTGGCTCAAATATACTGCCGATAAGGTGGTGTTTCAGCCCCTGCAAATGAGCCCGGACGAGTTGCAAGATATGTATGCATATGCCTGGGATACGTTTAATGCCGATAGTGGCCATCAACTTAAGATGGGAGAGCTGTTTAAGCAGGTTATCCGGAGGGAGATGGATGACGGCACCTATCATCGTTATAATCCACGTAAGCGCAGGCTCTTCAACAAGGAGCACGCGTGAGCCGGGTATTTTTCATCTCCAGCAATACCGCGACTGATCCCTATCCGGTTTATCCGCTGGGGATGGCAGTGGTCTCCGGGGCGCTGACGCAGGCTGGTCACGCCGTACGTCAGTATGACTGGCTCGTGGCGGGTGATGACCTGACCCCGATGTTTGCTCAGTTGCAGGGATTTGCCCCTGATCTGGTGGCGATCTCAATCCGCAACATTGATAATGTCGATTCCCTAAGCGGCGAAGATGCCTGGTATCTGCGCAAGATAAAGGAGTTGGTTGCACAAGTGCGTACTCAGATACAGGTGCCGATAGCGGTGGGTGGCCCCGCTCTGACCATTATGCCTGAGGCCATAGCGGCTTATCTGGAAGTTGATCATGCGGTGGTGGGGGAAGGGGAGCGTTCCATGCCTGCCCTGGTGGAGGCGCTGGCGGCGGGTGAAACGCCGCCGTGTGTTATTGAGCGACGAGAGCCTTTAGGTGGAGACGATTTTGCCTCACCGTTGTTCGAGCCCTCCCTGGTGCGCTACTACATTGAGCACAGCGGCATGCTGAACCTGCAGACCAAGCGCGGCTGTCCGTATCGGTGTAGTTATTGCTCCTATCCGCATCTGGAAGGGAAGAGCTTCCGGGTGCGGAATCCGCGACTGGTAGTGGATGAACTGGAACATCTGCAACACGAACACGGCGTGGAACGGGTATTTTTTACCGATTCGGTGTTCAACGATCCACAGGGGCATTATCTGGAACTGTGCGAGGAGATGATCCGGCGTGAAGTTGCGGTCAAGTGGGCCGCGTTCTTTCGCCCGCAGGGGATGGGGCGCGCTGAGTTAGCTCTGATGAAACGGGCGGGACTGTACGCCCTCGAACTCGGAACCGACGCTGGGGCGGATAAAACCCTCGCCGGAATTAACAAGAATCTAACCTACGCGGATATCTTCGCGGTCAATCAAGCATGCCTCGACGAACATCTCCCCGCAGCACACTATGTGATGTTTGGTGGCCCGGATGAAGATGAAGGTACGGTACGCGAGGCGCTTGGAAATATGGAGAAGCTGGGGGCATCGGTGGTGTTCGCTTTTTCCGGCATTCGCATTCATCCGGGTGCCCCTCTGCATCAACGCGCCATTGATGACGCCATTATCGCTCCGGAAACCTCGCTGCTGAAGCCGGTGTATTATTTTGCTCCCGGGCTGGATCATCATTGGATGGAGGCAGAGCTGACCCGGAGCTTTGCAGGGCGCAAGACGCGGATCTTTCCTCCGTCCGAAGGGTTGAAACGGGTTGAGGTTATGAAGGGGTTCGGTTTTCGTGGTCTGCTCTGGGATAAACTGGTGCGTTTTCCCAAAGCGCAGGCATAAATTATTCGGCAGGAAGATATCCATGCAGACCCTGAACACCCAAAACGTGGTGCTGCTCCATCCGCTAGGTTACAAGGTTGAGGATGCGCGCCACGATATTTCACGCAAGGCCAACATCATGCCCCCGTTGGGACTCGCGAGCATTGCCGCTTACCTAGAGCGAGAAGGTCTGCACTGCAGCATTGTGGATTGCTACGCCCACCCTGATGCGGATACGCGCCTGCGTGAAGTGTTACGTGCTGAGCGCCCGGCCCTGTTGGGGATCAGTTGCACCACCGCAAGTTTTTTCGATGGCGTGCGTTTGGCCCAGTTGGCCCGAGCCGAACTCCCCCACATAAAAATTGCCTTTGGTGGTGCCCATGTGTCGGCCTTGCAAGAGCAGGTGTTGGCGCACTCTACCCTGATCGACTACGTGGTTATTGGGGAAGGGGAGCAGACCATGCTCGAGCTTGCCCGCCTTGAGGGGGCTACACCGGAAGGGGTCGAGGGGGTGGTGTGGCGCTCCCAAGATGGCAGCGTGGTGAATAACGGCTACCGCAAAGAATTGTTGGTGTTGGATGACTTGCCATTCCCAGCGTATGAAAAACTCAGCGGCTATCCCGACGCATATAAGCTCCCCATTTTCAATTACCCCACCGCGCCTAACACCAGCTGTATTTCGAGTCGTGGGTGTCCCTACAGTTGCAGTTATTGTGATCGCAGCGTGTTTCGGCGCACCTTTCGGTATAATTCCGCCGCGTATCTGTATGCCCATCTAAGCTATCTCAAGGAGCGCTTCGGCATTCGGCATATCAATTTCTATGACGATCAGTTTACCTTTCAGCGTACGCGGGTGGAGGAATTCTGCCACCTGATGCTAGAGAAGCCCCTGGGTATTACCTTCAACTGTGCGGTACGCGCCGAACACGTTGACCGTGAGTTGCTTACCCTCATGAAGGCGGCGGGCTGTTGGATGGTGAGCCTGGGGATCGAGACTGGAGACGAGGAGCTGTTGGCGCAACATCGCCAGAATGCGAATCTAAAGCTCCTTTCCGACACCATCCACACCATCAAGAGCTGCGGCATCCGCACCAAGGGGTTGCTGATGCTTGGCCTGCCGGGAGAGACCGAAGCCTCGGTGCGCCGCAGTATGAAGTATGTGTATTCCTTGCCCCTGGATGACTTTAATCTTGCGAAGTTCACCCCTTTCCCAGGTTCGCCGGTGTATGAAAAAATTCACGCTGCGGGCACCTTCGACGAAGACTGGGCAAAAATGGACTGCATGCATTTTCAGTTTGTCCCCCACGGGATGGAGAAAGAACAATTGGAGAAGCTGTTTATCGAGTTCTACAAAAATCACTTTAAGCGCAACCGGGTGCTGCTCGGCTACGTGAGCATGTTGTGGAAATCACCCGACAGTTGGCGGCGTTTTCTCGGCAGCGCCCCTGCATTTATCCGTTTCGCCCTCAGCAATAAACGCTATGGCAAGTCCTGAGACTGGCATCCATATTTGTGTCGCCATCCCAGTATATAACCACGCAGGCACGTTGCGCACAGTGGTGGAACAGGTGCTGGCCCGCTATGCTGCAGTGGTGGCGGGGGTTATCGTGGTGGATGATGGCAGTACCGTGCCGGTGGCGACGGAGCTGGAAGGATTACAGGTCAACGTTCTGCGCCATGAGCGCAACCGGGGGAAGGGGCAGGCCCTGATCAGTGCGGCACATTGGGGGTTGGAACGCGGCATGAGCCATATGCTCAGTATCGACGCCGATGGGCAACATGATCCTGCGGATATAGATGTATTTCTTGCGGGGATAAATGCGGAGCCCGAGGTACTGATCGTTGGACATCGAGACTTTGAGCAAGATTCCATTCCACGCGCGTCCCGTTTTGGACGTAAGTTTTCCAACTTCTGGTTGCGTCTGCAGACTGGGGTGGCTCTGAAGGACAGTCAAAGCGGGTTTCGCGCTTATCCGCTATTTATCTTTCAAGAGCTGAATTTCTGGACGCGGCGCTATAACTTTGAAGTGGAGGTGCTGGTGCGCTCCGCGTGGGCCGGAGTTGAGTTGCGCGATGTGGATATCAGCGTGTATTATCCCTCCGGCGCGGAACGGATCTCCCACTTTCGCGCTTTTATGGACAACTGGCGTTTAACCCTGCTCAACACCCATTTGACCCTGCGCTCCATTGTGCCGTGGCCGCACCGCAAGATAAAACACCTAGATGCAACGCCTGCACCTGGGGGAAAAGCTACGGTGTCGCTGCTCCATCCGCTGCGCTCCCTCCGGTGTCTGCTGCGCGAAAACAGCACTCCGTCACGCTTGGCCGTGGCGGCTGGAGTGGGGGTGTTTTTGGGTGCGCTCCCGCTGTTGTTTTGTCATACGCTGGTAATTTTATTCGTGTGCGGTTTCTTCCGTCTCAACAAGGTGGCGGCGATAAGTAGCAGTCAGCTGTGTATGCCGCCGCTAGTGCCGGCGCTGTGTATAGAAGTGGGTTACTACATGCGCAACGGCACCTGGCTGACGGAGTTTTCTCTCCAGACTCTAGGCTACCAGGCACTGGAGCGGGTGTATGAATGGTTTCTCGGTTCGCTGCTTCTTGGCCCAGTGCTGGCGCTGCTGGTCGGAGGCGCAACCTTTGGGCTGGCGCGCTTAGTCAGAACTTCGCCTGAATAAATTTAAGCACTATACTGATCGTCGCCCATCATTGCGGTATGGAATCAAACATGGACTCAAACCAAAACCCGAATCAAGGTTCAAGCTGGAGTAGTCGCAGCCTGGGGAAAAACTGGCAGCATCAGTTTTTCTATCTGGCCATCCGCTTCGGGGGGCGACGGCTGGCGTATTTCTTCCTCTACTTTGTGGTGGGATATTACGTGCTGTTCAGCCGCAACGCCCGACGCCGCGCCGAGCCCTATCTGCGCCGCCGCTTTCCAAACGCACATGGGTTGGAACGCCTCTACCAC
>CAYPNO010000134.1:0-6658 GCA_964411865.1 uncultured Desulfuromonas sp. | reverse complement strand
AGCAAGTTGTGCGCGTTACCATGGCAGTCTGCGCAACCATTGAACTCTTCGAGCATCTCTGATGTATGTGGCGTATTATGACACTCCTGACATGTAGGCACATTACCATGGGTGCCGGCGTGGCAAAAAGTGCAGTTCAGCATGGAATGAGCCAAATGCCCAGCGATAATATCCTGCGCCTGCGAACTGTGGCAGTAACTACAACCCTCATTTACAATATGAGAACCGTAACTGAGTTCACTAACATCATGAACGGGATGGCAACTAGTGCAGGTCCCGTTGCTCTCAAATGGATTGTGCGGCTCCGTATGGCATTCGGTGCAGTTCGGCACATATCCATGCGTACCGTAGTGGCAGCCAGCACAACCCATATCTGTATGTGAGCTTGGATTACTGAGCTGGGCAGTCTGAGGTTGATGACACTGGCTACAGTAAGGCTCAAAAGCAGCGGAAACTAGGCTCGTCACTGGGGCATGCGCGTTTGCATGACACTCAAGGCATGCGCCCATAGGGTCCTGCTCTCCGTGGGGCATGCCATGACAGTCTTGGCAGGCGGGCACACGTTCTTCCCAACTCAGAGAACGTCTGAAATTGTGAAAGACCGCATGGCACTCACGGCACCCCATTTGGTGCGCACCGCCACGCTCTTTAAGCTCGGTATATACGGGTACGTGACACTGTGCACATTCCACATCGGTCAGAGGGGGAATCTCTTCGGTGTAGATATCGGCGTGAGCCGGGGCGATCCCTGTCAGCAAAACGGCTGCACAGACAAACGCCACACATGCTTTTCGCGGACTTTTTTTCAACTTTAACCTGCAATTCATCGTATGCCTCATAAAGGACTCATAAGGAAATTATCGCCTACTTGCGCAAATCATGCGCTCCACGGTGGCACTTGGCACAATCGCTGAATTGACGGTGCATGGCAGCATCGTGAGGCTGCCCGTGACAACTCTGACAATACAGGATCACTTTGTGGGTGCGCCGATGGCAGAACACGCACTCAAGAGCACCATGCTTGGTAGCGCTTCCCTCAAGTTGCGTGTAAGCTCCGGTATGGCAGCTGCCACATAATGCGGGCTCTACCTTCCCTTTTTTATATTGGATGTGACTGGGACTATGGGGTTGATGGCACTCAAAACATTGCGCATAGGTCATTGAGTCTGAGTGTCCAGAGTGGCAATCAAGGCAACTAAAGGCACTGCCGTGTTCAGCATGGCATTCCATACAATCCATGTCGGCATGTCGGCTCGGATATTCCACCATCTCCTTGCCTGGGCCCGAGTGACACGACAGACACACCGGCTTTGCCGGCGAAACAGCGTCCAACCGTACCTCCATGGGTGCATGAGGATCATGGCAAGCGGCGCAATTGCCCACACGATAGTGGGCAGACTTCTTGGGCGAGTGACACTGTGCGCAGAGAGGTATTACTCCAGATTCAGCAGGGGGATGGTCTGCGTGGCAAGCGCTACAGGTGACATCTTTGGCATGTGCGCCTCCGGCGCGGGCTAAAGTCTCCACTTCTGTCGCATGACAGGCTGCACACTGTTGAACCGGTGTATTGTCACTCCAGCGATAATCGGTCGGCTGATGCGGTGCATGACAGCCGATACAGTCGGTGTATCCCATGGTGTCTGCATGCGGCTCATGGCATTCCATACACTGCATAAAATCACCCTCGACGAGTCCGTGGCGAATATGACAGTCGGTACATGCCATATCTGCGTGCATACTCGGAATCTCCTTCAGCTCGGTACCCACATCCTGATGGCAGGTGAGGCACACAGCCGGAACATCGGCATTTACCTGCGCCAGATCTTCAATGCCCGGAGCATGCGGCGCATGACAACGTGCACAATTATCCAGTGCATAGTGCTCATGCTCGGAGGGTGCATGACAGTCAGAGCATGCAGGTATAACCGCCTCTGACGCTGGGGGATGCCCTACATGGCAATCAAAACAACCCAGTGCAGTGCGATGACCACCACCGTGTTCTGCAATCTGCACTGAAGGCGCTACATGGCACTTTATACAGTCTGAATCTAGAAGCGGTTTCTCCACCACTTCTGCCAGTGCCGTTTCTGCACTCAACGTCAGCACAACAACCATGGCAATGGCCATATACACCCCCACATGTACACCCATTCTGGCCCAAATTTTATACATATGTATTCTGATTTTCATGGCAGCTCTCATGCCATATCCATTCATGGCAGCTTTTCATTTAATTTACTAGCGGTGGTGGTATCAGTGGTGCTCACTCTACCTACACCTGAATTTCGGGATGTCACTAAAATCACCCAGAAACAGTGCGGCCATGGCACCAGAGGGACAGATACCATAGCCGCCTATCTATGAAGTGAAACGGTAGAGCTACTTACTCCGCCAAGGCATGCGGGTTGATGTGGCAGTCAACACAGTTGGAAAACTTAGTGTGCATAGTTTTTCCATGTGGCGCAGCACCGTGGCAATCGGCACAGGAAGTAATGTTCATGTGCTCGCCCATATGGCAGTACGCACAGGTGAGTTCAGAGTGCATCTTGTTCGATGCCTCAAGTTCCGTAGCTACCGCACTATGACAAGAAGCACAGAGGACCGAAGGCAGATCATCTACATAGGTAACCTCAACCGGGCTGTGCGCTTTATGACATTTGGTACAATCGGCAACCACCATCTCTTCAGAGTGGCCGGAGTGACAGTCAAGACAGTTCAGGAACTGCCCTGCACCCAGACCGTGCCCCATATGACAGGCACTACAGTCAAGCTCAGCGTGCATACTGGGGTGTGCCTGCATCTCTTCACCCTGAGCCGGATGACAGCTCAGACACGCAGGCTTCACCTCACCTTGGGCGGTAAAGTCAATTTCAAGTGGATGGTGGGGATGGTGACATCCCGCACAGTTGACAAGCGTATAATGCTCGCTATCAGCAGGTGCATGACACAGCGCACAAGCTGGTATCACATTATCCCCCAAAGGTGGATGCTCAAAATGACAATCCTGACAGCCCATATATGCATGCGCCGAGCCGTGGGCATCGACATCCTTTACTGCATCAATATGGCACTTTACACAATCATCGTTGGAAAGCGTCCCCATATCCACTGCGCCGGCAGAAGTACCCATGGCAATTAGCATGGAAAAACACACGTAGACAGGTAGTAAACGATTCATAAGTTACAAGCCTCCTTAAAACCAAAATTCATCAAACTCCCAAACCTGACATACGCAGCGAAATATCCGCGCCAAGGCCAAGGTTCGCCCACCCCCAATACCTTCCTCAGACCAGCACAAGCAGGCATAACCATGTTGGCAGCACAATAATTGCAAATGCTGGAGCCGCTATTTAACAGTGATAGCAGCAACTGAGTCATCTTTCTGGCTGTGCAATGTAAACAGAATATGGAACCAAGGTCAAGATTTCACTGTGGCATAACTGCGCTTTGATGCATATACATGCTTATAAAACACATACCGATATAAACTCTAGCCCAGCGCCAGCGCTTCACCCTGAAGCCATTTTCGGGCAAAGTCAGATACGTTTGCATATCGACAAGGACTACAAAAGACGTTAGCATTGACACAGTTTTAGCACCAAAACACCATTAAATTTATAGAATCGCACTTCCGCCAAACCTTCTCACGCCAATTGCAGCATGCACTTGACGCCGGTGCGACCACCAAATAGACACTTAAAGCTGCTGGAGAATTAGATATGATCAATCCAAACTGGAAGACTGAAACCCTGGCCATTCAGGGCGGTTACCGCCCGAAAGCTACCGAACCCCGCATAGTCCCAATAACCCAGAGCACTACGTATAAATATGAAAAAGCTGACCATATAGCCAGTCTATTCGACCTTGATTGCGCCGACCACATGTACACCCGGATCAGCAACCCCACCTGGGCAGCATTTGAAGAAAAAATGGCCCAGCTTGAGGGGGGTGTCGGTGCACTGGCAGCATCTTCAGGCCAAGCAGCGGTGGCCATGGCTATTCTGAACATATGCCGCAGTGGACAGAACATTGTTAGCGCTAGCACGCTTTATGGCGGAACACACTCCCTGTTTCACAACACTCTTTCCAAGATGGGAGTTAGCGTAACCAGCGTTGATCCAGATGCCAGCGTCGAAGAAATCAAAGCATGTTTTACCCATGAAACTCGATTGCTCTTTGCAGAGTCCATCGGAAACCCGGGACTTAACGTCCTCGACTTTGAAAAATTTGCTACAGTGGCCAAACAAATGAAGGTTCCCCTGATTATTGACAACACCTTCCCAACCCCCTACCTGTGCCGACCGCTAGAGCTTGGCGCCAATATCGTGGTACATTCCGCAACCAAATACATAGACGGGCACGCTACCAGCATCGGCGGCGTAATCATAGATGGCGGAACATTTGATTGGACCGGCGCAGGAAAATACCCCGAAATGACTGAACCAGATCCAAGCTATCATGGCCTGCGTTATACGGAAAAATTCGGCGCAATGGCATATATAGTCAAAGCTCGAGTACAACTGCTACGTGACTTGGGGATGAGCTTGGGGCCAATGAATGCCTTTATGTTCAACCATGGCCTAGAAACCCTGCATGTTCGCATGGAACGTCACTGCTCCAACGCCATGCAGGTAGCTGAGTTTCTGCAACAGCATCAGAAAGTAAGCTGGGTTTCTTACCCCGGACTACAATCCCATCCAAGCTACCCTATGACATGTAAATATCTGCCCAAGGGAGGGGGTGGAGTTTTGACTTTTGGGATCAAAGGTGGCGTTGAAGCAGGACGCCGTTTCATGGAGGCGACTGAACTAATAGCCATGGTTGTCCATGTAGGTGATGTGCGCAGCTGTGTACTCCATCCAGCTAGCACGACCCACCGCCAGCTTAGCACCGAGGAGCAGTTAGCCTCCGGTGTCTTGCCGGACCTTATCCGCTTGTCGGTGGGGATCGAACACATTGATGACCTACTTGCAGATATAGACCAGGCTTTAGCTAAAAGCTGAAGCCTGAGGCAGAGCGAAGTTTCTGACTTTCTGACAGACAGAAGCGATGAAATGTTTTATAGTGCCGCTGCAAAGAAAGCGGTCAAACAGAACATTGCCAGCAAGCAAGTGGCGGCAACAGCCCTACGTTGACGGCAATTCAATACAACCCAAGGAATTCAAACCTGGAATCGTTGGGACACATATTTTATATACATTTAATGGTCTTTGCGTTTTAGTGCAAGCAGGAGAGCGTTGTGTCTGAAGAAGAGCACCAGAAAAAACCGCAGGACGCGGCAGAAAAAGCAAGTAAAAACAGCAGTAAAGGCTCCACTTCTCTAAAGGGAATTGCTACCCTGTTTGAACGTGAAGAACTCAAGGATCTTTTCATTAAATACCTTATTCTTATCGGTGTTATTGAAGGATTTATTTTTTTTGTTAGCTTTATAAGTCAGCTGGGTCCAGAAAACGTCCCTTTCCCGTGGAAATCGTTTTTCTTTGCTGCCTTCATTGTTCCACTTTCGATAACCTTTCTTCTGGGAATTATTATCCTAGGGTTTGACCGATATTTGTACGGTCACCATCCTGATTCTGATAAAGACGATGACAGCCACCAACTATCCGCGACTGAACAGCATAGTCGGATTCAAAAATTCCATGCGGTAATCTATGTTATCCGCCAGATCCCTTTTTTACTTGGTTTGCTGTTGCTGGTCGTTCTGGCTGCAGTAGGGTACAAGCTTGATACCATCATGGCGGTAATCGGTCACATAGGTGAAGAAACAATATTCTATGTCTCAGTCGCTCTAGCTGTGGTGCTGGGGTCAGCACTCGTTTTAGGTATAGTCTGGATGTTCATGAGCTACAATCTGCGTAAAAAAAGCATGGAATACCAATATCAGTATAAAAAAAATGTGGTTGAAAAGACAGGTATGATCATCCTTGATGACAATCGAATAATGGATAACACGGGCAAATTACTTGCGGATAACCGCCAACGGCAACTGCCACAGCAAAGCACCAGTTCAGAGGATGATGACACCATCCTCATTGATAATCACGAGCACTGAGGCAATTCGAGCAACCCTTATTTTTACTAAACTCGCACACACAGCCATGCAACCACGGACAGTCCAACTTTAACGCTCATGAGAGAAATAACCCATGCATGTCAAGTCCGCCGAATTTATAAAAAGCGCTACATCACCTTTGCACTACCCCGAAGCGCTAATGCCAGAAATAGCCTTCGCCGGACGCAGTAATGTGGGTAAAAGCTCGCTGCTCAACGTTTTGCTTCAGCGCAAAAGCCTCGTCAGGACATCTTCTACCCCTGGACGTACACAGCTAATAAATTTTTTCTGTGTCAACTCAAGCATTAATATGGTTGATCTCCCCGGCTATGGTTTTGCAAAAGTTCCTGTATCAGTAAAAAAACAGTGGGGCCCCATGGTTCTCACCTATCTGCAAAACAGGCCAGCGCTGTGTGCCGTAGTTATGCTCTTCGATATTCGTCGCACCCCGCGGGCTGAAGATCTGCAGTTGCTTGACTGGCTCGAAGAATGCGAGATCATGACTATTCCTGTTATGACCAAAGTAGACAACATTAAACGTAGTCAGCATAGAGAGAGTATCGCCGTCATAGCTAATGCCACCGGCCTACCTTCTGCTGCATTCAC
>CAYPNO010000133.1:0-6692 GCA_964411865.1 uncultured Desulfuromonas sp. | reverse complement strand
ATCTCTGGATACGCAGAGCACGAACTGATGGGGCAGAATCACAATATTGTGCGCCATCCGGATATGCCGGCCTCCATTTTTGTGCAGATGTGGCAGGCTATCAAAGCCGGTAATACTTGGCATGGCGAAGTGAAAAATAAAACCAAAACAGAGGGGTTTTATTGGGCGTACGTTACCATTTCCCCCATGGAAGATATAGAAGGTAATATCTATGGATACATGGCAGTACGCCAAGATATTACCGATAAAAAACGCATTGAGGTGATATCGATTACGGATGCATTGACAGGTATCTTCAATCGTTTGAAACTTGATGAAGTGCTTAAAAGTGAACATAGGCGCTATACTCGTTACGGTCAGAAGTTTGCGGCTATCTTGTTCGATATAGATTACTTCAAGAAAGTTAACGACACCTATGGTCACCTCATTGGCGACAAAGTTCTGCAGGAGATGAGTGCTTTGGGTAAAAAACATCTGCGTGATACGGATGTGTTAGGACGTTGGGGTGGAGAAGAGTTTATGATTATTGCCCCCAGCACTGATAGCGCCGGAGCCACCTTCTTGGCGGAGAAACTGCGTCAGGCTATAGAAGACTACGAGTTCACCACCGCGGGAAACATAACCGCAAGCTTTGGGATTGCCGTTATCAAAGAAGATGAGAAGCAAGGATTTGATCATTTACTCAAACGGATGGACGAAGCGCTATACAAGGCCAAGGAGCAGGGGCGTAATCGAGTTGTCAGTGCCGACTGATAGAGCAGAGACCGATTTTTTTAGCGTGAATTTCTAATCTATTTAACTGTGTTTGGTCCCCCATAAAAAAGAAGAGAAGGAAATTAGGCAATGGTTGTAGCTTCCAGCATCAAGAATGATTATCACCAGACGCGAGTTGGGACAGGTTATGATGGAGTTGTCCGCGTTGTTGTCGAGGACTTCTACGGTACGGGGGTGTTGCTGTACTCAGGCATGGCTATCCTGACTGCCGCTCATGTTATGGAAAATGACGCTGGAGATATTATCTCCAACGTCACAATTGAGGTTGAAACCGCCTCGGGTCTGAAAAGGTACACCAGTGATCAAGTGCTGATCCACCCAGATTACGACACCGAAAACTCTAACTTTGACCTAGCCCTAATAAAGTTGTCTGAATTGGTAGAACCTGCTGCCGAGCGGTACTCTCTGTACCGGGGAGATTCTGAGGTAGGTTCAGAGACAGTCATAGTCGGTTATGGCAGCAGCGGCACTGGAAATATAGGTTCTAACCCAGAATCAGATATCATACGTTACAAAGCCCAGAACCAGTTTGATATGCTTGGAGGGAGCTTTTCTGCCGCCTACGGTTCAGACCTTGGCTGGATTCCAGATGAAGACGGGATTTTGGTGGCGGACTTTGATAACGGTTACAGGCTCAATGACGCCCTGGGGCATTTAGGCGGGGTTTGGGATAGTGGAACAGGGAGTTACGAGGGTATTATTGCGCCTGGAGACAGTGGCGGTCCAGCCTTCATTGATGGGCAGGTAGCTGGGATCGCTAGCTATATTAGCTCGTTTAATATCAACCGGCAGAGTCCAGATATAGACTACAAGCTTAATAGCAGCTTTGGCGAAGTTGCTTTTTGGCAACGTATCAGCACCGAACAGGAGTGGATTGACCAGACCGTTCGCAGCTTTTATGCCGATGCGCCTCAGACCCCAGAAGAAGTTATAACAAGGATCATCGAAGGGGATAGCGGCTCCACGTATACGTATTTTCTGCTCCAATTCACTGGCATTAGAAGCTCGGCAGACGAGGTTTTGTCGGTAGATTACACCACCCGTGATGGATCAGCCCGCGCTGGGGAAGACTACCTCGCTGTTAACGGCACGCTGAATTTGTATCCTGGCGAAGACCAGGCAGTGATACCGGTAGAAATTCTCGGCGATATTCTAATAGAGGGGGATGAAACCTTTTATCTGGATGTATTTAATCCCATTGGAGGGGATTTTGGGGGCGGCCTAGATGTATTAAGTGCGATGCGCACCATCATAGATGATGACTGGGCCTGATAATCAATGCGGCACTAAAGGTCGATTGCGTTGAGGTTGACACGTTCCCTCCGCAATTGGGGGCAGCGGCGCTAGCGGATCAATATTTTCCTGTTCCAAAACCAGTCCAGTAGCTAAAATTTTGTCCTTTAGAGATACCAGGTCAGGGTAGGGGGCGATGGCTTTAGATGGGCGTTTCTGTATTTGGCGCTCAGGAGTTTTTCCATATTTCAGCAGCAGGTCTTCCGTCATGAGGTGGAGGGAGGCCTGCTGCTTTATTTGGGAGTAGATATGGGCAGAGATGTTGAGCCCTCCGATGTCAATATCGCCCCAGTGGAAAAAAGGGACAGACTCGTCATCGAGCGCATCCAAAAGCCTTACGATGCGACTTGATTGGGGGCCCATAAACCCAGCGGTATAAAGAATAATGCCGTTGTCTTCAACTTCGCGACAATGGCGGTTAAAAGAGGCCAGATTTTCGATGGTCAGGATATAGTCCGGTTTTCTTGTTGGGGTTATCTCTGCTATCGAGTCCGGGACAATCCCTAAATATGGATACGCCTGATCAACAGGCATCCAGTGGCTTCCAGTTCTTACCTTGATAGGACCCTTGATAAAAATAGGCATGGGAAACTTTACTAGACCTAAGTATTCATACAGCTCCTGCGGATCCATTCCAGTGGAGAATTCTTCATTCCAAACAGCGGCGAAACGCTCACGCATTCTTTCTAACGCCTTTGAATCGCCAAGATTTTTGGCGCTGAAGGTTCTCAAATCCAGCTCAGCATGTTTGTTGTTTTGTACCGCGATAAGCGCTTTGGCTAACAGGATCAGACTGTCGGTGTCACCGGGATTTATCCGCTGGGCAGATTGGTTTTTGCCCCACTTTGCATAGACGCGCTCAAACAAGCGTTGTATCCATGCGTCAGGTGCAGGGAAGATCGCTTCTATCTCTTTTCTGGCCTCGGACACAAGATCCTTGGCTAGGGTTAGATTGAGAAATTTCCCTAGCCCCTCCCCATCAAGCAACCAGATTTTTTTCAACAAGTGGTTATCGTGGTGCTTGCCCCAAACCAGTTCAACACAGCCTGCTTTTTCTGCGTTGACCAAGCAGGCATGCAAGTTGTCCTTGTCTTCCGGGCTTATGGTTGCAAAATAAGCTGCTGCTCGGCTTTTGGTGATTGGTAGGGATTTGCGCCGGTCATTATCCGGATTTTGCTCCCAAGCCTGAAACAGTTTCAAGAGAAGTTGCTGCCCCGGTTCCATCTGCCCTGGCATGTCTAAACCGGCTCCAGATTTGGAACAACTTCAACTGCAGGTGTTGTGCGGAAGGGGTTGTCAGATTGTAATAATTCACGGGTTTTATCCGATAGAGATTCAATTTCAAGCTCGATATCCCCCCCGTTGCGCGTGACCCAGACCACGGTATTCACTTGACTCGCTAAGGTGGTGTATTTGTCGTCTGGCGCCGCCAGCAGAATCTGCAAATTGATCTCCTTCAGGAACTCAATGCAGTTGTAGATATTCGCCCCGTCGAGCTTACTGAACGCCTCATCAAATGGAGCAAGATTCATCCCTCCGTATGCGCTGCGTCCGGGTCGGTTGACGATTTTGTAGGCCGAAGCCAGGGATGAGCCGATAGCGACATAGAAGGGAGCCATGTTTTCCCCCCCAGAACCCTTAGCAATGCGGTGCTTAAGGTTGGCTACCTTCTGATGCTCCTGGTTAAACATTTCAACATCATAAACAAAGTAGTTGCGGTAATCCTGCATCACCTTGCCCTGCTCTTCATCCTGAAAGGCGTTTTTGATTTGCACAATCGCATTCCGGTGGGGGGAGTCGGGGTCATTGGTGGGGTCAAACAATCCTCCCGCAGCCGCCACCACGGTCTGGTCGTTGGCGAAGTCTTGAGCCAGCTTGTAAATCGCCTCCAACTCGGGAGCAGTTTTAGCTTTAAATTGGTAGTACTCACCATGAAAGGGGCGGTTCTTGAGGATTTTATTGAGGCCCGCAATATTGTCTTTGACCTCATTGAGCTGTTCAGCAAGTCGACTGATAAATTTATCCCGGAAGATGTTTTCTACGTCTGCCAGCGCGTTTTTGGCCTGCTCTGCATAATTCGCAAAGGTTGTATCTTCAAGGCGAAGTTTTTCATCTCGGATGAAGGCGTGTCTCTGGGCAAAGGTCGCAAACTTTACCCCGTCATTATGTAGCAGGTGTGCGGCAGCCGTATAAGTGCTTAGGAAGTCTTGCAGCCCCTCAATAACCGCCACCCTGTTTTTCTCCAGGGAACTCTTTCGGCTTGTCAGGTGTTTATCAATGTAAGTGATGATGTCGAGATAGGGATTTTCGCTTGCGCTAAACTTATCTCTGAATTTTTCTAGCTGATCTGCCCCAGCGGCGGTGTCGAAACCGGGGTTTCCCTCAAGCATAAGGGTAAGGCTCTCGGTTAATATTTCGGCCCTTTTATAATGACCTGCAAGCGCCTCTTCGAGCCTCCCCTTGCTCCCCTCTTTTTCGATGCGGAGCTCTTTTTTCTGTTTAATTGCACCTTCAAGGAGGGTACAGGTCTCCTTTAAGGTCTGGATGACTTTTTTCAATTCCGAATCATCAATGTCTTCCAGCAGCGCCAATTCGGCTTTTTGCCTCTGCAGTTCCTTCTCTTTTAGGTCTCGTTCTGCTGATTTAAGGCTGAAAAAATCGAATTCGCCATTATATATCTCAATAAAACGCTCAAGGATGCCAGCGGCAGCAGATAAAGCCTGTTGCTTGCTTTGCAGCCTATCTAATTCATCTTTTTGAATCCTTTGCTGTTTACGTAAGCGTACAAGCTGCTTTTCCCGATTGGCCCGACCCAGAATCAACAGGGATGGTTCGGACATCATGCTTGTGACCCCGCCAGAGGTCAGCATCATATCCGCAGTTGCTGCGCGTGGGTGGTGCAGGAGTTCGGTTTCTTTTTCGACACAAATGATATTCCCCAAGCGCAGATTGATGAACGCCCGCGCGTGCGCGTTGTCGGTCACCACAAGCTCGGCCAACGATCCCTTTTGGCACCGCCCCATCCATTCTTCGGTCTTGGTCGTGTTGACCACATGAGCACCGCGAAATTCTTTCCCCTCATAGCGATACAGGCGGATAGCTTCACGCGCCTGCTCTGGAGGGACAATCAGCGCTTCGCGGATATTGCCCAGAACGGCCTCGATGGTGTTTCTCCACGCTTCATCCTTCACGTCTATCAGGTCACACAAGGGTTCCGGTCTGATCCGGCTTTTGTCCAAGAGTTCAATCAACCCCTGGGTTTTGCGCTGCAGAGGGGATTCATTGTTTTCCAACTGCGCGATGATCTTCGCCCGATCTTCACACTCTTTAACCGCTGGCGAAATCCGGCTCCAAAAATGTCTGATGCTAGCTTGAATTTCGCCACAGTCCTGTCCTGTGTATTTGGCATGGAGGCGTTTGACCGCAGCATCAATCTCCTGCGGAAATTTCAACCATTCGGCGGATAGGAGCCCATCATCGATCTGAGTCATATTGAGGAGGTTTTCAATCGCTGCTAGGAGCGTCGCTGGAACCCTTGCTTTGCTATCTATAATTTTAAACAGCTTCAGGCACTCGGCGCGGCGTGTGGTTATGGAGTTATCCACCTGAACCAGTTCACCATGGAGTGCATTAACCAGACTCTTAAGTTTTTCAATTTTCTGGGTAGAGTCTTGGCGGATGTAGTCTTGCTCTTTTTCCCAATGCTCGCGCTCCCGCTCTTTATGTTCTTTCTCTAGCTCAAGCAGATTGGCGTCAAGCCCTTCAATCTCCGCTTGCAGATCGTCCTTTTCAACCTCTGCCGGACTTGCCAGTTCATAGCACTCCTCAATCCGCGCGGATAAGGAGGTGTATTCGTGGAGGAGGATATCCGCTTCCGCGTGGGCGACCTTTTCACACAGGGTTTCAAGCATGCCGAGGCGTTCAATGTTTTTAGCGGTAAGGGTGGCTTTCTCTTGCAGATTCTTCCAGAATTCCAGCGAGGTTTTCAACTCTCGAATATTTATCAGACTTGGCTCAAGCATATTGCGCCGCACAAATTCAGTGGGGTCGGCAATCGGTTTGAAAGCAATCGCGGCCAACAGCGACTTAACCAAGGTCTGTGGGTTGGATGGCATCCCCGGTTCCGCGCTCATAATCGTGTAAAACTGGCGCGTGAAGTCACCCGGACCTTTGTGCGGCAACAGCAGATTGGCTCTGCCGTCATAGAAATCTTTATCATATTTCCCGAGGGTGAAGCGCCGGATAAGCTGCTCGCGAAATCTCTTCCAAGGCAGGGTTACCACTCCCGCGTTGTGATCCTCGGTAAAATTATCGATCGATAGCGGCGCTCCTCGGGTAATAAAGTAGCCATTGATGGTTTCTTTCGGGTCGGTGGCGGTCGCCCAGATGGAGATCCCGGCACTGATGTGCTCGTTTGTTTCATCATCGTAGAAGCACAACGCAATATAGGTATTCGCGGAAGATCTTGGTTCTACCCGAACCATTGAATTGGGGTCGCTGACCACCCCTAGGCAATATTCCCGAATCGAGCGCGAGGATTTCTCGTTGCTCCCCTTATTCAGGCTGATGCTTTTATTCCCCCCACACAGAACGGTTTGAACCCCATCAATGATGGAGGACTTTCC
>CAYPNO010000132.1:0-6718 GCA_964411865.1 uncultured Desulfuromonas sp. | reverse complement strand
AGATGTTTTCCAAAATCAATCAGGTGGGAACTACGGTGCTGGTAGCCACCCACGACACAGAAATTATGCGATTGCTGCCCAGGCGAATAATAGAGTTGGAGAATGGCCACATAATATCTGACACTTTCCCGCCCAAAACTTGCGTGGGAACCAAGACAGATCGAGCATAGGAAATAGCCTAAATGAAGCGCCTCCATTTTTTTATCCAACGCACTATTTTGAACATGATCCAGAGTCCACTGCTGAACAGCGCCACCATCGGTACCATCGGTGTAGCCCTGATGCTGCTAGCGTTCTTTGCCCTAGTTGTCCTGAATGTGCAAAATCTTACTCGCCAGTGGAGTAGCGGGATTCAGGTGACTGTGTACTTGGAGCAGGTTCCCTCTACTGCGAAGCTGCAACAATGGCAAGAGCAAATCGAACAGCAACCAAGCGTAGAGCATGTAACCTATATCTCTCAGGCCGAAGCATTCGAGCTTTTTCGCAAACGTTTGGGGCGCAACGATGACCTGCTGGATGGCCTGCTGCCTGAGATTCTCCCTGCCTCGTTTGAATTGGTGCTGAAACAGGAATATCGGAGTGAACACGGGGCAGAACAGCTAGTGCAGGAACTTAAACAGAATCCAGCTTTCTCCAGTTTTCGCTACGGCCAAGATTGGCTTAAGCGCTATGATGCCTTTATTTTTTTGCTAAAGCTCACCGGCGCTCTTGCAGGAGGTTTTCTAATTTTCGCGACACTGTTCATAATCTCCAACACCATAAAACTTACAATCTACGCGCGGCGTGATGAACTTGAAATAATGACCCTGATTGGCGCTACCCCAATGTTTATCAAGATCCCTTTTCTAACTGAAGGAGCTCTCCAGGGAATTATAGGAGCACTGCTGGCCCTTGGCGGATGTCATGCGCTGTACTACTTTTTTCTAAAACGCGGCCTATCGGCCCTGCTTACCACTACCGCTGCAGGGAATATAACCTTTTTACCCCTTTCAATTCAGGCCGGCGTAATCATGCTGGGGCTTGTCTTGGGTATATGTGGCAGTGCGTTGCCGTTACGAAAATTTGTGCGGATGTAGAGGCGTATCAAGCATGAAGTTGGCAACTATTAAGCAAACAAAAGACATTTGGTTAAAAACTTATTTTAGAGCCATTTGCATCTATGCATTGAGCACAACGCTCGTGTTTATACTGTGCTCTACCGTATTAGCTGCGGATGAACTGAGCAAGAATAAGCAAAAATTGCAACAAGTCCAAAAAGAAATAGGAGCAACTTCCAGAAAAATTAAAGAAAAGAAAGCTATTGAGCATTCCGCACTGCAGAATCTGGATGAATTGAACCGCAACATCCACAAAAAGGATTCTCAGGTACAACAGTTGAGTGAGGCTTTGGAGAGGCTTAAATACGAGATGGCCTCAACACAAAAAAATGCTGCTCTTTATGCCGAAATCGTGCAACGAACTCGCCAGAATGTAGAAAAACGGCTACGGGCTCTCTATATCACAGGAGAAGTTGGAGCGGTACGTATGTTTTTTTCGGATGCAAGCCCAGCAGTTATTGCAGAAAACAATGAATTTCTTCAGCGCATTAGCATGCATGATAAAAAGATCATGCTTGAGTACCGCAAGCAGGTTACAAAATTCGAATCTGAGCGTAAAGAACTCGAAGAACAGAAAAAACGTTACACCACTACCCTCAACCAACAAAAAGAACAAAAGCTAAATCTTGCGGCCGCCAAGCGGGAGCAAGCCGCCTTGATAAGTGAAATTCGTCATGACAACAACAAGCTTGAAAATCTGCTGACCGAGTTAAAAGAACGTTCTCACGCAATAAAGGGGCTTGTAGACTCCCTAGAGCAGCAAAAAAGCCGCGCTTTTACACCCAAGGGATCCTTTGCTTCGCTCAAGGGCTCACTGAATTGGCCTTCTTCTGGCGCATTACGCAGTGGCTTTGGGGTGCATAAGCATAAACAATTCGGCAGTCAGGTTAAAACCAATGGGCTGGAAATTGTCGCCATGCCTGGCACATCGATCAGGGCCATATGGCAAGGCAAAGTGGTTTTTGCCGCACCATTTAAGGGGTACGGCAATATGCTCATTCTCGACCATGGTGAGAAATATTACAGCCTATATGCAAACGTAGCTCAACTCAAACACCAAACTGGCGATATCGTTAAAGCACAAGATATCATCGCCACCGCTGGATTCGAAGAGGCAGATAACTACTACTTTGAAATTCGTCACCGTGGCACACCGCTAAATCCCACTCAATGGCTAGCTCCACGTCCATACTAAGATTTTTGGTTTGCATCTTTGACACAACCTTTATTCCCACCTAACCTCATCAATATAAGTCTCTGGTACAAATAGAGATTTATATTAGCTACGAAGAGATATTTACTCATGGGTTCTAAGAAAACCAGAAAAAAACAGCGTAAATGGAACAAGCGCTTTTCCCTTACAGCATTGTTTGCCTTCACCTTAATGTTTGGTGCAATAATCGCGGGGCTCCTCATCTTAAGTTCTCTACCACAATCTGATAATTCTGCTATCACCTCAGTAATATCAGCGCCCCAACAGCCAAGAGATAAAACACCCATATCTTCTGTCACTAAAAACCCGTTCATATCGCTGCCACAGAATACGCACAAGACAGAACAACAAACTTCAAACCCACCTCGTGTTGCCATAATTATGGATGACCTTGGAGCGAATGTGCAGAAAGCCACCGTCGTTGCTACATTGGATATTCCAGTGACCATGTCCATTATCCCAACCTTGGGATACGCGCAGGAAAGCATGCATGTGGCGGCTAAATACGAACGGGAAATAATGATCCACATCCCCATGGAACCATTAAACCATCCACAGCACGACCCCGGCGAGATGGCATTAATGTTAGACATGGACGATGCAAAAATCAGAAGCACTATTGCAAAACTTCTGCACATGCTACCCTACGCTGTCGGTTGCAACAATCACATGGGCTCTGCATTCACTCAGCATCCCCATCAGATGTCGGTTGCACTAGAACTTATCGCCGAACGGGGGCTATTCTTTATTGATAGCCTCACCAGCGCAGCCTCTGTTGGAGCGCTAGAAGCAACAAGAATGCATATACCCACCGCAACCAGGGATGTCTTTTTGGACAATGATAGAGATGTGGCCAAAATCAATGTGCAATTGACCCAGTTATTACAACTTGCGCAGAAAAATGGCAGCGCTATCGGCATCTGCCACCCCTATCCCGAAACCATTATTGCCCTGAAAGATTGTTCCACGTTAGCAAAGCGATACGGGGTTACAGTAGTAACGGTTGCAGAACTATTAAATTGACGTGTGGTATACACAGGCAACAATGTTACTCAGACCACCAGCATAATACACATTAACGGTGAGGCCGTATGAACCACCTGAATACTTGCTCTGTCCCAATACTCAGCGTTACCCGCTTTACCCAACTAGCCCAGGAGCTTGTTGAAGACAACCTAGCCGAACTTCTGCTCCGCGGCGAGATATCAAATCTGGCCAGACCGACATCAGGTCACTGGTATTTTAGCCTTAAAGATGAACACAGCCAGATCAGGGCGGTTATGTTTCGCACCGCCAACCGACGAGTTACGTTTATCCCTGAAAACGGGCAACAGATATTGTGTCGCGCCAGAGCTTCTGTATACACTCCTAGAGGAGACTTGCAGTTGATTGTAGAAGAGCTCGAACCAGAAGGGATTGGCGGGCTCCAAATTGCATTTGAACAACTTAAGACCAGACTAGAACAAGAAGGCCTGTTCGCTCCGGAACGCAAGGCGGTGCTGCCACCCTACCCTCAAAGTATCGGCATTGTAACCTCTGCCACTGGCGCCGCAATACACGACATTCTAAACATACTGGAACGTAGGGCCACGGGGTTACACATTGTGCTGCGCCCAACCATAGTGCAGGGGGCGGAAGCAAGCGCCAGTATTGTCTCCGCAATCGAAGAGTTTAACACTTCACGCTACGTAGATGTTCTCATCGTTGGGCGCGGGGGGGGCTCTCTGGAAGATCTGCAGGCATTTAACAGTGAAAATGTTGCTAGGGCTATTTTCAATTCACAGATTCCGGTTATAAGCGCTACTGGACACGAAACGGATTACACCATCGCCGATTTTGTTGCAGATCTTCGTGCCCCCACCCCAAGCGCCGCAGCTGAACTTGTAGTTAAAAATCGGAATGAAATAGAACAGCACATAGACCAACTACGTCTCCGCTTAGATAGCTGCATAAAATACAGACTTGAGCGCAGTCGTTCCGCGCTTGGTGCCCTTATATGCCGACTACGTTCACCGGAACAACAGTTGCACTGGCGTAAACAGGAACTAAAGAATCTGCGCCAGCGACTAGATGCAGGGATAAACTTCAAAATTCAAAACTGCCGTCACCAACTTAACCTCTGTGTTCGAGAGCTTGAAACTCTGTCACCGCTACAAACTCTAAAACGAGGCTTCGCTGTGGTTGAAAAGCAGCATGATTCTACTCTTGTAACGTCGGCTGCTGAGCTGGAGCCAGGCGAGCGTATCAAAATACGGTTCAGCGATGCTACGGTATGGGCTCGTGTAGAATAAAAGCGCGGCTGCAGCGCTGCCTGCTTGACTATCTCAATTTAGACCTGACATAATGCTCAATCCTATTCCGACCTCCTAATTTCAGGAAAAAACGGCAGATACACGCAACAACGCTTAGGAAGCCCATGGTTTAGTTTAGCCAGTGCTTTCCCCAGCAGTAAACAACGCTCAATGCGAGCGCTGTTTACTTAATGAATCACATATAAACCAGAGGTGAACTACCAATGGCCAAAGTGCTAAAATTTGAAGATGCCCTGAGTGAACTGGAATCTTGCGTACGCAAGATTGAAAATGACGAGCTCAACATTGAAGAGGCGTTTAAAGTGTACGAAAATGGGGTTAAAAATGCAGCCCAATGCCAAAAAGCTCTTGAAAAGATTGAAAATAAAATTGAACTGCTGCAGAAAGAGCCAGATGGCACCATGACCACAACAGCTATCTCTCTAGATCAACTCAGGGAACAAGTAAGATGAATCTTCAGACCTATCTACTCAAGCGGCAAAAAGATATAGAAAACGCCCTGCAGGTTCTGCTGCCAAAAAGTGATGGCCCAACAGCGCAATTACTCGAAGCTATGCGCTATTCAGTCTTTGCTGGTGGAAAACGCTTACGCCCGATTCTAATGCTCGCCGCATGCGAAGCGGTAGGTGGCGATATCAGTCTTGCCATAAAACCCGCCTGTGCCTTGGAGATGATCCATACCTACTCCCTTATTCATGACGATCTACCCGCCATGGATGATGATAACTTCAGGCGCGGAGTCCCCACTAACCATAAAGTCTATGGCGAAGCTATGGCGATTCTAGCTGGAGATGCCTTACTGACCGAGGCTTTTCAAATACTCTCCCGACCCGATGAGGCACTTGACGCCAAAACCCAGCTGCAAATAATAAATATAGCGGCCACCGCATCCTCTTGGGGCGGCATGGTAGGTGGGCAAGTGGCTGACATGGAAGCAGAAGGGCAAGGGAACTCTATCGAGAGGGTGGATTTTATTCACAAGCACAAAACTGGGGCTCTAATTCTTGCATCTTTGCAGATCGGAGCCATAAGTGGTGGCGCAAAACCTGAACAACTCGAACAAATCACAGCTTTCGGACATAGTGCGGGCCTTGCGTTTCAAATAGCCGATGACCTTCTAGACATAGAGTCAAGCCAAGAGCAACTGGGCAAGGATACGGGTAGAGACCAACAGCGTGGCAAAGCCACCTACCCAGCCGTTGCCGGGGTGGAAGAATCCCACCGCCGCTTACTAGAACTTCATACACAGGCCACCACTCAACTAGACACATTCGGAGTTGCTGGAGAGCCTCTGCGTCAGATTTCGGCGTATATTATCAACCGCAAGCTATAAGGCTCAATACTGAATCATTAAGTATATTATATATGTCATGACTAATCTTTTCGCCTCTATCGAATCACCTGATGTACTCAAACAACTCTCTATCCCAGAATTAGAGCAGTTGGCAGCTGAACTGCGCCATCAGATTATAGACACCGTTTCGCGAACCGGCGGGCACTTGGCAAGCTCTTTGGGTACGGTGGAGCTCACCCTCGCCCTGCACTATGTCCTCAACTCTCCGGTGGATAAAATTGTCTGGGATGTAGGGCATCAAGCCTACGCACATAAATTGCTTACTGGGCGGCGTATAAGTTTTTCTAGTCTACGTCAATTACACGGTATAAGCGGCTTCCCGAAGCGAAGCGAGAGCCCACATGACTGCTTTGATGTCGGGCATTCGAGCACCTCAATCTCTGCCGCTACCGGCATGGCAATCGCTCGAGATGTGCAGCACAAGAGCCACAAAATAGCGGCAGTTATAGGCGACGGTTCTCTTACCGCCGGACTAGCCTTTGAGGCCCTCAACCATGCCGGGCATCTAGATAAAAACATGATCATTATTCTCAATGATAATGAGATGTCCATATCCAATAATGTCGGCGCGCTGTCATCTTTTTTAAGTCGTAAAATGACTTCACGCCTGTTTGTACGCTTCAAACGAGAAACCGAAAACTTTCTGAACAGCGTCCCCCATTTTGGCAAAGACTTGCTTCAACTAGCGAAGCGCACAGAGGATTCCTTCAAGGCCTTTGTTACCCCCGGGATGTTGTTTGAG
>CAYPNO010000131.1:0-6719 GCA_964411865.1 uncultured Desulfuromonas sp. | reverse complement strand
TAAAATAGATAATATTACTTTTGAACTTGTTTATTGAGGTCTTTCTTGAATTATCATAAATACATACATTCACTTGGTCTTTACAACATCAAAGATGAAGGCACAAGATTTGCATTCAGATGTCCTTTCTGTGGTGGTTCAAAAGACAAACCTAATCACAGACAGGCATTCATATTAAATCTCAATGACAAACCGTTTTTCTATTGTCACAGGTGTGGTCATGTTTGTGAACCAAACAATGGATTCTCATCATTCTTGAAAGAGTTGAATTACTCAATCTATCAACAATATTTGACAGACTTGAGAAAGGAGTTCATCTCTACCTTTTTCAAGGAAGAACCAAAGACTATAACCATCTCAAGTAGGGAACACATCCCAGAAACAGTTTTCACAAAGTTCTTGACAAATGTAGCATTGCTTGATGAAAACCATCCAGCAGTTGTTTATTTAAACAATAGAAAGATTCCAAAATGTCATTTCAAGAATCTATATTATTTTGCGGGTAACCCATTTACATTCTACAACAAAGTTTTTAACAGAAAGAAATATTCTCAGTCAAGCTCTTTCATGTTTGAGGGAATTCTTGTTCCATTTGTCAACACTGATGGAAACACTCTTGGATTTGGATTGAGACTGTTGAAGACAATTGGTGGCATGAGATTCTTCAACTTGTTTGAATCTGACAAAGAGTTCATGTTTGGTGAGGATAGAATCAACAAATATTCAGAGTTGTTTGTTCTTGAGGGAATGATGGACAAATTGTCACTTGAGAATTCAAACTTCATTTCCATGTTGTCAACCAATCCAAAAATCAATCACATCTCTGACATCTCAAAATCAACTGCAACATACATATTTGATAATGAATATCTCAATACATACATTCAGAGAAACATTCAGAAAGTTGGCAAGAGATATTCTGTGTTCCTCTGGGACTCAAATTTCAGTCATGCAAAGGATGTCAATGACCTTGTTGTCAAATACAATATGAAGGAAAATGACATAGTTGAATACATAAAGAAAAACACATTCTCAGGAATGATGTTAAATATAGAGTTCAAGAAAAGATTCAATAACTATTTAGAGAGGGTGTTCTATGTTTGATTTTTTGACTGATGATGTCAACATTCCAGTTGATGAATATGTGGAACCAGAAAAGACAACACTGATGGATAATATTGCAATTGTCACACATCTGAAGAAACTGAAACCAATTCTTGACAATGATGGTTTCTTCTTTGGTGTGATAGATTGTGTTCAAGGAAAGGATGGAAAAATTTATGAGAATCTTTCAGATGTGAAGTTTGTTGAGAGTGAGTGTTCAAAAACATCATTGAATGAAATAGGAGTTGGGAAGAAAGTTGTTCAGAAGATTCTTGACATCAGCTATCCTCAATCAATAATTAGGTATCTGTCATTTCATCCAGATTCAGTTCTTGCTTGTCACTATGCTAATTCAGTTGCAGACTTGACTCCTGAAGTTGTCATGATGACACTTGAACAATATCTACCAAAGAAAAAACTCTTCATTAGGAATCATGGAATCAGAGTGAAGAAAGAAAATGATGACAATCTTGTTGAGGAAGTTCAGAAGTTTTTCAAGGTGTCAAAGATTCAGGCACAGGACTATGTTGACAGGATTGACATCTGTGGCAAACTTGAAGAATTCTCAGAACATTTCCTTGGTGGAGAAGTGAAAGAAAAGAAAGTAAAGAAGAAAAAGGAGAAGGAAGAAGTCAAAAAAGAACCAGAGAAATCAAAGGATTATCCTGATTTTTGAAAAGATTAAAGAAAAAAAACTTGATTTATGTTTTTATATCATTAATATTGTTTTTGTGAGTTAGTTAATTTTTAAGTGGAGATTGGTTATGTATTTGACAGAGAAAGCAACAACGATTTTGCTTGCCATCATTTTTATAGCGATGATGGGTATTGCAGGAAAGTGTGATGCTGACAACGCAATGGACATTGAAAAGGAAAAACAAGAACTTCAAGAATATTTAGGAGAAGAATATGAAATTAATTGAATTAATAAGAGCCTGTCAGATTGAGTCTGGCAAGAAAGCAAAGGAAGAACTCATCAAAATGTTCTTCTCTATAAATACTGATGTGACAGAACTCTCTCTTTTAAAGTGTATTGTTGACCCAGACATCACTTTCAACTTCTCATCTCTGATGATTGACAAGGCATCAGAAATTCATGGAGAAGAGTTCAACAACTATTCCATAACTGAGTTTCTAAATGCACTCGCAGATGGAAAACTTTCTGGCAACAATGCAATTGAAGTTTTCAATGGACTTCAACTTACAGCTGATGAAAGTGAGTTGCTTGACATCATCCTCAGAAAGACAGCAGTCGGATTTTCGTTGAACTCAATCAACAAAATCTATCAGAAACTTTTCGGACATCCTTTTGTTGTGAAGTTTGAGTGTCAGCTTGCAAACAAATATGTCCCAGGAAAGAAGTATGATACAACTCACTGGTGGGTCACTCCAAAACTTGATGGTTTGAGAGCTGTATTTCATGCAGACAAGGGAAAACTTCTTACAAGGAGCAATAAGACCTTTGTTGGATTTGAGCACATAGAAGAGAAACTTGCAGTGTTTTGCAAGAAGTATAATATGAAATATGTTGATGGTGAACTCTATCATCACAAAACTCCTTTCCAAAGGATTCAGAGCATTGCTGTCAATGAAGATGAACATGACCCAAGAAAGAAAGAATTGTCATATAATGTCTTTGCTGTTGTTGGTCATGAAGCTGAAGTTCTTGACAGTGCTGACATGAATCGTTTCTTCTTTCTTTCACCACTTGAACACCTTGAGATGTGGGGTCACTACATTACTCCTTTGAAACCTGAACTTGTTGAAAACAATAAAGAAGCATTGTTCAAAAGATGCAAGGAATTTGTTGACCTCGGATTTGAAGGTATAATGCTCAGACATCCAAAAAATTTCTATCATTATGGAAGGTCAAATGACTTACTGAAACTGAAGTTCTTTGCTGAAGATGATTTTGAGATTGTTGGAACATTTGCAGGTGAAGGAAAGTATGAAGGAATGCTTGGTGGATTCATTCTCAGAAATCACAAGACAGAAGTTCTCATCAATCCATTTGAGAGTGAAAACTTTGAGATTGGAACAATCAATTCAAGATGTGGGTCTGGATTCACAGATGAGCAAAGAGCAACATTTGGTGATGAGTTAATTGGTAAAATTGCTTCTATCAAATATCAGGGTTTAACAGATGACAAGAGTTCACTCAGGTTTCCCATATTTCTCGGAATTAAAGAGGATAGATGAATGATATTTTACACAGCAGACCATCACTTCTCTCATGCTAACATAATCAAGTATGAGAATAGAATATTTCTTGACATAGATGAAATGAATGTCTTCATGATTAAAAGATGGAATGAAGTTGTTGGAGATGATGACACAGTTTATTATCTTGGTGATTTTTCTTTTGACAGACCAGCACTGTTTCTCAAGAAACTCAAAGGCAGAAAGATTCTCCTCAAAGGAAATCATGACAGAAGAACATCAACTCACTATCTTCAAGCTGGTTTTGACAAGGTTGAGAAGGAGATGTTCATCACCGACACAGACAAGAAGATTGTCCTTTCACATGAACCAAAAAGAATCTGGGATGGCATTCATGAGGGAGTCTATCATTTTCACGGACACGTTCATTCAAAAGATGTTGAACCATTTGTTGCAAACAGATACAATGTTGGTGTAGATGTTTGGAATTATTACCCAAAAAGTGCTGATGAAATTATTTTTGGAAAAAACTTGATTTCTGTTGATTGTTAATTTTAAAAAGAGGTAAAAATGAAAGTTTCAAAATCGCTTGAAACAAAACTCAAGTCATTAGGACTTGGTGAACCAAGCAAAATCGAAGGAATAAATCATTTTGATTTTTCCTCAATTCCAATGCAAATCTCTTACATCAGGTCAGAAAGAGAGAGTCTCTTCAATGGAGATTTCTACAATCTTGACCTGAGAAAGAAGTATGCAACAACAGCGAAGGCAGGAAAGATCCTCAGGAAGTTCTTTCCAAATGTCAAAGATGATGTGCTCAGAAACAAAGTTCCAATTCTGTTTGGTGGAAGTGGTGAAGAACTTTTCAAAGGATTTGAACTCTCAAACAGAGTATGTCACTACTATTTGTCAAAAAATCATGACAAAGAGTCAGGTGGAAGTCTCGGCAACTCTTGTATGCGATACAAAGACTATCAGAATTTGATAGAAATGTATGAAAAGATTGGAGCTAAGATTCTCGTGCTCCATGGAACAAGAGGAATCAAAGGAAGAGCTGTCATTTGGGAAGGAGCAAACTTTCATGACAATGAAAAGGGAACAGATGAGAGAATCACATTCATGGATAGAATCTATGTTCATGATGATGCGAATATTGACCTTTTCAAAGAATATGCACATGCAAAGGGATGGTTCTACAAGGTTGACCAAGACTATGAAGAGACAAAAGAATTCAAGTCTCCAACTGGTGACACTGTTGAAGGTGTCATTTCCTATGAGACAAACATGAAGTGGAATTTCTTTTCAGAGGACAACTTCAAACTTGGAACAATCAAACATTTCCCATATCTTGACACACTGATGAACATTGGCGTTGATGGAACACTGAGGTCATATGGTTCAGAACCAGAGACAAAAATTGCAAGATGTCAGGATACTGGCGGAACTCCCCCAATTTACAACTACACAAATAAATGGGGTGACATCATTGACAGATATGATAAAAAATGGTCTCCTTTGTACAAACAGTTCCTTGACAAGAAGAGTCTTGTGAAATCAAGATATCATGATGCAGAAATTAGAAAAGAAAGTTCAAGAAAAATCATCTACAAGGGTGAACTTGATTTCATTGATTCTGAACTTGTTGACAAAAGACACGTTGTCATTCACAATGGTGTTGAAAGATTGAAAGAAGAAATTTTCAACTGTCACAATGGAAGCAAGATGGCATTTGAAGAGTGTCCACTTTTCAACTCTGTCAACTTCAAAATCAAAGAGCTTGATGAGAAACAAAAAGCAGATTGGGAAGCATACAAGAAAGCAAACTGGAATGGTAACAAACTCAAAATCAACAGAACATACAGGAATTTTCTTGATTTGTTCATTCCTATTGAATATCCAGACTTCATATATCCATGTGGAACAAACAAGTTTTCAGATGTGTTGAAATCAGATGTTGAATCTTCAGAGTTCATAACAAGAATCAAATCATCAGAAAACATTTATTTGGTGTTCAACAATTCTGAGAAGATAATTCAGATTGGTATCCCAAGGAGTGTCTAATGTATGACCAAGAGAAAATCATAAAGAAACTTGCTTCTTTTCTCAGAGCATCAACTGAGGACATTGGCAAGATTCTGTCAAAGCAGAAGAATCTGAAAGCAACAGATAATGATAACTTCTGGTATTTTCAACCAAGAAGTGGAAACAAACCAAAGGTTGTTCTTGTTGCTCACATAGATACTGTAAAAGACACTGGACAAAGACAATATGTCTACTATAAGACAAATACACCAGTGATAACAAAAAGAACAACAGAACCAGTTTACGGCAATAACAAGACTATCATAAGAAACAGAGATTTAGTTTCTGGATGTCTTGGAGCGGATGACAGAGCTGGTGTTGTTGCCATCTCAGAAATCTATCAGAAGTTTGAGACCTGTGGCATGCTGTTCACAAACTATGAAGAAGTTGGTTGTCTTGGAGCATCAGCATTTGTCAAACAATACAAAGACAAAGGTCTCGAGAATGAGTTTGATGATTGCAAGATGTTCATTGAAATTGATAGAAAAGGAACACGACATTATGTTGACTATGTCACTAACCCAAAAGAGATGAAAGACTGGGTTGATACATTTGGTTGGAAGGAAGACTGGGGAACATTCTCAGACATTCAGACACTCTCAGAACACTTTTTGATTCCTTCAATCAATGTTGCAACTGGATACTACAATGAACACACAGCTCATGAACATCTTGTGATTCATGAATATTTTGAGACAATCAATTATGTCTCAAGAATGGTTGATAAAATTGATGAAGCTCCAATGTGTAAGGTTGTGCTGAAAGTTTATAGTGGATACAAATGGAATGATGATTGGTATGACAGTTATGCCAAAACTAACTCAAAGAAATCAACTCTTTTACCAATGGGAGCAGTTGTCAGAGTTGAAGAGCCACTTGAAACTCCTGTGTATTATGACAAAGGATATAAGATACTTCTTCCATGGAGAGAAGAGTGCAAGTATGTCAAGACAAAACAGAAAGTTCTTTTCCAGACTTCAAAATACACAATTCTTGAGAACTGTCAGTGTGAAGGAAGACAAATATTTTGGCCAAATGATTGCATCATCAAAGTTTCTGATGCTGAAGTGAAGTTTTCTCTTGGAATGATTGTTTCACTTGATGGTGATTTTGAATCAATGATAGACTGGCCAAGAGTTGAGAAGATTGATGGTGAAACGGATTATGCAAATTTTGAAGATTGGGATGATTTGGTTGATGGAAGACAATTTGTCATTGATGGTGTTGATTCATTCAACTATTTAGAAACATTCTATTCTCTGACTGGTGTTATGGATTCAAGCGGAAACACACTTTGGTTTCCAGGTTCAATGTTAATAAATAGAAATGTACACAAATGAGTTGGTTGCACCCTCCAACTCTATAAACTCACC
>CAYPNO010000130.1:0-6739 GCA_964411865.1 uncultured Desulfuromonas sp. | reverse complement strand
TTAAAACTACTACGGGTTTTACAGGAATATGAGGTGGAACCGATTGGAGCCAATCATTCGATAAAGTTGGATATAAGAATTATTTCAGCTACAAACACCAACTTAGAAAAGTTGATCGCAAATGGAACCTTTCGGGAAGATTTATTCTATCGCCTCAATGTAATCCCCATAGACCTACCCTCTCTGCGCGAGCGCAAGGAAGATATTTCTATCTTGGCGCGTCATTTCCTCAAAAAAAGCAGCAAAAACCTAAAATGCAATCCTCTTGTATTTGACGACGAGGTGTTCGCGGTACTGGAGCACTACAACTGGCCTGGGAATGTGCGAGAACTGGAGAATATCATTGAACGTACTGCTGCGCTGTGTGATAGCACCAGAATAGGTATTAAAGACCTGCCTACCCACATATCCGGAATTAACAAGCCCCTCTTCCGAGTGGTCGCAACCCTGCCAAGCACCGGACTGGATATGCCATCCCAAATCCAACAGCTTGAATCTGACTGGATAAGGCAGGCGTTGGATATTAGCGCTGGAGTTAAGTCTAAAGCTGCCGTTCTACTCAACATCAAACGTACAACCTTGGTGGAAAAAATGAAGCGCCTGGGAATTGAAACCTGAAAATCGTTACCATACTACTTTATTTCTCCCCTCCTCCTTTGCTTGATACAGCTTATTATCCACCCGCTCTAGACATAGCATAATATCTTCTACCTCCTGATTCTTATACTCACCAACTCCGATACTAACGCTGCAGCGCACTTCAAGAGCCTGGTCGCTGCACCCAATCTTATAGTGAGTCTGTTCAATTTTACTCCTTATAGATTCAGCCACAGTTACTGCTGTCAAGAGCGGGGTCTGCGGCAACATCACCAAAAACTCCTCACCGCCATATCTAAACACCATATCTATTTCACGTTTAGCCATAGAACCGATGGTATTTGCTGTCTGGCGCAGGACATTATCACCACACAAATGCCCATATGTATCGTTTACTGCTTTAAAATGATCCAGATCTATCAAAAGAATAGATAGGGGAGTTTTGTTACGCCGCGCCAGTGCCGCCTCACGTTCAAGGCTGTGTTGCATATGGCGCCGGTTGTATGTACCAGTCAGGGGATCGGTAATACTCTCACACTCTAATCGATTAAGCTGAACCAACTTCTCGGCAGTGGTATTGAACAACACACACACTATAAAAACAAAGAGTCCACCGGTGAAGAATACAAACGGCACAAAAGCCTCAGGTACAGTTACCGCCTCAACTGGTGTACTGGCTTTACACAAAACTATCAGGTAGAAAAGATAGCTGAATATAAACAATAAAATAAACCCGGATAACACATGCCACGCCTTAGCCAACCCTGCATGAGGTAACATCTTCTGAATTCTAGCAACAGCCCACAGCGCACACAGTAAAGAAATCATCCCCAGAAATACCAGCGTGCAGTAAAGTAGACTCAAAGCATCCAACCCTATTAACTTACACCAATTTGACTAAATAGACATAAAAGACCTCCCCCAAACATTGAGGTTGGTGAAATCGTTCACGATGCAAATATAACCAAATCTTTCATAAAGAGAAAGTATCTTCTAGGATGCAGCTTCTACCGTGAAAGCAAGACTACATCTACTCGGCAAACACCAAAAAAGAGGATACTTTTTCACACAATATAGCATGCAAACACATTAACACGATTGCATTTACTACATTATTGATGCCAATTGTGTTGCGCGAGCTTATTTGTCTGAAAATTAATACTTCAATGGATAACTAGGCCTGCTCAATTCCGGCGCAATGCGCGTACATAGAATCGCCTTCCTGCATAGGTTGAACACTTCAATAAGTTTTGTTGCACCAGCTTATGTACACAATCAAAACCCACCCCCTGACGCCCCAAAAACTCCTTAAGTGCATCTTCACGCATGGGATGGACTGCGGTAATGCTTAGAATATCTTCAAGGGGGTCGCCGGTATTGGCAAAAGCATTACCTTCATAACCAAGCAGAAATTCCACGTGTTTTAGAGAGTGGGAAAAAAGCTGATATGCGCGGTTAAGCACCGCAGCTTCGGGAATCTCGATCCATTCCTCCGCTGGAGGGCGCACGGGCGCACTCAAATAGGCACAATCAGGGTTAAGTTTGCCAATATAAACACTTGTTTTTTCGAGTTCTTTTGCGGAAGTATTTATCCCATCAACCAACATGGTTTCAGTAACCAACTCCCCCTTGAAATTTGCCGCAAAAAGCTCGATTCCGGCAAGAATGGTTTCAAGGATCATGTTCTTGGCGGGGCGATCAATCCTACGCCAGACCTCCTCAGTAACACTATCGACTTTCACAGACACCCAATCGGCACTAAGCAGCGCCTTACGTACCTCTGGCAAATGTAACAACGTTGCATTAGTTATAACTGCGATGGGAATATTGAAATGACGCAAGCGGGAAAGCAGTTCGTCTAGGTGATTATCCAGAGTAGGTTCCCCATCCGCAACAAGGGTAAGATAGTCAATTTCTTCCCCCACATTACGTAAACGTTCCAAAACACAAGTAACTTCATCCACCAGTTTTGCTGGAGAGTAAAAGGTCGCAGGGGTGGAGGTGAGGCTGAGTGCCCTGCCCAGTTGACAATACACACACGCATAACTGCAATATTTGGGGGGAATATTATTGATCCCCAAACTGCGCCCCAGACGCCGAGATGGTACCGGTCCAAAAACATGCATAATCAATCTCCCTGTTATCAACAACAAAACCTTTAGATATTTTTCGTTCCCATTTTTTACCCATTCAACAGAAACAGACACTTAAACTATATCATAGCTATTTGACCGGGCGGATGTGGCGGTTTAGCGTTGCCAGGTCCTCATTCCGGCGGAGTTTACAGATTTAAATTTACCATTTGACACCAAAGTAAAAATGCTACTAAGGTATATACATGTCAATCAATATCCTAATTTGACAAAATAAGAGATATATGGGAACAGGGATGGTTTGGCGGTATAAATCACGCAAAAT
Organism: uncultured Desulfuromonas sp.; assembly: GCA_964411865.1. Lineage (GTDB taxonomy): Bacteria > Desulfobacterota > Desulfuromonadia > Desulfuromonadales > Desulfuromonadaceae > JAIVHC01. Next base: position 3,724 of record CAYPNO010000130.1, on the reverse strand, counting down.
CGAAGTCTGAGATATCTGACTAAATTGGATGGGTGAGAGCGACATACGACTGATACAGCCAATCTCAGGAGTTTTAATAGACTATAAGATCGGATAGATATGTACGTTAATGTTAAGGAGACTGCCAAGCTGCTGTCTGTATCAGAAAAAACAGTATATCGCTGGATCAAGCGCAGCCTAGTTCCAACCTATAAAGTCCATGGAAGCTACAGATTCAAGCGCGCAGAATTACTGGATTGGGCTACTTCCAAACGGCGCAATGTCATTGAAGAACCCTTTGAAATTACGCAAGGTGAAAAAGAGCCCCTGCCGAGTCTGGCTGATTCAATTCGCGCAGGAGGGATTATTTACAGAGTGGCAGGCAACAATCGGGATGAAGTACTGGCTGATGCAGTTAATCATCTACGCATGCCCGACGAGATAGATTTAAAAATACTTAAACGGATGCTACTCATTCGTGAAGAACTTTCCTCTACCGGCATAGGAGATGGCATCGCCCTGCCCCATCCACGCAATGCTATCCTGGAGCACCTTCTTCGCGCCAAAGTCAATATATGCTTTTTGGAGCACCCCGTTGAGTTTTCCGCCCTGGATGGCAAGCCGGTTCATACGTTGATTATTGTGGTGTCTCCATCGTTGCGCGTTCAGCTGCATCTGTTATCGATGTTGCACCTGGTGCTGCGCGATCCCACGCTCAGACAGATGATAAGCTCTCAGCCAGGACGCGATGAAGTTATTGAAGCTATACACACCGCTGAGAAAAATCTTATTTCCGTGCATCATTAGTATTTAAAATCCTCAATCTGCAGGAATGTGCCTCATGTATTTACATCTAGCTCACTTTGGAGTGCTTTTGGCTTTACTGGCGGCGGTTATATCGCTACCCGTTCGTAGCATAAGCGCCGGAGCACGTATGGCATTTTCCCTGTTGGGCTTATCCGGTCTAGCCACAACTGCGAGCGGATGTATGGGGATGCTTACGGATTGCAATCAAAATCTTATTTTGCCCATTGGTCTACCATGGCTTAACAGCCATCAACACCTCGATCCATTGGCTGGCTTCTTCCTCCTGCTTATCGGAGGGGTCACTGCTATCATCTCGCTGTTTGGGCCGAGCTATATCATAGGCAGTGTCAATGATTCTGTAGCGGCGCGCACTCTGGCCTTTTTTACCGGCCTATTTATAGCGGGGATGTATTTAGTTGTCCTAGCAGCCGATGCGTTCTCGTTCATGGTTGCATGGGAGTTGATGTCGGTCGCAAGCTACTTTTTAGTAGCCCATGACCATCACAAGAAAGAAAATGTGGCAGCCGCGTTTATTTATCTGCTCATGGCGCAAGCCGGAGGGCTGTTCATCCTGTTGGGTTACGGCGTCCTAGCCGGCTTTGGCACTGGGTTTTCTTTCGCTGACATGCAGGCCGCAACCCTGCCGGAACACTGGCAACACATCGCTTTTGCTTTGGCGTTTATCGGTTTTGGCATGAAAGCGGGTATTGTCCCCCTGCATGTGTGGCTACCCCAGGCACATCCAGTAGCGCCTTCGCATATCTCAGCGCTGATGTCGGGCGTGATGTTAAAGGTAGCAGTCTATGGTTTTATCCGTTTCTGCTACGGTCTGCTTGGCACCTTCCACTGGCAGTGGGGAGTTATTATTCTGCTAGTCGGGTGTGCATCAGCGTTACTGGGCATACTCTATGCCTTGATGCAGCAAGACTTAAAACGTCTGCTGGCATACTCCAGTGTAGAAAACATTGGCATTATCTACATGGGTCTGGGTTTATCGGTACTGTTTGCCAGTAACGGAAACCCTGTACTCGCCGCGCTGGGTCTGGTAGCAGCACTATATCATTGTATGAACCACGCCCTGTTCAAAAGCCTTCTATTTTTGGGAGCAGGCGAACTCATCAACCAAAGCGGCCAGCATGATTTAAATCGTATGGGTGGCCTGATGCGCCTCATGCCTATAACGGCCATTTGCTTTCTGGTGGGCTGCATCAGCATTTCTGCATTGCCTCCATTTAATGGTTTTGTCTCCGAATGGCTCACATTCCAGACCGCCCTGCAGGGCACAGTACTGGATAGTGGAGTCACCAAATCCATCATTGCGGTAGCTGCCGCATCTCTGGCCCTTACCGGGGCTCTGGCTGCCACCTGTTTTGTCAAGGTGTTTGGTATCGCATTTCTAGGACAGGCGCGCCATCAGGATACGTTACAGGCACACGAAGTCTCTTTTGGCATGCGTGCAAGTCAAGTATTACTGGCGTCAGGTTGTCTGCTGCTGGGGATTTTCCCCAGCGCTGCTATCAACAGTATGCAAACCATCCCCACTGACCTGCTGGGCATCGGCCTGAGTCAGGTTGAGGCCGGTGGATGGTTGTGGCTCACCCCCATTTCGGCACGCGCATCCTCATATGGCGCCCCCCTAGTCTTGTTTGGTATAGGCATTGCCTGGGCTGGAGCCTATCTATTGTTACATCCACGGCGGCGAAAAACTCCGGTGCGTTACAGCCCCAAGTGGGATTGCGGTTTTGGTTCCCTGAATACGCGTAATCAATACACGGCCACAAGCTTTTCCCAACCGATTCGGCGTATTTTTCGTCCAATTTGGTCTATAGATGAAAGGATTGATCCTCCCACACCCGCTGCTGAAGGGGGACGTTACTCCGTGCACGTCGGTGACTGGGCATGGGAGAAACTCTATCTACCTCTAGGCAGATTGGTCCAACGCAGTGCGAAAATGGTCACCAAGATTCAAGGTGGAAATATCCGCACCTACCTGGCGTATTCCTTTTTTACTCTCATCATTATGTTGTGGATAGTCATATGAATGTGAGCGGTTGGATTCTTGCCCTAGGGCAGACAGCACTACTGGTCTTGCTTGCGCCGTTGCTGAGTGGCTGGATCAAATGGGTGAAGTGCAAATTTCAGAATCGGCGCGGACCTGTTCCATGGCAGCCCTACCGCGATCTGGCCAAGTTATTTCGCAAAGAAGTGGTTATGGCGCAGCAAGCTTCTCCGCTTTTTCGTGCCACACCGTATCTGGTATTCAGTGTGACTGTACTGGCCAGCTCAATTGTGCCTGCCTTTGCAGTGGGTCTACCCACAGCTGTCATTGCTGATGTCATTGTCATGGTGGGGTTTTTTGCTTTGGCACGCTTTTTTTTATGTCTGGCGGGGATGGATCTAGGCACCGCTTTTGGAGGGATGGGCGCTTCGCGTGAGGTAACTATTTCATCCCTGACAGAACCGGCCATGTTGTTAGCTATTTTCACTCTCGCCATGACTTTTACCAGCACCAACCTGGATGCCATGGTGCACCACACCCTAACCCAGCCGTTCCAAATCTACCCTTCGTTTATTTTTGCCGGCATGAGCCTGTTGTTGGTAGCAGTCGCCGAATGTGGTCGCATCCCCATAGATAACCCGGCCACCCACCTAGAACTCACCATGGTACACGAGGCTATGATTTTGGAGTACAGCGGACGCCATCTTGCCCTACTCGAATGGGCTTCGATGCTGAAAATGCTGATATTCGGGGTTTTAATCTGCAATCTGTTCCTCCCCTGGGGTACCGCTCTGCACCTGGAACCGACAGCCATCACCATAGGATTATTGACTCTGGGAGTAAAACTGATGGGACTCGGCTTCGTGCTGGCGGCATCCGAGTCAGTCCTAGCCAAGATGCGCCTGTTCCGCACCCCGGAACTTCTGAGTCTGGCTTTCA
>CAYPNO010000129.1:0-6764 GCA_964411865.1 uncultured Desulfuromonas sp. | reverse complement strand
ACATTTAGACACACAACCGACCACTTAACGAGGTTTATTCTGCCACCAAACCCGCACGGTACTGCAGATATGAATCGCGAACAAACAGATATGGATCCAGCTGTTCAGTTACTATACTTTCATAGGTATCTTTATCTAGAGACAAGGTATTAATTCCACTAGCGCCAATGGCGACTAGATGCCCATCGCGATGCAGCGCCCAATACAGCGGATCGACATAAAACTCCGGAATCGCGGCCAGACCGTCACGCACATTAGCTTGGCCCAGCAGCGGCAAGACTAAATACCAGCCACTCCCCACACCATAATGCCCAAGCACCTGCCCAAAGTCTTCGTTCTGCTTGGTAAGATCCCACCAGTTTTTGGCCGGATCATAAAACCCACCGACTCCGACGGTGGTGTTAATGAGCAAGCGGAACACCTCAACTCCACTCTGAGTAAACTTAAGCTGCAGCAGGCTACTTACCGCGCGCAATGGCGCTTTCAGATTATCGAACATACGACTTAGGCCAGATCGAACTGGAGTTGGAACAACACGAAATACCCGCGCCACCGGCTTTACAAGATAAAAGTAATATTTATCATTAAACCAAAAAACCGCCCGGTTTACCGATTCTAGCGGGTCAGATATCTCCTCGTCCCAGCCAGCGTCCGCATATAAATCATCACTAAACAGATCATCTGCGTAAAGAGTTTTGGTATCTATTTCAGCATTACCTATCCCTTCTGCGCCATACTCAGCTACTGGAGTTCCTTCGATATCTGAGCTTTGGGCCGTAAGCGCCGGCGCAGCTAGGGAAAGAATCACCGCTAACCACACCGTAGAGACACTCATCAGCCTAATTTTGTAGTTGAAGCGGACATTCTTACATATACCGGTTAAAAACATAATCCACCCTTCTAGATTGAAGGAATATATCTAATTTTCAAAGATGTATTTACTCAGCAATTCCTCAAAGTTAATCGCCGATTCCGTTTCGTATATTTCGCCGCCGTCTGCGATCAAGTCAAAGGACCCCCCCGGTAAAATACTGATATAGCGATCCCCAATAATACCTGCTGTACGAATCGAAGCGATACAATCTTCCTGCAAGTTGACCTCCGGCTTGATGTGCATGGTCACCATCGCCTCATAGGTCTCACGGTTCAGAACAATTTCGGCAACTTTGCCAATACTTACCCCAGCAATATCTACAGCTGCTCCCTTTTTCAGACCAGCAACTGAACCAAAGCGGGCATTGACGGTGTAGGTTCTATCATTGAATATCTTGACGTCGCCTAGCTTGATGGACAAAAAGACGAAGCAGGCAAAGCCAATCAACATAAATAGGCCGACAACTACCTCTAAGTTAAAGCGTTTCATAAAAAAGAGACTCCTCCGTTTCACTGCTATATATCGGCCCCATGGTTTCGAGCACAAAGGCTCGAATCAAAGGATTGTCTGACAATTGAAAAACCTCTGGTGACAAGGGTCCGTGCAAGCGCGAGTCCGCCATCAGGGCTACATAATCTGAAAGCTTAAATATTTTGGGAACATCGTGACTGACTATTACCGCCGTATAATTCAACTGCTGCTGGGTGCGATAAAACAACCGATATATTTCGTTGCTCTTATTGACATCTAACCCCGTAGTAGGCTCATCGAAAAATACCACCTTTGGAGCGAGCATCAGGGCGCGAGCCAGACCGACCCGTTTTTTCATCCCACCACTGAGTTGGGCAGGAAACTTATCTTCCTGACCCTCCAATCCCATCAGCGCCAACTTCTCTTCCACCGCGATTCTTACCTGCTTTGCGTTGCTATCTGTGCGCTCGCGCAGCGGTAGGGCCACGTTGTCATACACATTCATGGAATCAAATAGCGCGATATTTTGAAACAGCACCCCGAACGAACTACGGATTCGCTGCATATCTGCTTTGTTACATTGGGCGAGATCATGGCCAAATACCTGCACTTGCCCACTGTCAGGCTTGAGCAGACCGAGCATATGCTTCAGGATAACACTCTTCCCCTGTCCGCTAGCTCCGACAATCACGGTGGTGGTACCGGCAGGGATCTGTAGATTCACCCCGTCGAGCACCTTTTGTGCGCCAAAGGCTTTGTGTACATTCTTGAGCTCAATGACAATCTCTTTATCTGGCTTCACCTAAGAACTCCCTCTACAGCAAACCGCTCGACCTAAATTTGCGTTAATGCCACTTAAGTATCAGAGCATGATGGCACTCACTAGGTAATCGAATACGAGCACCGCGACCGAGGCCATAACCACAGCCTTGGTTGTGGTACGACTCACCCCTTCGGCCCCAAATCCCCCATCACGTTCCAGGTGCAGATAAAAACCCCGTGCCGAGGAGATCCACACCATCAGGAGTCCGAACACAAACGACTTCACAAATCCCATCTCCAGATCCAACCACACAACATTCTGGTACATCCCCTGAAAATAGGCACCGGCGCCGACATCAAACAAATGTACTCCGACAAGATACCCACCGAAAATTCCAACTACATCGAATATACATACCAGCAGCGGCATGGATATCAACGCCGCCAGCAATTTAGGGGCAATGAGGAAACGAAAAGGATCAATGGCCATACATTCCAGCGCGTCGATCTGCTCGCTGTTGCGCATAATTCCTATCTCGGCGCAAATAGCAGAGCCGGCACGTCCAATAACCATCAACGCCGCCAAAACTGGCCCCAGTTCCCGAATAAGGCTAATGGCTACCGCAGCGCCTAAAAAACCAACGGAACCAAACTTATTTAAGGTGTAATACCCCTGCAAACCAAGCACCATCCCAGTAAATAGCCCGGTAAACACAATGACATAGAGCGAGTTAGCTCCGATAAAATGAACTTGTCGTATAACCGGCATTATTTTATAGGGGGGGCGCAGCAACGCAAATACGCTGGTCAAAAGAAACAACCCCAGCCGGCCGTACCATGCAAAAAAATACATAGTTTCTGACCCCAGCAACGCTATATGTCTTGTTACCGATTTCATTATCGCAGCACCAACTTTCCTGCCCTCGCGTTAACGCATACATGCAAATATTTAATACAAATACTGGTGTATCTGCATCAAGATCCTGCTTTCAGGGTACTGACGTTAGCCTCCTAAGCGCAGCAAATTACATCACTTTGACTTGAAAATCTATGCCAGAAACTACTACGGAACTCGCAACAATATTAGTACAGTTGCCGAACCTTGTCGAGCACGATTGCCAACGACACCTACACACTTTCAATCGCTCCAATTCTTGACTTACCCCTCTACTTCTCAACCTTTAAGACTCGGCAAGGCTTCCAATGAGGGGGCCACTGTGAAGACAACGACACATCACGCGCGACAACAAAAGCCGACAATGCTATAGTATGGCGTTTAAAACTTAAGGAGGGTAAAAAATCTCCGCACGCACTTCCTGGCTAGGAGCAAAATCCCTCTAAGTACGCATAAGGCTTGAATATAATCAAACATGGACCTACTGAGTTTGAGGTTTTCATGCTGCATTCAACCTGTTTCACGCTATCGGCGTAATTTACCAGCACAACAAGTCACAAGGAGTGAACTTCATGGCTATTACCCTGACCCTACTGACCATCGGCATTGTAAGCACTCTGTTTTACAGCCCTGTTCCAGAAGATCTGGTACAAAAACTTGAATGGGCAGCCCTTGCCCTCCCCATCGCCTTGCTGCTCTGGCAACTTATAGAACTGAGCCGCAAAGCAGCCAAAGAAAAAGGGGAAACTGCACCCTCGACTGACAATGTTGCTCCGTGCGCGGCGGCGCTACAACATAATCCGCGCCAACTCCAAGATGCGGCAGTGCTACAATTTCTAGGGCGGCTCCAGGAGAAAGGGCGTCTAGTCGATTTTATCATGGACGATATGACCCCCTACGCCGATGAGCAGGTAGGCGCAGCGGCGCGCATCGTACACCAAGGATGTCAGGAAGTGATATCTGAGTTTTTCCGCATCGAACCCCTCCACGACGGTGCCGAAGAGGAAAACATCACCTTGGCGCAAGGATACGACAGCTTCGCCTATCGTCTCATCGGTAGCGTTCCGGAGCATCCTCCCTATACAGGGACCCTGCTCCATCGCGGATGGGTTACCCATAGCGTGAACCTCCCTCAGGTGAGCAGTGCGGATCTAACCGGCAGCGATAAATATGTAATCTCCCCAGCCGAGGTGGAGATCGACCCAAGTCGCTAATATCAGTGAAACCTGAAACAACTGACTAGAGAATCAAAGATATGTCTGAAACCAAAATCAAATACGCTATAGGCATCGATTTAGGCACCTCCAATTCGGCTTTAGCCATTGCTTCCATGGACTCTGGGGCATCCGCTTCCAGCGTCAATATAACTCAGGTGGTCAGCCGCAAGGGGATAGGATCAAACAACGTACTTCCATCCTGCATTTATTTGGCCACCGAGCAGGAGCAACAGCAACTGCCGCAAATCCCCTGGCAACAGGATCAATCCTTGTGGATTGGCGTGTTTGCACGCGAACACGGCACTGAAATACCGGAGCGTCTGGTCACCTCAGCCAAATCATGGTTATGCAATCCCCATAACGATCCATACGAAAACATATTGCCGTGGCGGTCTACGCTGGAAGAACGCAAGATATCTCCGCTAAAGGCGCAAACACTGTATCTGGAATATCTGCGCCACAACCTTGAAGAGCACATGCGTCAAGAAGGCACAGAGTTCGATCTAGCCCAATGCCAGATCACCCTGACGGTTCCAGCGTCTTTTGATGAAGTCGCGCGTCTGCTTACCGCCGAAGCTGCCCAAGAAGCAGGCTGGGGCGAAGTGACCTTGCTCGAAGAACAGCAGGCCGCTTTTTATCACTGGCTCGACAGCAACGCCGAAACCTGGCGCACGCAAGTCAGCGCTGGAGATGTGATTTTGGTGTGCGACATCGGTGGCGGCACCGCTGACTTTAGTCTGATTGCCGTCACTGCAAAAAATGCACAGTTGCACCTGGAGCGCATCAGCGTTGGTGACCACCTGCTCCTTGGTGGCGATAACATGGACCTAGCTTTAGCCTACACCCTGCAGGCTGAGCTCGAAGAACATGGCAAACCGCTTGACACAGCTCAGTTTCTCGCCCTGATCCACGCCTGCCGCCAAGGCAAAGAAGCCCTCCTCACAGATCCGGAACTACGCAGCTATCCCATCGCGGTGGCGAGCCGGGGTGCGAGCCTGTTCGCTCGCAGCCGCTCAACTCAACTACAGCGCGAACACATCCAGAACATCATCTTAAACGGGTTTCTCCCCTTGTGTAACATTGACTCCAGACCGGAAGAGAACGCTGCTGGACTACAGGAGGTAGGGCTTAACTACACCGCCGATCCGGTCATTAGCAAACACCTGGCCCAGTTTTTGGTCAACAGTGCGAATAACATTGATTCTGAGATTAAAACGGAGGTGGAGCTACAGCTGTGCCGCCACAACGATGCGATGGGCACTCCGTTTATCTTCCCAAGTGCAATCCTCTTCAACGGGGGAATTTTCAAGGCTGATCTTATCCGTGAGCGCATCCTTGCCCTGATCCAAGGATTCTGTCCTGACCGCCCCTTACGCCAGCTCAGCAACGAAACTCCAGAATTGGCGGTTGCATGCGGTGCCGCCGGATATGGGCGTACCGTGGCAAGCGGCGTGGGCATCCGGATCAAAGCCGGAACCGCACGCTCGTACTACCTTGGGCTGCAAAGTTCCATGCCTGCGGTGCCGGGGCTGAAACCACGCCTGAAGGGAGTATGTATTGTCCCGCAGGGGATGGAAGAGGGGACAGAACATCTGCTCGAAGGGCGTGAGTTTGGCCTGATGACTGGGCAGATTGCTGAGTTCCGCTTCTTTAGCTCATCCTCTCGCGGTGGGGATGAAATAGGGACAGAGGTTGCGGCGGTAACGGAATTGGACGAAACAGCGCGGCTCGAAGTCACCCTCGAAGCAGATGAACACCAGCGCCTTCCGGTTCAACTCTTAAGCCGAATAACTGAACTTGGGACCCTTGAACTATGGATGGAGCACCAGCCCAGCGGTCGCCGCTGGAAAATTGAATTCAACCTGCGGGCCCAAGAGTAACCTCATGTCTATATCAGCACCCACAAAAACATCTACGCAACCCCAGAATCGCTATTTTATCGGCATCGACTTGGGAACCACCAACTGTGCCCTCTCCTACGTGGATCGACGTCAACCGGATAAAGGCTCACAGGTTCTCTCTATCCCTCAACAGGACAGCGATACCAGTGTCCGCACTGGGTCGCAGCTGCCTTCGTTTGCCTTTCTCCCAGCAGCCACACAGCAAAGCTCCGCGTTCACAACCGAGCATGGAATCCCGCCGCTGGAATCTGATTGGCTCCCCGGCGCGTATGCGCGCCAGCAACTTGCATTCAACCCGGGGCGCGTTATCCATTCAGCCAAATCGTGGCTGTGCCATGCTGACGTAGATCGCACCGGGAACATTCTGCCGTGGCAGTCGGAGGAGATCTCCTCCGAAAAACGCCTATCTCCAGTAGCAGCGAGCGCCCTGTATCTGCGTTGGTTGCGCGCCGTATGGGACAAAAACATGGCGGCAGAAGATGATAGCTGCCGGTTTGAACATCAGCACATAGTCATTACAGTTCCAGCATCGTTTAACGAAGCAGCGCAGGAGTTAACCCTCAAAGCAGCACAACAAGCAGGGTATCCACCCCATGTGCGTCTGATTGAAGAACCTCAGGCCGCGTTCTACTTCTGGTTGGGTC
>CAYPNO010000128.1:0-6764 GCA_964411865.1 uncultured Desulfuromonas sp. | reverse complement strand
AGGGTGCATTGAGGACCAGTCGTTTCAGGCTCAGCGCCCCCATACCGGTCAACCCGTTGAGTTCAATTATTTTCGCAGCAGAGTTGACTTCGCAGATGTTGCTGCGGAACACTTCCCTTTCAGCCTGTGAAACCATATCCCCTTTGGTCACGACCACTACATCTGCCGTAGTTAACATGGGGCCAATTTTGCGCGGTGTGTCGATGCCGCTAACGCAATCCACCACTGCGATTGCCATACACTCCTGAATGGCAGGGGCACAACGGTGGCACAGCCCGGCTGTCTCAACGATTGTGATATCTGCGCCGTGTTGCTCCCCAAAGGAAAAAATTTCTTCCGCGTTTACTGCGCCGTAGTGATCAGGGCAGACATAGTCACTGATCCCAACCACAACGGGAATATTGAGGCGCTCTTTAAAGAAAAGTCCGTCGCTGGTTTGATGACAATCGATTTTGCCAATGGCAACGCGAATATTGTCTTGCTGCAATAGCTTGACTAGATGCATCAACACTAAGGTTTTCCCTGAGGAAGGGGGGCCTGCTACCGTGATAAATTGCATATAAACTGTGCTCCTTACGGATTCGTTCCAAATAAAAGAAAGGGAGTCAGCGCTGCCACCCTTCAGCATTTAATGAAGAGGCAGACGACTAAAGCGAGCCGACGAAATAATCCGTTGGCTCGCCATCTGGTTGAGACATTGAACGTCTGTTGATTCGCTTAAAAGTTGTAGCGTAGCCCGACGTGATAGTAAGGTCCAACGTTGGAGCCCAGCAATTTGTCAACCTTCCTGTCTAGGATGTTGTTGACTCCGCCGTAGAGCTCCATGCAACCTTCAGGGCCAAAGAAAAGGGTGCCTCCCACATCGGTTAAAAAGTAGCTAGACGCCGTGTTGCCTGACGCTGTGGTAACGTATTGTTCACCGATGTGCTTGCCGCTTATCCAGACATGATAAGCCATGTTGGTGTAGCTCAAAGTTGCACTTATCTGGCGCTCAGGGTTGAACTCCAGGTCTTTACCGGTCTGGTCGTTCTCGGTGTCCAACTCTGTCCAGCTCAGCCCCAGCCCCAGCCCGGAAGTAAAATCATACCCAAGGCTTAGTTCCAAGCCAGTGGTGGTGGCATCGCTGATGTTTTCAAAGGTGTAGAAGGAATCTGTCTGACCCTTCTTCTTAATGACTTCAGCGATCATGTCCTTGATTTCGTTATGAAACACTGCCAGTGAATAACGCAGCGCTCCGTATCTACCGCTGAGACCAATCTCATAGCTGTTGACAAATTCTGGCTCTAGGTCATAAGACGTTTTCCCCAGGTCTGTATCAACAACTGTTGCGCCGCGCTGGGCACCTGCAGGGGTATTTTTACGAATGTAGAGTTCGCGGATATCAGGGGTGCGATATCCCTGCGCGAAGTTGGCACGCAGAACAAACTGTTCATTGAATTTGTTGACAGCGCCAACCTTGAAGGTTGTCTTGTTGTCGGCGTTAGAAATTGAATCGTAACGTGCACCAAAGGTGGCGCTTAGGCTGTCCGTTAACTGCCACTCGTCCTGCAGATAAAAGGCGGTGTAGTCAACATCGCGAGTTTCAGGGATCCCTGCCTGATTGAACACTGTTGCCTTCCGCTCTTCGTCCCGATATTCGCCACCGCCGGTAAGTAGATGGCTCTGCCCCAAGGCGTAAACGACATATGCTTCATAGCTCCAGATGTCGACATCCGCATTCATTCCCAGAGATTCAGAGCTCTTCTTGTTTGAATACCCAGCGTCTTCCCAGTTAGCGGCTGTAGTGGTATTGCGTTTTTCGTAAGTGGAATTGTACACACGCAGATTCAAGGTTAAGCGATCTGAAATCTGTGAATTTAAATCAACACCAACATCGATACGTTCATTATCATCATGCGATTTTACCGGGGTGTCAAAAGCGGGAATCCGCTGTCCAGGTGCAAGTGAGATTCCCGTCGGGAAGAAAGGTGAACGGTAGGCGCCATCACGCTCTTCGGTAAAATAGTTTATTTCAACGCCCAAAGTAGTATTAGCGAGGAGGTCAAAGGTTAAGCGCCCTCCAATGGTTAAAACTTCGGATTCTTCGCGATAGCTGACATCAACTCCATAGCTGTCCTGAATCTGGTTGATCTGTGAATTGGGGTGGCTAGAAGGTGGGATAAAGCCGTTATTTGTTTTGATCCGGGTTGTTGTAATCTCTTTTTCTTCGTATGGATCAGTTTTAAGTGCATTGGCGTAAAAGCTGTAACCCAGGCGCTCTATTTTGCCACGCAGAGAAAGATCGGCGCCAGTTTTAGCCCCATCACCGACATCATTAGCGCCATAATTTACATTGAACGCTCCGCTTGGCTGTGCAGTCATTCGTTTGGTGATGATATTAATAACTCCACCCATCGCGTCTGCCCCGTATAGCACCGACATTGGTCCCTTAATGATCTCGATGCGCTCGATAATCGATGCCGGAATACGTTCCATGTCATAAGGGCTTTTGACTTCACCAGCCATGCGGCGGCCGTCGAGCAAAAACAGAGTGCCTGAGGCACCAAGTCCGCGAATTGAAATAGAACTTTTTGACTTCGCGCTTGCAGCGGGGAAGGTTCCATATTGAATAGTTAGTCCAGGTGTCTGTTCGAAAACATCCTTCAGAGATTCTGCACCAAGAGCACGAATCTGCGCTTCAGTTATGATCTCGACTGAAGCGGTAACACCATCGATGTTTCTAGCAGATTTAGTTGCCGTTACTGTCATGGTTTCATCTTCACCTTTAGTGCTGGCTTGCACAGGGGACAGAATAAAAAGGCTGATCGCACAAACAAGTGTCAGTGATCGTATCTTGTGCAACATTCGTGTGTCTCCTTTAACCGGGGCTGGATTAAAGCAACGGCAGCGGTAAAACAAATTAGGGTGAAGTGAAGACTGTTTTTCCACAGGTCGAATCAGATTCACTTGTCGGGTAATTTTTTAATATGTGCTGAATAATGCTCATTTTCGATCTAGCTATACGACTCGCCTGGGTTCGCCATGACCAAATCTACATATGCAGGTTGCTACGCAAATTTTTCTGTACGAAAGGCAAGCTATTAGAAGCCAAATGGGAGAGTGCCACATTCAGCCAATTACAATTGTGACCCAGGTCACAATTGGTAATGTTTTTCAATATCGTTTGAGGCTTGGATATCTCTTTGCCCATATCAGCTTGAAACTACCTTTATGGATTATGCTTTACCTCAGAGGGGTAATTAACAGGGCTTGGGAGTGACTCAAGATACTTTGCAGAAAATCCCAGACAGGCTAAATCTTAGTTAATCTGGCGCAACTCCCCGAAGAACCATGTCAATAGCTCTAGCGGGTTTGCTCCTGCTCCATCCATTCCAACATGGCTTTGGCATCTTTGCGATACTGCTGCGCCACAAGCGCTTTGTTCAGATGGTGGCGCGCGTTGCCGGTTTTGCCTAGATAAAAGGCACAGTGCCCCTGCAACAGATGGGTACGGGCGTCATCTGGTTGGAGCCTAAGGAGGGGGGAGAAATTTTCAAACGCGGCGGCATAATCCTCCTGCTGATAATGTAGCTCTCCCTTCTGGCGCAGATAAAACTCCTGTGGGATGATCCCGCGCGCCTGCTCCAATGCCGCCAAGGCTTTATCCGGCAATGCAGCCTGGATATAGCTTACAATCAGCTGACGGTGCCACTGGGCGTGGGCCCCATCTTGCTTCAGCAGTAACACATATTGTTGCGCCGCCTGTTGGGGGAGATCCACCAGCAGGAGGAGTTCCGCAAGGGTGGAGCGCTCCTGCTGCGCTAAGGGCTCTATGGCGTCTGCTACACGCAGACACGCTACCGCGCGGGAATATTCGGTGCTTTCGATATGCAGATACGCACGCGCACGCCAGTAGCCAAAACACTCTTGAAAGCGTGGCTCCCACGCACTCAAGGCCTCGATGCCACTGCGCACCTTTTTACCCTGCATAGCCATCTGTGCATATGCCTCTACCCAGTGGATGGGAGCCTGTTCCTCGCGCGCTATCAAGCGCTGAAGTTTCTGCGCTGCCACCTCGGGCTGACCTGCGTAGCTAAGTGCGACAATGCCGTCGTAGCAGGTGGAAGCGGTGCCACCGCGTTCACAGGCGTTGAAAAAGGCCTCCGCTGCACGCCGATATTCCTGCATCTCCCAGCATAGGGCGCCATAGTTCTGCCAGAGCCAACCCTGCGCATCACACAACGCCAGGGCTTCTTCATACGCTGCACGCGCCTTGGGGAGTTGGGAATTTTCACGCTGTAGCTCCGCCAAGCGGACAAAAAGGCGATAGTCTTTAAGGCTTGGATTTACCTGCAACGCCTGTTCCAGCACATCTGCCGCTGCCTGTGTTCCTTTAGTGCGCTGGATGTTGGAGGTCTTCTGCAGCAGATGGGATACACGCGGACTACTTGAACTCTGACATTCGGCCAATGCCACCGAGCCCGTGATGGCTGCAAATAGCACCAGCCCTACACTTAGTGCCAACGAAGTTATAGTAAGCTTTAGCCTCACTGTTGCTCCTCCAGATTAAAGACTACCTTCTTCACCATACGGGTGCGGACACGGTCGCCGAGGAGTTCTCCGGCGCGATACTGCCACGACTCTGCGGCAGTGAGCACAGCCTGATCAAATACCCCTGGAGGGCTGGATTCAAGGATGCGCAAACGTCGTACAGCCCCGTCGGGGAGCACATCAAACTCGATTTTCACATATCCGCTGAGCCCTCTTCTGCGCGCCTGGAGTGGATACTGCGGTGGGTTCTGATGCCCGAGCTGCGGCTGCATATCGAGATCGCCAGGGGCAAAAACTGCGGGCGGACTTTGGATGTTTAGGGGTTGATGCTCCGCATCCGTCGATGCCAATTGCGAAGGGACGGGGGCGATGGCAGGAACGATGGCGAGGGCAAGGTTCGGACGGACGCTGGCGGGCGCCGGGACGATCTGTTGCACCGCTGGCGCTACTGGAGTCAATGGCGGAACCTGAGGTGCTGGGGTGCGTTGGCGCGGAGATTCCGGCTGGGCAGATGGCTGCTCCGGCATTTGCGGACTAAAACGCACGCACTGGCGCGGTACCTTAGCAGGCACAGGCGGTGGCTCGGTCGAGGAATGGGGGATATACGCAAACAACAGCAAATTTATGCCGATAGCAACAACCAACCCAACTATAAAAACCCCTGGAGACTGTCCTCGCATTTCCATCTACCCAGCACTGCTGTCGGCAGCCAAGTGCACCTGTGTCGCTCCACCTAAACGGCACTGATCCATCACTTGGACAATAATTCCGGTATGGCTGTAACGATCTGCCACCACAATCACTGCCGCGCCGGGGCTATCCTCCAGTGCTTTGGCAATATGGGTGCTCACCATGCGAATATCGATGCGTTTACCTTCAAAATACGCATCTCCATCTTTGGTCACCGCAATCTGAACCGTACTATTTTCTACCATCGCGGCGCTGCTGGCTTCAGGGCGCTCAACTTCAATACCTGTTTCTTTGACAAAGCTGGTTGTAACCATGAAAAAAATAAGCAACAGAAAAACCAGATCTATCAGAGGGGAGATATTGATCTCGGAGGTGCGACTGGTGCCGCGCCTTAAACTCTGCCTGACATTTATCATGCTTTTACTATCCGCTTAAGGTTCATAATGCTCACTTCCAGACGTTCGCGCAGGCGGCGTGCGCGCAGATTAAGTACCGCACTGGCGAACAGGCCGGGAATCGAAACCAACAGCCCCCCCTGGGTGGTGATCAGCGCTTCGGATATCCCCCCGGCAAGGGCACGGGAGTTTCCAGTGCCAAACAGCGCGATCACATCGAAGGTGGTTATCATGCCGCTGACCGTGCCGAGCAACCCCAGCAGTGGGCACGCCAATGCCATGGTGTTGATGACATCCAGAGAGCGGTCAATGGTTGGAGCTGTCCGCAAGTGATATTGCTCCAGCACCGAGGCGGTGAGGTTGTCGTCCTGTTTACGCTCCTGCAGAAAACAGCCCAACTGGGAACGCAGGCCATACTTACTACAACGCTGAATGGTGTCGCTTCGATACCAGTGCAACAACTCCCCTGCGGAAATATCCTTAAACTCCAGTCGGTGAAAAAACACCACCCGCTCGAACACCAGCATCCACATGATGGCTGAGAGCACCAGCAGCGGCAACATCACGGGGCCGCCCCCCATGATGTAGGCGAACATATCCGTCCTGTCGCCCAGATGGTGGAGGGTATACGCCAATTCAGCAACCATGCTTTGCATCCTCTACGCCTTATACCTCGACACGATATTGGTCAGGGTCACCGACTTCTCTTCCATGTCGCCGATAATATGTTCCACCTGCCGACTGAGAAACGTGTGCAGTAACATGATTGGAATCGCCACCATCAGCCCCAGCATAGTAGTAACCAGGGCGACTGATATCCCGCCGGACATCAGGTGTGGATCACCGGTGCCGTAAATATTTATCACCTCAAAGGTGCTGATCATCCCGGTTACAGTGCCGAGCAGCCCCAGTAGCGGCGCAATGGCGCCCATGATGTTGAGGATAGGGAGGGCACGTTCCAGGCGCGGCAGCTCTTTGAGGATCGCCTCCTGCAGGATACTTTCGAGGATCTCGCGTTGCTCATGGCGGGCATTGAGACCCGCCCGAACCACGTTGTAGACGGGGGTGCGCCGTCCTGCGACGAGGCTGCGGCACTTTTCCCAGTCCCCCTGCTCGGCGTGGCGGTTGACCTCACCCATGGTGCGGTCG
>CAYPNO010000127.1:0-6769 GCA_964411865.1 uncultured Desulfuromonas sp. | reverse complement strand
GTTTTTTTTTGCAGTTTTGAACAAGTTACGAACTCGGCTCGCCCCAACACCGACAAACATTTCAATAAACTGCGAAGCCGAAATACTGTAAAATGGCACCCTAGACTCACCCGCAACGGCTCGCGCCAAAAACGTCTTTCCCGTTCCCGGAGATCCTGCCAGAAGAATTCCGCGCGGAACCCTGCCTCCTAGACGAGCAAAACGCTGCGGATCGCGCAGATAACTAATGATATCACCTAACTCTTGTTTTTCCTCCTCAAGGCCGGCGACATCAGCAAATGTGACGCTGTTCTTATCATCAAGATACACCTGCGCCCCTGATTGCCCCACCTTCCCCATCATATTACCGCCCATACCACCCTGACGCCGCATCCTAGCAATAAAAAACCACCACACCCCGATAATCAAAAACCAGGGGAGTAAACTCAGGACTATCCTAGCCCACACAGGGGTATCTTCAACAGTTTTGGCTTCAATGGCAACACCACGCTCTTCGAGCAACAGAAGCAAGCCTGGATTATCCACCTGCGGCAATATGGTTTTAAAGCGGATATATTCTACTGTCTGTGTTTCTGTCTGTGCCTGTTTTCTCTGAGGAGAAGATTTAAAGACTCCACTCAACTCGCCTTGTTGCTCAAGAGCAATAGGATGCTTAAATCGCCCACTTAAAGTCTCAGCTTCAAGCAAAACCTCCGCCACCTGATCATCTATAAGAATCTGTTTGAACCGACTATACGGTATAGTTACCTGCGGTTCCTGTGGCTGAGATGGGTAAAAATACGCGAAGGCTCCGTTAAGAACGATAATCGCGAGCATGAACATTACCACTCTATTCAAACTAGATTTCATAAACACACTCTCTCAATCATCAGGTATCGGATAAAGACTTGGTCCGTTACCTCTAGCTGAACGCTGGCAACAGATCAAACTGCAGCATATCAAAGACGACCTATAGCACAACAGTAACAACCACAGTGCGAACAAATACTAAGCATGTAATATCACATAGGTATGGTTTCTCCTCAAAACATGTCCCCTGCAACTGACATCAACCTAATCAGGGTTTGATCTTTATATTAATCTCCTCTCTCTCGGTTGGGTCGCACGCATTACACGTGCGATTGACTGAGGATGCTCAGGGCTTAGAGTGATTGATATTTTCACCGTATTTTGTAGAAAATCTGCCACTGCTTGTATATTTTGGCGGGTAAATTCATCGGCCTCTTGCTCAAGCATCAATCCAACGTTTGAAGTGGCGACACTCGACCGGACACACATGCTACCGACAATATACCTCTGGCGAACGCTACTAATAAAGCTACTTGCAAAATTTCCGCATATACACCCGCCATCAAAAACGATCACCAAACCTTAAAAACTGACAATTGTTTATGGCACCAAGGAGGTTATCAGAAGTGAACGGGTACTTAATGCTGCTTTGAACGTTCGAAAAAATAAATTCAGCTCCTTTTTTTAACATTCATAAAACATTGACCGCTTTTCAAGATCCACTCATCACGTAATGTGCCATAAAAAACATTATTGTTAACAGGGATAATCGAGGGATTGATCTCAGAGATTACTTAGTCAGCGCAGGAATACAGCTACTGGTCTTGAAATAATCCTAGTTTTGTAGAATTGCCCCGCGCTATACTCTTTAAACTTTTTCAGAAAGTTTGTATAATCGCGTAACTTTAAATAAATCTAGCTGCTAGCATTTCTTGCGTACTCATTCTGGAGTTGCAGGGAGAGAATTAAAAAACCGGAGGGTAAAAATGAGAATTAAGCACTGTATTATTTCGCTTTTAAATGTAGTTCTACTAGCGCTGATGTGTTCATGTGGCGGTAGTGGTGGTGGTGGAGGTGGGAGTGACGCTGTAGTCAATCCAGAAGCTGATGCAGTTGAAATAAGAACCAGTCTAGAAAGCAACACCGCCCTATCCCACGGGGGGATGTTTACCTTGGATGCGTATGTAACCTATCTGGAAACCACTGACTCTGAAACAGTTAAACGCAAGCCGATCGCCAACGGAACGCTGGTAACCTTCACAATTGAGCAGGGGGGTGGCAGTATTACCAATGCAAAAGCAACCTTCAACGGGATAGCCTCTGCTACCTACCAAGGTGGCACATACGGTGGGGTAGTTACCGTAAAAGCATCTGTCAATGACACTGTTTTTGCCACATACTCATTTGAAGTTGCCCCTGGTGACTCAGGAGCTATCTCAGTCAAGAGTTATGATCCGGAAAAACCGACAATAAACATACGCGGAACCGGAGAAACAAATGTTGTTCAGATTGCATTTGCCGTTACCGATGCATTTGGGAATCCTGTACCGGACGGTAGAACCGTCTTCTTTAATATCACTACACCGTTAAACGGTGGCGAAAAACTTTCTACTACAGAAGCAAACACCCTCAACGGGATTGCCTCTGTTGCGTTACAAAGCGGTACGGTAGCGGGATCTGTGGCAGTGCGAGCTATTTATCCCAGCAATGACGGAACCTCAATCTCCACTGAAGCTAAAATAACTATAGTGAGTGGGAAGCCTGACGCTAAACACATAAGTTTAGCGGCAGAATACCTCAACATTGCCGGTGGAGTTGAGCTCGGCCTTCAAAATACCATTACCGCCTATCTAAGCGATCGTTATGGCAATGTGGTGCCAGATGGAACCCCAGTGAGTTTCATAACCGAAGGTGGTACCATAGGAGAAAGTACTGGTTTCACCACCACTACGACTTTCGGGGTAGCCACAGCAGTGTTGCAAACGTCGAACCCAACCACTCCAAATTTGGACGGCCCTAATCCCGTTGGAAATCCAGGCTGGTGCAGGATTGTAGCCTATGCCCCAGGGAGTGAATCATTTTACGATGCCAATGGCAACGGCGTATACGATGAAGGCATTGACACCCTCACTTTGGATATGAGCAATCCGTACATAGATGCCAATGACAGCGGCCAACACGAAGGCTCAGAGATTTATATTGATTCTAACAATAGCGGTAGCTTTACTCCTGCCGATGGTATCTTCCAGGGCGACACCAACATCTGGACCAGCATGAATGTCCTATTTTCCGCTCATGCTGCCCCATTAGACCTTAATCCCGTTGATTTCAACGTGAAAATCGGCGAATGCAAACCATTTTCATTCTATGTCGGCGATCTATATGGAAACGCTTTGGTAAGTGGCACCTCATTTTCTATTGAAGCAACCGAAGGAGAAATAGTCGGTCTGGACAACTTGACCCTGGCTGATACCACTGGCCCTGGTTTTATAGTTACATTTCAGCTGTGCAGCGACCTTGATACAAGTGCTGAAGAGAAAAGATCTCAAATAGAAGTGCGCGTAACTCCGCCCGCCGATTCAGACACAGCCCCAGGAAACAATGGCGCAGAACTAATTGCCATTGCGAGCGGCAACATAAACATACCTAACCCTGTTCCTACACCGCCAACACCAAATCTCGTGTTCACTCTTCCAAATAGCGATGCCATTGATATCCCAGTTAACAGTTCTGTCCTGTTAGTTTTCAGCGAAGCGATGGATGAAGCTACTTTTACAGGAGCAAACATTTTTATCCACAAACTGGTAGAAAATGGAGATAATGTTTACTATCCCGTCGACGTTCAGTTCAATAGCAACGATCCAACTCAAGTAGAATTAAAGCATAGAGCCAATGCAGAATTTGAGAATAACGAAACCTACATGGTCACATTGAAGAGCAATCTTAAAAGTGTAGGTGGGCAGAAATTGATGTCGGACATGACATTCAGTTTTACAACCGCTCCCTAACAAGCACGATAGAAAGTGATGAGGTGAGTAAACTCACCTCATCACTCGCTTAAAATCTAGTGTAGGCGCCTTGCCACCCTTAATACTCTTGGCGCAGGAAACCAGTCTCAACGCTACTATTCGCGTAAAGTTTCAAAATCGGCATCAGGCGGTTGGGCAACACAGAAAAATTATGAAGAAGAAAAAAGCCAAACCAGCGAAGTTGCTGGTTTGGCTTTTAATTTTTGGTGCCCGGGGCGGGAATCGAACCCGCACAGAGTTAAACTCCGAGGGATTTTAAGTCCCTTGCGTCTACCAATTCCGCCACCCGGGCTCTGTAGTCGCGTAATGTAGTGCAAAATACCGACTGGTGTCAAACAAAAAGCTCTTTGTGCCTTTTAATGTTAATGCGGTACGCTCTCAGGGGTTGGAACAAATCTAATTTCTGGAATGTGGGGTAAATATTTGTACTTATGACAGTAGTAGAAAAACAATTTCAGTCCCTCAATGTGCAATTCGTCAAGATCATAGGACATTGCGTGCCAATAGGCTACCAACTGTTCAGGAGTTATCCAGCTGCACTGCGAATGACTTTGGGCCAGTTTTATGATGTTCTGCTCTGCACACGCACGCGCGCAGCGCAGTTGTTCCGGCAGAGCTCGCATTAAGTTTTTTTTCTCATCCGCAAGATCAGCCCTTACAATCCACAGCGCAAAAACAAACGGTAATCCGGTATGCATGGCCCACAGTTGGGCTAAATCATAACAATGCCAGTCAGAAGTATGCAGCTTTATACGTTGGCTGAGCGCCTTATCCCCAATAAGCAATACCGGCTTGCCTGCGTCAATCAACTCTTCCGCTGGCTGTTGCGGCACTATCCCCTCAACCTCACCCCAGCCAAAAAATTCGCGGAGTAGAACCTTGAGCAGGTGCACCGATGTGGCCGATTCTCCAGTCAGGTAGACGGGGAAATCTTTGATGTCTGTTATAGATTCACGGCTGAAGAGTACGACGCTCTGCACTTGATTGAAAGCGCTGATGGAGTGCCCAGGCAAGAGGAGATAGTTGGTAAAGTTGCGTCCGTATTCAAAGGAAGAGGAAGGACTGGCATCAACCAAACCTTCGGCTAGCATTTTGTTTAGCTGCGATGGTACTCCTTTGAGAATCTCGCCACAGAAACCGCAGGTGCGCAAGTAATGGAAAAAGGGGACGCAGTTTAAATAGTCTATATGGCCAAGAGTTAGTTCCACCTAAATCCTCCCTTGCCTGGTGCAGTAAGAAAAAGCGACAACCGAAGTTGCCGCTCAATATATGGCGCGCTGCTAACAGATGTTACAGTTTTGTGCGTTCTAGGAATCCCGTATCTATATTACCTTCAATAAAATCCTTGTTGTTCATCACTTTGCGGTGGAAGGGTATCGTGGTTTTGATTCCTTCGATAATATATTCCTCTAAAGCCCGATCCATGCGACGAATTGCCTCTTCGCGAGTTTCAGCATGCACAATGAGTTTGGCGATAAGCGAATCATAATGAGGCAGCACTTTATACTGATCATAAACGGCGCTGTCGACTCGAACACCAAACCCTCCCGGAGTATGATACCCATCTATCCTGCCAGGAAATGGAGTGAACTTATCTGGATCTTCAGCGTTAATACGACACTCAATGGCGTGGCCAGTAATTTTTATATCGTCCTGCGTATAGTGCAAGGTTTCTCCAGCGGCGGCGAGTATCTGCTCCTTGACAATATCAATCCCCGTTACCATTTCAGTTACGGGATGCTCAACCTGTATTCTGGTGTTCATCTCCATGAAGTAGAATTTATTATCACTATCAAGGAGGAATTCAATGGTACCAACGCTGGAATAATTTACTGCTTTGGCGGCAGCAACAGCGCAGTCGCCCATCTCTTTACGCAGTGCCTCAGTCAAAACGGGGCAGGGAGCTTCTTCTATCAATTTCTGATGACGACGTTGGATAGAACAATCTCGTTCCCCCAGGTGAATGACGTTGCCGTGTTTATCGGCCATAATCTGAATTTCGACATGACGCGGACGTTCACAATATTTTTCGATATAGACCTCAGGGTTGCCAAAACCAGCCTTGGCTTCAGAGCGTGCTGCTGCGTATGCATTGGGAACCGATGTCAAGGAATGAACTATCTTCATCCCCCGGCCACCGCCGCCAGCTGTCGCCTTAATAATAACTGGGCAGCCTATTTCTTCAGCAATCCTCACTGCTTCTTCTGCACTGGTGACAGCATCAGTAGTGCCTGGCAGAATAGGAACTCCGGCCTTAGTTACCGTCTGTCTGGCAGTGATCTTATCTCCCATTAAGCGCATATTCTCAGGAGTTGGCCCAATAAAGGTCAAACCACAATTCTGGCATATCTCTGCAAACTCAGCATTTTCAGACAAAAAGCCATAGCCGGGATGAATTGCATCCGCGTCCGTGACCTCAGCCGCACTTATAATTGCCTTCATATTCAGATAGCTGTCAGCACTAGCTGCGGGGCCGATACACACACTCTGATCTGCCAATTTCACGTGCAGGGCTTCACTGTCAACGTCCGAGTGAACAGCAACAGTTTTTATCCCAAGTTCTTTACAGGTGCGAATAATCCGTAGGGCAATTTCCCCACGGTTGGCAATAACAACCTTATGAATCATAGTCACTCCTGAACATAAACCTGTGGCCTCTTTAATTCACAGAGCACAGGTCAGGGATAAAGTCTAAATTTTTTCTACGATAAAAAGAACATCGCCGAATTCAACTGGTTCCGCATTGTTTTTTACTATCTCTACAATTTTGCACTTATATTCAGCTTCGATTTCATTCATGAGCTTCATAGCCTCGACAATACACATGGTCTGGCCTGTATTCACAATATCCCCTACTTTAACATAGGGGTCTGATTCTGGAGATGGCGCGATATAAAAGGTTCCAACAATAGGAGAGGTAACGCGCGCCTGCTTATCACCTAAGAGTGCTT
>CAYPNO010000126.1:0-6821 GCA_964411865.1 uncultured Desulfuromonas sp. | reverse complement strand
TCATCGCCTATGGCGGTATCCATGCCAATTTCTTTGAGAGCCTCAATGGTAAAAAAATAATCTTTACATCCATAGCGGTCTCCGTCATAGCTCTTGGTTACGGGAAAGATCCTGATCAATTCCCGTGGGGTCAATTGAGACAACAGGCCCTTTGAATAGAAAATCAAATCAAGCATGGTTTTAAGCTCTGACTCTTCCGGCCTTGCCTTGTTGCTAAAACCTCTGTGGATCTCGTCCCCAAACATGATGGGTAGGCCCTTCACTGTCAGGTAAACAGCCTGGAATAACCATCCTCTGTTTGCCCTATCTGTGGCCGTGGTGAGTTTTCGATGTATTGCCCTCTGGTAGATTGCTGGATAGTCCGGTGGTGCTGGCTGCGGTGGTAAGTCTTTCAATACTCTTAAATGGCTCATATTTTGATCCCTTCGTTCTGGTAGGTTGTGGTACTGGCCCGTGCAGAATGATCCAGGACACCTACAAAATTATCTGCATAGTCATGAATAACTACATAATTATTATTCTTGCATCATTTGATAAAAGGCATTAATCGCCTGCATTGCTCTTGTATTTCCGCCATGATCCGGATGATATTCTTGTGCCAGCTCCCGATATACAGACCGCAGCCGTTCCCGGTAATAATCATTGTGGTTTTGAGTCACAGGAGATTCACGATAGACAACCCGATCCGGGAACCTGATCACAAGCTCGTCTTGAATCGCAGATGAAAGCAGTTCTTCCTGGATCTCAGCCGTGAAATTCAACCACAGAAGATAGCTGTCCGGGATCATTGATATGTCGTGTCCTTTGAATTTGCCCCAAGGCATTAGCATTTTTTTGTCCTTTCAGTGTAGGGTAGTGTATGGTTCGACTCTTTTTGCAGGAAATGGCCTACAGGGGAAAAACTTTTTTGTGACTTTGCAAAGTTCCTGCAAAAAGTTAAAACCCTACACACTATACACTCCACTCCTCTGTGGTTGTCATAATCCCGATACCGGAGTACAGCATCCCGTCGTTACGCCTAACTTTTTCGAAGCGTTCAGAGACCTTACGCCCAAACATCGTACCCGTCAGAGGCTTGATTCCATTATCGTTCATCCATTGTTTGTACTCGCTGTATAGCCTGTCGGCCTTGCAGCTGGCTTCCCTGTGGACGATACAGGTATCATCGATGAATTGCTGAAGGATATCCTCATCCGCCCGATAATCGTCGGTGGCCTGGGTGACCGCTGCCGGTGGCTGCAATCCATCCCGCTGCCATTCAAGACAGCCTTGGACCATCCAAGCAAGAATACCCTCTGCCTCGGCAACCAGCTTGTCATCCAGGAAACGATCAATCAGTTTTTCATGGGATTCTTTTGGATCATCCACAAAACGAGTATTGAATGGGATAAGACAGATTCGTCGCCACAGTGCATAGTCTTCCGCAGACGCCTGTGGTTTTGCATTTGTCAGCAGGCACAGAGTGAAGGACTGAGGAAAAGATACTTCTCTCCTGGCATAAGGCGGACGACCTACCAGGTCGCCACCACCTGTCAGCAGCTTTACCTGTCCTGCGTCCATCCGCCTGCCTTCATTTGTTTCACTGGCCCAGGTCAGCCGCAGACCACGCAGTCTCATAATGTCAGCAGACGGACCCGACGATGAACGCATCCGGCCTTGATCAAGTAACATTTCTGATCTGATTTCTCCTGCCAGATCATCGCCCAGACAAAACTTAACGGCCTTTAATAAGGTATCTTTGCCATTGCGCCCGATGCCCCATAGGATAAACAACTTATGTTCCAGATTGACACCCACCAAAGACAGACCGCAAACTCGGCGGAAAAACCCGATCAACTCATCAGATCCGCCAAAAATATCCCGCAAAGCATGTTTAAACTGTGGGCATTGTGCTGCCGGATCATAAGCAGTAGGGCAAACAGACTTGAGATAATCGCCGGGTTTGCCGTCTCGTAGATTGCCGGTTTTTAGATCCAAAACACCATTCTTGCAGGCCAGGTGCCAGGGCAGACGATCCCATTCATCACCGGTGATTCCCAGACTATTTTCACCAGCAGTAGCAAACTCTACCACCTGTTTCCTGAACGCCAGGGTGTTCAAGTTTTTAATGATACCCCGGACAACCTTCTGCTGCTTTTCGGCCTGTTTAACCTTGGCCTCAATAGTAGACCGTTCGGCAGGGCCTTCCGCATTTTTTATTTCCTGGCCCAGATCGATGATCCGCCCGCCCAGTTCTGCATCAGCTCGTTCAAAGATCCGCTTAATGGTGTCACACTCGGCAATTACCTTTTGCAGATTCTCTTGTGCCCAGGCATGGCCTTGGAATTCATACCAGTTACCGGCGGCATGATCGAAACACAACCGGGCCTGATTCACATCAATAAACAGTGTCCTACATCCGGCCTGTCCTTCATAAGACAGGTTCACCATGTCATCAATCGTTTTGCCTATACGGTCAAGGATGGCGTCCACGTCAGCAGTGTCTGCCATGATCCTTTCCTCTCGGGTCCGATACCGTTTAAGTGTTCCCACGATAGCCTTTTCGATGGTCATATACCCATACGTTGCACCATCAGCAGGACGATGAACTGTATCCCATTTATCCCGCATCCGTTTTGAATTCCGGATCATGAAATCAACGACGTGATAAACATCAGCATCAGGGACCTGACCGCAGAAGAAAACCAGGTAATTACACAGAACCAGGTCGCCCTCGGAATCAGAAGATTGTCCGGCATTTTCTCCGTTCAGCAGCGCCCGGATGATTTCTCCGTTTTTGGATTTCAGCGCTCGGTCCAGAACCGTCTTTGCCAGATCCTGAATTTTCTGATCATCTGCATGGGTGGAGAACCGCTTGCCGTTCAATGGTGCAGGCTTCTTTTTCTTGGCGGATAAATGCTTTTCAATGAAGGATTCAAGTTCAGTCTGCCGGGTCTCGATGGTGTCATATGCCATGGATCACCTCCCCGGTGCAGATGAAATACCGGTCCCGGTCGTAACACTCCAACCAACCCCGTTTGCATCCGCTGCCGGCCGGTTTCTCCCCTACAATAAGGATATGAAATCCGGTTCCAGACTGTGACAGCTCTGTATAACTCTTGAAGTTCTGGATAATCTCAATGGCCTTGGGAGTTGTTTTCCCGGTTTCAGGATCACGGCATTTATCCAGATCGATCCCACAGAATGGATCATCAGGGTGAAACATGAAACCAGGATATTCAGACACAGTGCCGGTGATCTCCACACCGGTGCCATCTACATGGGTGTGGTCATAGCCAGCCCACTCATCGATGAATTCCATCACATCGTTGAATGATACCCATGTGCGGGGATTGTTCGCCTGGGCTCCGCGCTCGGTCTTGACATCAAGAGGCACCTTTGTGGGTTTCTTGCCGTCCATCCTTGGAACCGATTTCCAGGCAACCCATTGATTTCGTGCTCGGAGTTCAGCGGGGATTTTCTCTTGAGTCGCCTCGCCGTCGGCGGCATTCTTCTTATTGATAGAAACATTTCCCTGGCCCGGTTCGTCGTTCCCCTCGGCTTGCAGGGTCATCGCTTTTGGGGCCATGGCTATTCCCCCGCATTAATTGCATCGGCGATGGCATCATCAATAACTCGCAAAATTGCTCGGCTTGGCCACAACAAACGACGATTGGGCAATTTAACCGGCCTGATCCCCAGGTAGTGACCATTCACGCACAGCGCCCGTCGAAGCGTGTCGGGCTTTACCCCGAGTTTTTCAGCAAGTTTGTTGGTGGTAAAAAGTTGCTCTTCCATTGAAACCCCTTCCGGTCAGTGTCGTGACCGATAAAAAAATTGTCATCTGACTGGTAGGGGTCTATTTTTTTGGTAGACGGTCGCAATAATTGGTAGACTAAGAAAAAAAACGGAAATCCTTTTCAATTTTATTTTACTGGTTGATTTGCCAGTATGGAGAACCCTCTGGCGGTGTGTAAATTATCCCGTTTTCGATTTTTAAAAAGCGTGTCATATGTTCATGCAAGCCTTGAAGATGCTGGATTCTGTTAAAAAACTCTATACGGTTACTGCTGATAGCTTTCCTGGCTTTTATTAGATCCGGGTCGCTGTCTATTCCCCACTTCGATTTTGTGACTTTCAGGCCGTCATCGGTTTCTGTAACCACTCGGCCATAGTTAGTCTCAGCGATTCGCTTCAATTCAAGCCATTTGTCCCGCTCCATTTCCTGATTCTCAAGATATGTCTTATATTGAAGGTAAAGGGCAGCCACCATAGTGTCAATTTCGCGTTTCGTGTGCTTTTCTCTGCCGTTCTCTTGATCCGATAGCCCCTCCTCAGCAGCTATGTCTCCCCGAAGCGATACCCCTTCCTGCTCCGTCTTTGATTTACCTGCTTTTTGGCTCAGCTCAATATAATTGAATTTTACACCCGGCTGCTCCAATGTACGCAACATTCTCCTAACTGGGGTGCAATCCTCGACATGACCAGTCCCACCTTCAAAAGTAACATCCCACATAGGGCCGTTCAGAGTGAATGACCAAAGGTCTTTGTCGAGGGTAACAGGAGAGACGTTGTTGTTAATCCCTTCAGCTTGTTCCTTCCAGGTAGCCCTGTCATCCCGCATCGGAGTGTCAAAAATCTTATTCAGGGTGACTGCCAGTCGGCTATAAAGCACTATTGACTCATCTGTTTGGATCTGATCTGGCAAAAGGCAATCTTTAAACAACGGTACGAACAACCACTGTTTTGTCCAATTGTCTGGAGGGCAGCCCCGATAGACATGGATGAAATCTTTCTCCTTAAAATAAGGCGGAAAATCAACCTCATTGTCCACAAAAGGCGGGGGCATGCCCATACCCGATTGTTCGGCAAAACGTCTTGAATGGATAAACAACGGATCGTCGGATTCATCTTCGGGGGGGATGTTCGGGGTGAAAAGAGATAGCCATTTAAAATAGTTGGTCTTCGACAAGAACGAAATGTAAGGGTCCAGAAAAATGCCCTCAATGTACTTAGCCATAAGATCTTGGAGTGTTTCCCCCCATGGCTGCTCAACGTGCGTCACATCGAACACGACAGCATATTGCAGTGATGTCCGTTCCCGAAAATGTGGGGCTGCATAACGATAGAGTATTACCTCTTCAAACCATCCGTCCTGCAACTTCATCTGTTTAACCCACCTTTTTATGATGACCTTCAGTTTTTCCAAATCGAGTTCTGTGAAAGGATTCATTGTTGCCCCCTGGTTCTGCCCCCTCAAAAATTGGTTAAGAACCCGGCC
The DNA here is from genome assembly GCA_964411865.1 of uncultured Desulfuromonas sp. GTDB lineage: Bacteria > Desulfobacterota > Desulfuromonadia > Desulfuromonadales > Desulfuromonadaceae > JAIVHC01. Next base: position 1,561 of record CAYPNO010000126.1, on the reverse strand, counting down.
AAGTCCGCCTTGGGGCTTTTAGCGGCTGTTCGGTGCGTCCACCTATGGCCGGGAATTCGTGTTATTCGCCCACTACTTTCAACCCTGTTTTGACGGACCCAGGTTGAACAATGCCAGCCTGATCCAGGATAAATTTTTCAATCTTGGTGTGCCACATCCGCAGAAGGTCCAGCGGTCTCCGTCGGTAATGTTTCTCGGCAATGGCTGACGGTTTATGTCCCATGATCTGTGCTACAACGCCCACAGGGCATTCCACCCACTCACTCAGGGTGCCGAAAGATCGCCGGAGCCCGTGTATGGTTAAATGGGGTATTCCCGCTTTTTCCAGGGCTTTCTTGTGGGGCTTCGTGGGATCTTCGATCCGGCCTGATTTACTCGTTGGGCTTGAAAAAACCCACTGATTCCGCCTAGGCAGGGCATGAAGTACCTGAGCCAGATAAGGGGTCAATGGAATGGTCCGCGTGCCCTCAACTTTGTCGTGGATCTCGATACTGTTCCACTGGAAATCAATCTGTTCCCAGGTCAACGCCATCAGCTCCCCTCGCCGGGCGCCGGTCAACAACAACCCCTGAAGGTATGCCGCCATTTGTGAGGATTGAGTATTGATTCCTTCAAACCATGGCTTGATTTGTTCTTTTTGGATGCAATCGTCCCTGTGTTGCATTTTCGGGATATAATTCTTTTTCAAATGTCCATTGCAGGCAGCTATATCTGCAATGCCCTTGTACTCGTCTTGCGCTTCACACCAGTTAAGGAAAGCCCGCAGCAGGGCAAAGGCCAGCCGGATTTGTGCTGGTCTGGTCGGGGTCTCTTTTTTTAACCATGCTTCGGTTTTTTTTGTCGTCACCTCTGACAGATTCAAGCCCATAAATTCCGCCAAGGGTCCGGGTTTTATCTTCTTTTTTCCTCGTTTGGTTTTTTGTCCGCCTGGTTGAGACAATTTAAAATGTGACTGTAGGTGTCGCTCCCCCCATTTGTCCCGTCTGGCTTCAATGTAAGAATCCCAAGCGGCCCTGACAGTCATTTCCTGCCGCTTGCCTTCAGCCTCCCGCTGCTCGATCTCTGCCAATTTTTCCCGTTTGGCTTCCCTAGGGTCAATACCCTGGTCAACCATGGATTGAATGCGACGAGCTTCCTCTCTGGCTTTGTCCAGGTTCCAGGTTGAAACGTCCCCAATCTTGAACCGCAGAGTTTTGTTATTCAGCCGCCCTTGATAAATAAAAACCTTGGCCCCAGGTGTTGCCCTCAACCCCAACCCTTTAGTATCAGAATCGTACAAAAAAACCGGCTTTTTCCCGGTGCATGAAAAGCCCTGAACCTTGCCATTCGTGAATTTTATGGCCATGGTATCCCCCTTTTCTGTGTACTTGATATGTACTCAAATCGATACCATTTCAATCAATATAAATCAATATGTTTTTTCAGTAGATTTGTAAAAAGCCTTGATTTATAAGGATTATTTTGATTTTACGGGATGTGCTTCAATGTCGTTTAATACCGTTTTACCTGATTCGTAATCAGCAAGCCTGCGGTTCGACCCCGCACATCGGCTCCAGTAATA
>CAYPNO010000125.1:0-6947 GCA_964411865.1 uncultured Desulfuromonas sp. | reverse complement strand
AGCACTTCATTCAAAAGGTTCGCTGTGAGAGGGTGCATTTTTGGACTAAATTTTTTCAACCAAAAGGTCGAATACATCTATTGTGATGTGCTTATGGTCAGCTAGGCTGTGGTTAAAGTCAAACAATTTTACATACAAAAAGAGGGTAACCGCAGCAAATGGCAGTGATGCAGAGCGGAACACAAAAAAAGAACAACAACGCGGCTGATAAAGCCCCACGGAGAGCAGTAGTTCTGACTGTTTTAGGGCTAAGCTTTTTGGCGTTTTCTGCCCTCGGAGATAATGGGGTACTCAAGTTGCTTGAGGTGTTGGCATATAAGTCTGAGCTGATAGAGAGTGAGAACCAATTTGTGCACAAGAATAAGCTCCTAGAAGCTGAGCTAAATGCTTTGCAACACGATGACAGTTATATAGAGCAGGTAGCGCGTGGAACACTCAGTTTGGTGCGAGACGGTGAAACCGTATATCAATTTAAAGAAACACAGCATTGATTGTTGAGCAAAAAAGCTATAAACTATGGCGGTAAATAAGTGAAGAGAGTTAACGAGTTGGATAGGGATCATAGCGATCCCTTTTTTTTGTACCATTTTCGCTATTTGCCATTGGTGTTATAAAGGGAAAATGTACGTGGCACGGTGGTTTAGGTGTATTTTCGTAGACGAGGATATTTTGTAAAATGAAAGAAAATCTTCAACAAGCTGTTACCCAGGCTCTACAGGCATGCTATGCCGCAAACACCCTGAAAAGTGGAGCATTCCCAGATTTTGCCGTAGAGGTTCCCAACCATACAGAGCACGGAGACTTTGCCGTTAATCTCGCCATGATGTTGGCAAAGGCAGAGAAGATGGCTCCGCGAAAAATTGCTGAAATTTTAGTAGAGCAGTTGCGCTCCGCGCCAGGCATGTGGAGCAAGGTTGAGATTGCTGGGCCAGGTTTCATAAATTTCTTTCTGAAGTCATCTTGCTGGTTTGCCATCCTTGATTCGATTTATCAACAGGGGGAGCGATATGGAGCATGCTTGATCGGAGCTGGCAAGAAGGTTCAGGTTGAGTTTGTCAGCGCAAATCCGACCGGCCCGCTGCATATCGGGCATGGGCGTGGAGCTGCGACTGGGGATGCTGTTGCTTCTGTTCTACAGGAAGCCGGATATACAGTGCAGCGCGAATACTATATAAATGATGCCGGTAATCAAATGGACACTTTGGGGCGCTCGATCTACCTGCGCTGTCTTGAGAGCCAGGGCAGAGTGGTTGAGTTTCCAGCCGAGTGTTATCAGGGAGATTACATCTGCGCCATTGCTAGTGAAATTATGAAAGATAAAGGTGATGGGTTCCTGCAGGACGAACAGGATGCTGTGCGTTACTGTACTAGTTTCGGGGTCGAAAAAATTCGCGCCGGCATAGATCAGGACCTGCACAGTTTTGGTGTAAATTTTGATAACTGGTACAGTGAACAAAGTCTGTACGATCGCGATCTAGTCAACAGCGGAATCAAAGTTCTGAATGATAGAGGACATACTTATACTGAAGGTGGTGCCCTGTGGCTGCGGACTACCGAGTTCGGGGATGATAAAGATCGGGTGCTGGTAAGGGCTAACGGTGCTACTACCTATTTTGCGTCTGATATTGCCTACCATCAGGAAAAATATGCGCGCGGCTTTGATACTGTCATCGATGTTTGGGGTGCAGATCATCATGGTTACGTGCCCCGCATGAAAGCTATGCTTGCCGCTCTAGGTGAGGAACCCGAACGTTTGCATATTATTCTGGTGCAGTTAGTTAATCTGTTGCGTGGCACAGAACCGGTGGCGATGAGTACACGTGCTGGCACATTTGTGACCTTGCGCGAGGTGTTGGCTGAGGTGGGAAAAGATGCTTGTCGTTTTTTCTTTCTTATGCGCCGCTCTGATAGCCAGCTTGATTTTGATCTAGAGCTCGCCAAACAGCAGAACAATGAGAATCCTGTTTTTTACGTGCAATATGCGCACGCTCGTGTTTGCAGCATCAATCGGAAGGCGGCGAACGAAGCGATATCTCTCCCCTGTGGCCCTACAGCAGATCTCAGTCTGCTGGCACTTGAGGAAGAGCTTGTGTTGGCGAAAATGTTGCACCGTTATCCGCAGATTATCGAAGCGGCAGCGTTGCATTATGAGCCCCATCGTATAACCTTTTACCTGCATGAGCTTGCGGCAAGGTTTCACAGCTACTATAATCAGCAGCGGGTAATTGTCGAGAGCGCAGAAACTACGCAGGCGCGCTTGTGTTTGGTTAACGCAGTTAGGATTGTGCTGGCCAATGCGTTACGTGTGTTGGGAGTTAGTGCTCCAGAGCAGATGTGATTACGTTTGGGGATAAAAGGGGATGTTCGTATGACTCAGGCAGAGTATAAGCGCGCACCGCGGACTGCTGGACGACGAAAATTAATGATACTGACCTCCATGGTGTTGCTTCTGTGTTTGGCTTGTTTTGGCATTGGAGTGATGGTGGGTGGCTCCGGTTCGAAGCAGTTGGACTCAAATTTGGAGCGGGTAAGTACAACGCTGCCAGTCGCTGCACCTGTCACTGTCACTGGTCGGATTAGCTCCGCTGGGCAGTTTGAAGTCACTCAGGCGCATAGAACAGAGAAAACATTAGTGGAAGATCAAGGTGCTAAGATAACTGCTGAGAGTATATCTGAGGCGCAGGACAAAGCCGCATATGCTGCTGAGCGAGAATCTAGAGCAGAGAGGGTAGCTGCCGCAGTAGAGGCAGTACTGGTCGAGAAGCCAGTAGTGCGAGATATACCCTTGGGGAGTGGAATAAACCAGCGTAAAACATCTGACGTTAATGCCGGTAGCAAAGCGGAGGGTGAAGAGCCAGTTGTTGCGAATTCTGTTGCGCAGGGCAAAGCTGGGGAAAGGGGCACTGCAGGAACGGTTGAAGTTAAACCAGTAAAAGTTGCGGCGTCTGCTCCCGCAGTTGTGGCGCAAAGAACTAGTGGGGAGAGCTATGTAGTTCAAGTTGCTGCATTTCGCCGCGATGCAGACGCGCAAAGCTTGGCCCAAAAACTCAAGGCCAATTTTCCTGTTTACGTGCGCCAGATTAATCTTGCGGATAAAGGTCAATGGTTTAGAGTTCTTGTTGGTCCAGTACCTGAGCGTACCGAGGCTGATATACTTAAGCAGAAAGTGAAAGAGAAGTCAGGCGTTGAGGGCTTTGTGAAGAAATATTCCGATAATTGACAACATATGCGCATGATGCAGTTTTTTGTCTTGACTTCGTAGCGGCGAAAAAGTACATTGCGCATCGCTTTGACGCGGGGTGGAGCAGCTTGGTAGCTCGTCGGGCTCATAACCCGAAGGTCGGAGGTTCGAATCCTTCCCCCGCTACCAAAATAGATAAAACGCTGACATAAGGCATAGTCAAGATAGGCTTGCAGTCGAGTGAGGCTTGCTAGTCAATATAAGCTAAGAATTACTTAGAATCACACAGTACACAAATTTTTGGCGGTGTAGCTCAGTTGGTTAGAGCATGCGGCTCATATCCGCAGTGTCCGGAGTTCGAATCTCTGCACCGCCACCATTTAAAAGAGGCCTCTCCATCCTGGGAGGCCTTTTTTTCTATTCATAGTGTCCCGCCGTCCTATTCAAAATGGCTACTTATAGTTTTGGAGCTCTTGTTCAAGGCAGAACTGCGTTGATAGAAAATATTGTCAGACAAACCATAGAGGATGAACATCTGGTTCCGGTAGGCTCTAGAGTGCTAGTAGCCCTCTCCGGCGGAGCTGACTCAACTGTGTTGCTTTGCATCCTCTGTCATTTGGCGCCCCAGCTTGGGTTTAGCGTGGCGGCCGCGCACTTGAACCATCAGATTCGTCTAAGTGCTGCGATTGAGGCGGCCGCTGTGGCTAAATTATGCTTTAGCCTCAATGTCCCCGTAGTATTCTGCGCCGAAAATGTTCCTGATTATGCACGCACGCAAAAAATGGGTCTTGAGGAAGCTGGGCGGGATCTGCGCTATCGTTTTTTGCGCAGCGCAGCGCAGCTCACAGGCTCGGTACGTATTGCTACGGCTCATCACCTCAACGATCAGGCAGAGACGCTCATTATGCGTTTGGCACGAGGCACTTCCGTTTCTGGGTTGAAGGGTATCCCGCTGATAAACCTCCCCTTTATCCGTCCTATCTTAAGGCTAGAACGTTCGCAGGTAGAGTCATACTTGCGGCTAAGCGGCCTAACTTATGTCGAAGACGAGTCCAACAATGATTGCGCTTTTACCCGGAATCGCGTGCGTCACAGGGTTCTCCCTCTGCTAGAAGAGGTACATCCGCAGGCGCAACGACATTTGGCGCAACTGGCACAGCAGGTCAGGGTGGAAGAAGGTTATTGGGACCTGGAGGTTGAGAGGTTCTTGTGCTCAGCGCAAGTATTTAGTAATGAAATGGGCGACGAATTGCGGCTTGGCTTTCATGTCACTGCTGCCCTGCACCCAGCGCTAAGGATCAGGGTGATGCGAGCGTTACTGGGGAAAATTCGTGGATCTCTGCATGGGCTAGAGGCTGTTCACCTCAACCTGCTTGAGTCAATGTTTGTCAGTAGCCGCTCACAGATGCAGTTTGATCTGCCTGGTGCCTGGGTGGCGCGTCGTTATGCGCATATTGTGTGTCGCCGCACAGCCCCTAGGTTAGGAACTCAACGCTTTTGTCTCCAGATAGACGGACCTGGGACATATATCCTCCCTTTGGGCGCCAGCCTTGAGATCGTCATGGCGCCAGCATCTGCAGAGGGAGATCTCTGTGTGGAATTGAACGCTGCTGAAGTGCAGTGGCCACTGTATGTTCGGGAAAATCGCCCGGGAGATCGACTCAGATGCGTCGGGATGGATGGCAGGAAAAAGCTGAAACATATATTTGCAGAGCATCGGCTTGAACTTGAGCAGCGTCGGCGCGTCTGCGTGCTGTGCGACGCCAACGGTGAAGTGCTCTGGGTCATAGGGATTCGGCGTAGCTGTCTAGCGTCCTGCACAGATCCTACACAGACTGTTGTGCGTGTTCTTTTTAACCCTGGGCAGCGGAAAATATAATTGAGCAAGCCATGGGGCTGTGTTACCTTGCAGGTTGGTTTTTTTTAGATGTATCGTATCTATGTAGCCGTAAAGTATTTGTTAGATTAGGCCTATTTAAGTAACTGGGGAGGAAAAGTGAATCAGTTTTATAAAAATATAGCTTTATGGCTTGTGATTTCGCTGGTGATGATTCTGCTATTCAACATGATGACCAAGCAGGGTGTCCAGCAGGAATCAATCAGCTATACAGCATTTGTAAATGCCTTAGATGCCGACCGCATTGAGGAAGTTGTAATGCAGGGGCCAAATATTAATGGGGTTTACAAAGACGGTAGCCCTTTTAAGACTTTTGCACCATCAGATCCGGAGTTGATTCAGGAGTTGCGCCAAAAAGGTGTAATCATAGAGGCTAAACCTGAAGAGGATCGTAGTTTCTGGATGACAATGCTGGTTTCGTGGGGGCCCATTCTCCTGCTTATTGCCGTATGGATATTCTTCATGCGTCAAATGCAGGGGGGGGGCGGCAAGGCTATGAATTTTGGCAAGAGTAAGGCCCGCCTACTTTCGGACACTCAAGGGATGGTTACCTTCAAAGATGTCGCTGGGGTTGACGAAGCGAAAGAGGAGCTTGAAGAAATTGTTGCCTTCTTGAAAGACCCAAAAAAGTTCACTCGCTTAGGTGGACGTTTGCCGAAAGGGGTTCTACTCGTGGGTTCTCCTGGAACTGGGAAGACTCTCTTGGCCCGTTCCATCGCCGGTGAGGCGGGTGTTCCGTTCTTCACCATCTCTGGCTCCGACTTCGTTGAGATGTTTGTCGGGGTAGGTGCAAGTCGTGTGCGTGACCTGTTTGCCCAAGGAAAAAAGAATGCCCCTTGCATTATCTTTATCGACGAAATTGACGCAGTTGGTCGGCATCGCGGCGCAGGGTTGGGAGGCGGTCATGATGAGCGCGAACAAACCCTGAATCAACTTCTAGTTGAGATGGATGGATTTGAGTCCAATGAAGGGGTTATTCTGATTGCGGCGACTAACCGACCTGATGTCCTTGATCCGGCGTTGCTGCGTCCTGGCCGTTTTGACCGTCAGGTGATAGTGCCGCGGCCTGATGTGCGCGGACGCACCAAAATTCTGCAGGTGCATGCGAGCAAGGTACCCATGGATGCTTCGGTAGATATGGAAATTGTTGCCAAGGGTACTCCTGGTTTTTCTGGAGCAGATCTAGCCAATTTGATTAACGAGGCTGCGTTGCTTGCAGCTAGGGCCAATAAAGACCATGTCTATATGAGTGATCTGGAGTATGCCAAGGATAAGGTAATGATGGGAGCGGAACGGCGCTCTATGGTGATAACAGAGAAAGAAAAGAAAATCACTGCATACCACGAAGCTGGTCATGCGCTGGTTGCCCTCAAAACTCCGGGCTCCGATCCGGTACATAAGGTTTCTATTATTCCACGGGGGCGTGCCCTTGGTGTCACCATGTATTTGCCTAAAGAGGAGAGTTATAGCCAAAGCAAGGAAGACCTCCTGCGCGCACTGGTCGCGCTTCTAGGGGGGCGTGCCGCAGAAGAGCACTTTCTCGACAGCATTACAACCGGTGCGAGTAATGATATCGAGCGGGTAACCAACATCGCGCGCAAAATGGTGTGCGAGTGGGGGATGAGTGAAAAACTTGGAACTTTGTCCTTTGGCGAAAAGGAAGGGGAAGTGTTTCTAGGTAAGGAGATGGGGCACACGCGCAACTACAGCGAAGCAACTGCTCAAGAGATAGATGCCGAGGTGCGCAATATTGTGGTGCAGGTGTATGAGCGTACTCGTAAGATTGTTAAGGATAATGCGGAAGTGCTAGAGCGCATGGCACAGGAATTACTTGAGCACGAGACTATAGACAGCAAAGATATTGAACGC
>CAYPNO010000124.1:0-6972 GCA_964411865.1 uncultured Desulfuromonas sp. | reverse complement strand
TATGCCTGGCTCAGCGCGACGCTTGCCCGCGAACTTTCCAAGTCGCAGCCAACGGTAATGATGGTGTGGACTCCAGCTGCGGTTGCGCGTTCAAGTACCGTGTCAAGATCTGTCGCAAATCTGGGGCCATCCAGATGCGCATGGGAGTCGACCAAAGCTGGCTTCTGAGATGGTTGTATAGTGTGCATATAAAAAACTCCACCTAGTCTGACACAAAACTGGACGCTAAAAGCGCCCAGGGAAAGCTTACTCTTGTTCAATCCGTGGGAATAAGGGTGGTGCTTTACAGATATAACTGCCGGGGAGTAATTGCCCCCATTTATTTAAGTTTTCCTGTTTTTCTGTAGCGCCCAATCCCAGGATCTTTTTTATTCTATCGCCAGTGTCGGGCATGAACGGCTCGATACTTAAGCCCACCAGACGGATAGTTTCAATTAGATTGTACATCACCGTTCCCAGGCGCTCGCGCTGACTATCATCTTTGGCTAACGTCCATGGGGCGCTGGTATCGATGTAGCGGTTAGCGGCGCTGATGATTTCCCAGATGCTCACCAGGGATTTATTAAACGCCAACGCATTCATGTGTTGATCCATCGCTTCAATCCTGTCGCGGCATAACTCAATCAGGGCTGCATCAGCTTCGGTGCTTTCCTGTGGTGCAGGTAAAACGGAATCGAAATATTTGCTTACCATCGCAGTAGAGCGGCTCACGAGGTTGCCTAAGTCGTTTGCCAAGTCTGAGTTGATGCGGTTAATCAAAGAGGAGTGGGAAAAGTCGCCATCCAGCCCGAATGGAACCTCGCGCAGCAGAAAATAGCGGATGGCATCAACTCCGTATTTTTCCACCAGCATATTGGGTTCCACCACGTTCTGCAGGCTTTTGCTCATCTTTTTGCCTTCAACGGTCCACCAACCATGTGCGAACACTTTTTTGGGTAGGGGAAGGCCGGCAGCTAGGAGGAATGTAGGCCAGTAAACTGCGTGGAAACGTAGAATATCTTTGCCGATTACATGCACATCGGCAGGCCAGAACTTGGCAAAACTACCTTTTTCATCGTCAGGATATCCAAGCGCGGTGATGTAGTTGCTCAGGGCATCGAACCATACATACAGCACGTGTTTTTCGTCATCGGGGACTTTTATCCCCCAGGAAAAGCTGGTCCTAGAAATAGACAGGTCACGCAGCCCTTCGCGCACAAAGCTGAGGACTTCGTTGCGGCGCGAACGCGGCTGAATGAAGTCTGCATTGGCCTCGATGTGGTTAAGAAGTTGTTCTTGATACTTGCTCATGCGGAAAAAATAGGACTCTTCCTGCAGCTTTTCGGTTGGGCGGCCGCAGTCTGGGCAGCAGCCGTCTATTAAATTTGTTTCAGTCCAGAATGTCTCGCACGGCGTGCAGTACCAGTCTTCGTAAGTGCCCAGGAAAATATCCCCTTGCTTTTTAAGCTGGAGGAACATCTTTTGCACCCCTTTTTTATGCCGCTGTTGCGTAGTGCGGATAAAGTCGGTGTTATCTACGTTGAGTTTTTCCCACAGAGCTTGAAAGCGCGGCATAACCCGATCAGCTAATTCTAGCGGTGTCTCTCCGTTGGCTAGGGCCGCTTTTTCAACTTTTTGCCCGTGTTCATCAGTGCCGGTGAGGAAAAACACCTCATAACCACGTGCACGTTTGTAGCGCGCGAGCGCATCACAGGCAAGGGTAGTGTAGGCGTGGCCGATGTGCGGCACATCGTTGACGTAATATATAGGGGTAGTGATATAAAACGAGTTATCCATGTGAACTCCTGCTATTCCTGTGGCTTGGGTTGCGGCCGGCGTTTGTTGCGACGGCGTGGAGGCCTTTTTTTCAGCTCCTGTTCACTGCTGCCAGGGCTGGCAGAGTCTTTAACAGTAGCTTTAACTATGCCACGCGTTGAGCTGTTTTTGTTATCGTTACTTCGTGTATTTGCTAGATTGGGGCTTTTGTCTTCCGGTTTACTTGTCTGTCGCTGTTTTGGTCGTCTTCGTCTGGCATCTGGTTTCGTTTTTTTCCCCTCTTGACGTGATGAATCACGGGTTGCACCACCTCTTTTTGATTCTGTATCACCGCCACGCTTTTTTGTTTCAGATGTTCCAGTGCGCTTTGCGCCGTAATTTTCACCACCGCTGCTTTGTGTGTCTGTATTTTGTTGGGGAATGGATGGGACCTCAACGGCGGTGTCTGTAATGCGAAGGTTGGACCTGTTTTCGAGACTGGTGCTGCTCTGCCCTTTATTAAGTTGAGCAACAGGGATCTCTACGTTTTTCCCTTCAATACGCAACGTTACGCTCTGACCCAGGATATTAACTGCACCCACCGTGACTTCTTTTCCATCAAACTGAACTTTGCGCCCAGGCTTGGGGAGCTTTTTTGCCATGCTGCAGTAGGTATCGTATTCATAGCCTAAGCAGCATAAAAGGCGTCCGCATTGACCGGAAATTTTACTAGGGTTGAGCGCCAGACCTTGTTGTTTAGCCATTTTAACTGACACAGGCTGAAATTCGGTGATAAAGGTGGAGCAGCACAGTTCGCGGCCACAGATACCCAGCCCCCCTAAGAGCTTTGCCTCGTCGCGTACCCCTATTTGGCGCATTTCTATGCGGGTATGAAAGTGGTGAGCAAGATCTTTTACCAGTTCACGAAAGTCAATACGGTTTTCGGCAGTGAAATGGAACAGAATCTTTGACCCGTCGAACATGTAATCGGCCTGAACCAGGTTCATGGGTAGATTACGCTTTTTTATCCGTTCCACACAAAAGTCGTATGCTTCGGCTTCCTTTGCGCGGCTGATTCTGGTCATATTAATGTCAGCTTCTGTTGCCAAACGTAAGACCTTTTTCAGTTCTAACTGGCGTCTGCCGATATCAACAAGGCTGCGCGGCGCGCGTACCACAGTGCCTATCGCGCGCCCACGACTTGTTTCAACAACAACTTGGTCTTGGCATTTCAGCGCATGGTTGTTGGTGTCAAAGTCGTATTGCTTGCCAGCATTGCGGAATTTGACTGTGACAACTTCAGTCTGATTTTGAGTAGTCGGCTGTTTTTCAGGGTCCGCAACCCCTGTTTCCTGGTGTAGATCCGAAAGCTCGGCGGGATCATTGTTTTGTATGTTATCCATATATTTAGAACACTTAGAGTGAATGCTTGCGATCAATATTTATAGAAAATGTTGGATTGGAGCCGCATCTTCTGCTAAAGCACAAAGTAGTTTATGCAATCTTCACGTATCCGAAGAGAATTTTCGATGATAGCGTATTAGTCATTTACAGGCAATATTATGTTACAGGCTGTGCCCCTTTCTCTGCCCTTGCTGGTTGCCAACGCTGAAAACCAAGCGGGATAGAAGCCATTCCATTGCCAGAAGCGGATTTACATTATGTTGCAGATAGGTGCGACAGCGCAGGATGCTTTCAAGCATGGCTAGAGCCGAGGTTGGGGTGTGGTTGCTCGCAAGGTACAGCAGGCTCTGTTCCAGATCGGTGTTGACTAACAATGCACTGGAACCGCATGCGGTAATGATGAATAGGTCGCGATAGCAACTTATAAGAATATCCGTGACTGCTTCAGCATATTCTCGGTCTGAACTCAGCTCTGCAGCGAGGTCTAGCATGGGAAGAACGGAGGCAGGTTGCAGACGGCTTATACGGACGAAAAGATCACGGCGTGTATTCAGATAGAAATCACGATCTGTGCCAAAGGCCTTGTTTAGGCTGCCTTGCGCCAGCGCTGCAAGGATGCTGCGCTCGGTTTCGTCAGTAATCTGACTCTGCAGTACGTTATCAATGTCAGCTTGCCGCAGGCGCGAAAACGGCAGATGCTGGCACCTGGATCTAACTGTGGGGATCAGGCTCTGAGGTTGTGAGCTCAAGAGGATGATAATGGTGTCGTGGGTTGGTTCTTCCAGGGTTTTAAGCAGCGCGTTAGCCGCGTTGGGGTGTAACCGCTCGGCTGCATCAATGAGCACAATATGTCTCTTCGCCTCTAAGGGGTGGAACGCAAGCGCTCTTTGCAAGTCACGGATTTGTTCAATCTTTATAAATTGCCCGTCTGTTTCAATGATATGTAGATCGGGATGATTGTTGTGATTGATGCGCCTACAGGCGTTGCACTCTCCGCAGCCGTTGCTTTCGTCACAGAAGATCAGGCGTGCCAGTGCTAGCGCCATAAGGCGTTTGCCGATTCCGTCAAAGCCACTGAATAAATAGGCATGGGCAAGTTTATTGTTTGAAAAGGCGTGTAGCAGCAGCTTTTTCTGGCGTTTGTGCCCTATGATTGCGGCAAAAGTTTCTGAAGGGGGAGTGTTGTCGGAGCGCATGAGGTCAGCTTATTAATTCCATACCCTGATGTGGGGCTTAACCACAGCAGCAATCCGCTGTGCGACTTGTGCAGCAGTGCCACTTGCATCGATGCGCTTTATCCGTTGAGGGTTATGAAGTTGTAACTGCGTATAGCCATGCTGCACCCGCAGGTGGAACTTAAGGGATTCTTGCTCGAAGCGTGCTTCGGCATCGAGATCCAGGGTGTGGTTGCGCGCCAGTGCGCGTTTAAGACCCATTTCAGCGGGGAGGTCAAGCCATAAGGTTAAACTCGGTTCAATACTGCCACACGCCAGAAGAGCTAGTTTTTCTATGCTGGTGCGTTCCAGTCCTCTTCCATAACCTTGGTATGCCATGGTGGCGTCGGTAAAGCGATCACATATAACAGCTTTGCCGGTATCTAAGGCAGGACGTATAACCTGCTCTACGTGCTGGGCCCGTGCCGCAGCGTAGAGGAGGAGCTCGGTGGTGGATGCCATATCCACATAAGTTGGATCAAGGAGGATAGAGCGTATTTTGTCTGCAATAGTACATCCGCCTGGCTCTCGGGTAGCAACGACTGGGATGTTGTGCTGCTGGAGTAGATCGCTCAAGTGTTTGATCTGGGTCGTTTTACCGCAGCCTTCGGTTCCTTCAATGGTGATGAATTTATGCATTGTGATATATCCACGTAGTTATTTATGCGAACTGCTCATCTGGTGCTCGTCTTAGAATTAAATCAAACTATCGACCTTTAACATTACAGGTTATGCAGCGCATGAATCAAGGTGAAAATCCTCCACCCACTTAGCTTCTTACTGCAATGGCAGAGATAGGATGGAATTGGATGTTCGGAAGTAGCTGCCTAGTATTTAGGTGCCTGCAAAGCTTTAAAGGATGTTACCGGATTATTTTTCTGGTGCGTTTTGGCTACTCACGCTATGGTGCGAGTTTTGATTCTAGCCTAGATAGAAGTGTTCAATAAATGAATGGTTTGCCTCACAAGATGCAGCACCGCCCATCATTGGAGAGTCTTGAGCAGGTTTTAGGGTATCGCTTTGCTTCCAGAGATCTGCTTGAAAAGGCCTTGGTGCATAAATCTTTTGCCAATGAGAAGCTCAGGGATCCAGCGGCCTCCAATGAACGGCTAGAATTTCTTGGGGACGCGGTGCTTGACCTTGTCGTAGCCCGCCATCTGTACGCATTATCTCCGGCCTTACCCGAAGGGGAATTGTCACGGGTGAGATCTGAGCTGGTTAGTGCATCTGCTCTGGCAGCCCTAGCACGCTCCCTGAAACTGGGGAGTTACTTGCGCCTTGGGCGTGGTGAAGAGCACAGTGGTGGCCGCGACAAAGAAAATATCCTCGCTGATGCCCTAGAAGCAGTGCTTGGGGCAGTTTTTCTTGATTCCGGTCTGAAGCAGGTGACAATGATTATTGAAAAACTGCTTGATGATAAGGCGAACGAACGAGCCCAGCAGGAATCACATGACTACAAAACTCGTCTGCAGGAGGAGATTCAAGCTCGTTTTGGAGTGACACCGGAATATATTTTGTGTGGCCAGAGTGGACCAGATCATGCGCGCTCATACCAGGTGGAGGTGTGTTGTGGCGGACGAGTTATTGGAAGCGGAAGTGGTAAAAGCAAGAAGGCTGCGCAGCAACAAGCGGCACAGATGGCACTTAGTATAATCGGCCTTGAACCTGAACACGATATTGAGAGTACGTTGAATGATAGATAAAGAACTAATAGCGCAGGGGCAGCGGGGAGGCTTTCGCTGTGGGTTTGTTTCCATCGTCGGACGCCCCAACGTCGGCAAGTCAACCCTGCTGAATAAGATTTTAGGGCAGAAGATAGCCATAACTGCCAATAAACCTCAGACTACTAGAAACAGAGTGCTGGGGATTCACACAACCGAGAACGCACAGACCTTGTTTCTTGATACTCCTGGGATTCATCAGGCGCGCGGCAAATTAAATAAGTATATGGTGGATCAGGCTCTATCTGCTTGTAGCGGTGTCGATCTTATTTTGCTGGTTACCGATGCAACTGCACCTGGCAAAAGCGATGATTTTATTCTACAGATTTTAGCACAAAACAAGATACCGGTTGTGCTGCTGATTAACAAGATTGATCGCATTGCAAAAACTGTACTCCTACCGTTGATGGCGCATTACCATGATGCCTTTGATTTTGCAGGGATAATTCCTGTATGTGCTGCAGACGGCGGTGGGGTGAATGAGATGCTGCACCAAGTGGAGTCAATGTTGCCGCTTGGCCCTATGCTTTACCCTGAAGACAGTGTAACTGATTTGCCGGAACGCTTCATTGTGGCGGAGATGATCCGAGAAAAAGTATTGCGCCGTACCCATCAGGAATTGCCCTATGGAGTTGCAGTTGAGGTGGAGAGTTTTGCTGAGCGTGAGCGCGATGGTCTTATCTCGATACAGGCAGTAGTTTATGTTGGACGCGATGCCCACAAAAGAATTTTGGTAGGTAAAGGTGGCAGCATGGTCCGTACTCTCGGTACCGATGCGCGCCACGAGATTGAGCGTTTTCTCGATACAAAAGTATACCTAGAATTGTTCGTAAAGGTAAAAAAGAACTGGACCGAATCGGACCGGGCGCTAAGAGAACTTGGCTATAGTTAAAGTTAAC
>CAYPNO010000123.1:0-6974 GCA_964411865.1 uncultured Desulfuromonas sp. | reverse complement strand
ATTCTGGGCGCAAACGCAGCACCCATGGCCGCCATGGAAAAACCAAGACTGGAAACACCGCCACGCATTTCACGCCTTGTGACATTTAAGCCCGGGAATATTTCCTCATCCGCCCCAGGACCATTAATAAATTCATCCTGCTTTCTGCGGTTCCATTCAATAAATGGGTCAAGAACTCCATCGCTGGTCATGGGGTCATCAATGATTTGAGCAACAGAGGATAGGGTATCAGGGATGATCCGAGATGGGATACCCAGAACGATATCTTTAACGGCACCCAAAGTGTTGGTGTTTCCGGCAGGCCTTTCTTCACGGTAAGGGTCAAACTGATCTTTCATGGACCCAAACCCTTCCCTGTATTCCGGGGAGAAGTCCCAAAGCTCCTTATGTTCTTTCGCCACGGCCTTGTCATCTATATTATCAATTACAGCGTTCAAGCCACCATCAAGTTGATCTTTAGTTAAAAATGCCACAGGGGATACTCCTTATCGAGTTTCTTGTTTCAATTTGGATTTCTTGATCATTTCAGCCAGCTTTTCAGGGGAAATGTTTGGGTACTTCTTTTGCAGCCTTTCTGACATGTTTTTCAATGTTTGGAGGTTGTCACTCAATCCTTGCTGTCTCAAAGTAGCCGCAACCAGATCCTCGCCAAAATGACGGCTATCAGGGGTCTGGGTCCTGCCCGCCCACTTTTGCACCTTGGTCAAAAGAGATTCCGGGTTTGCAGAAAATCGTTTTCCAGAAAGAGCCTCGATGGGGTTGTCTGCTGGTTTATAGTCTCGTTCAGGCCTTTTAAATCGCTCCAGCTCTTCCTTGTTGAATGTGGTCTTTCCAGGTTCAGGCTTTTTGTCCTCTCCGACAGGGGTACCCTTTATCGTAGCTCTGCCCGTGTTCACATGGGGAGGATCTTTCACGTCGTTCTTATTATCCCAACTTGCGTTTGTAGGGTTTTGCGCTGAACTTGAGTTTGTCTTTTTCGATGCCTCTTGACCCTTAAAAACTTCCCTCTCCACATTGTTCCTTATTTCGAACCTGCGACCATTCGCCTCAAGGAAACCGGTACCGGGATTGCCGGGCATACCCAGCTGGTCTCTGGGGGTTGTCATTGATTGTGAATTGTTGGTAACCGGGGAATCGGAGACAGCGGTTGACGATGGTTGAGTATTACCACTCATTGCCCGTTGAACGTAAGGCATGACCGATGTAGGAATGTCGACCTTCTGTCGCTCTTCCGGGGTCATGGTCTTCATACTTGCAAGGATTTGGTTCGCCTGGGTGCTGAGATAATGCTCTTGACTTAACCCGTTTGACCCGATGTGTGCGCCCACATTCATGCGGCGATCAATGTTTTTAATCCGATCCACAATGGTTTCATCTGGAAGGCCGCCACCGGCCCCGCCGACACCAGCACCAACACCCAGGGTATCTTTTTGCGAGTCCATGAGTTTGCCCACCATGTTGTCGCCCCGGGTGACATCGAATTGACGGACACCTTCGTTAAATATCCTGGTGTCTTTACCGGCATTATAGAGGAATTTTCTTTTTTCGAGGTCCAACTTGTTCCCTTCAACGGCCAGTTTTCCCTGGGTCTCTATTCTTTTTGCGTCATATTTGCCGATATTGTCTAAGCCTGTTTGAGCCAGGGCTCCACGATTCCGAATTTGCTGAACATTGGCAGCACCGAAATTCGCCAATTTCTGCATCTCAAGGTCCTGCTTAGACTTCAACTTCTGCATGGTCTCGTCAGACCTTAGTTTCGTTTTGAAATTCTCTTGCTTTTGCCTTAAACTTCTGTCGACAAAATCAAATGCCCGGTTCATTACGCTGTCAAGGTTCATTGCTATTCCTCATCTATGTAAAAAGTAATGGGAATTATACTCCATGATGTGTTTATTTCAAATGATTTTCCACTCATGAAATTATCATAATCCATTATATCTGTTACGGTTTCACCGGGGATGCGTCTCCCTGGTTCCAGGTTGGCCCATGTAAAATTTTTAGTCTTAACCCCTGGCTCCTTTCTGACCGCCACCCGGGTGTCAAGTTCATATTTCAAGAAGTCTGAACTCTTGAGATAGAGGTCTTGATCTTTGACTCGGATTTTATAGACGTTGCCCACTTCCTCGCAGGTGAACTGCTCTCCCTTGCTGAGTTGATATTCACCATGCCCCTGCTTCTGATCGTACTTAGTAGATATCTCAGTAACTTCATATGTAGCCGTTCCTGCCTCCTGGTCCCGGTCCACCTCCTCGATGACGGCCAAGACAATCCCGGATGTGTAATAGTCAGTTTCAAACCAGCTCCCAGAATAAATAAAAGGGTTCGTCTCCTGATACCACCAGCAATGGGGAGGAATCCCCTGGGCCTTACACACTATGGAAACAAACTCCCCAGGAACGGGGAATGTACCCTCTTTTTTAAGCCAATAACGGAACCAGTGGTGGGGGAGTACCGCCTCGACGCCATCCATCACCTGTGCCGGGTATTCTGCGTCAGGATCGGTAAGAAGATATGTGTCCTCAACCAGGTGCCGGCCCATACAATCGTTGTTCTGTTCATGCATGGGAGTGAGAAGTAAGTTCCCTACCTCTGGCTTTTGTGAATCGTCATCGACTTGATATTCTTCTTTAGCAAAAAGGCTTTCACTTACCAGGGAAAGAACCCGCATCACCCCCAGGGGGCCAACGGGGAAAGCAAGGTAACCCGAAAACAAATCTCCAATACCTTGGCCTTCGTGATCGATCTCCACATTGTTCACCCTGGAAGGCCCAGGAGATGGATATTCAATTGCTCGGTCGTGGAGGAAGGTTTCAAATCGCATTTCTTTAATGCAAGGAAAAGCCTTTGCCTGGAAAAATGCAAGGTTCGGAACGATATCAGGTCCCACCGCATCTTTGCCGATTGTCCGCAAAGGCTTGATCTCCCCCTGACCTTCAAACAAGGGGTTCAGTATTAGGCTTACAAATTCCTCCCTTTTATCATAATCCTCGGGAATGATGTTTACGGTGTGCCATAGATACCAGACATCATAAGCGATGGGCAATGAAAGGGCCATTCCTGGCGCCTCATTGCTGCCCACAAAAGCCATATCACCAGGATCAATCGAGATTGGTGCCTGGGACATATGCCCCTCGTCGTTGACCAGGGCGAACAGCTGGGCAATTCGGCCAGAAAGAGCCCCAGACATCTGCCCTTCCTTGAGCATATCAATAGATGGCATTTCCAGGCCTTGAAACCAGATATCTGACATTTTATGTCCCCTTGATGGTATGTATCAAGGCATTGGTGATATTTGCTGCTGCCATTGTTTTGGCTGCATCGACGGCAGATCTCTTAGCATCAATGGCTGAATTTACCTGGGAGCTTGGTATTTCGATTGTTTCCTTATCTTCAAGAACCTGGCCGGCTCTTTCCTGGTCTGCGATATCAAGGTCTTTTGAAAAGGACCCTATCCGGACGCTGGCCCGGTGAAGGGCGTACTCTGTGTCTAAATCTGTGATAGACATCCGATAGTCCTGCTCTATCTGCTGCTTGTCTATCCTGCTTAAGTGTGTTTGCTGCTCCAGAGTCTGGAACTCTTCCTCGGCGCTGATCTTAGTTCTGAGAATGTCAATCTGTTTAAGGATGGCGTCTATCTGTGCCTGCTTTTTAACAGGGATCTCAAGGGCCAGGTTGTCCCTGCGTGTTTCTGTTATCTGCCGATCTATGATAGTCAGTGCATCCCGCAATTTTCTAACATTCAAGATAAGGATATCCGCCTCAATCTCTTTAAGTTGAACGGCAACCTTATCCGTATCAAGCTGAGCCTGGGCAATGGAAACATCCACCATGGCTATGTCTGTCTGCAACTCAATTGCCTTGGATTCTTCCCTGGCGGTCCGGGCCTTGGTCTCTTCAATCTCAACGTCAACCATGGCCGTGTCCAGCTTTGCTTTGGCAATATCAACATCAATCAGAGTGGCATCGATCTCTTTATCCGTGGCATCCAATTCTGTACGGGCAGCCCGGACCTGGATTTCCGCAATATCCACATCCACCATGGATTTATTGGTGTTTGAGTGGACGATGTCTGCATCCAGGTTTTCATCTGCGGCCGCAATTTCAGCCAGTTCCCCGGGGATCAAGTCAAGTTTTTGCTGGGTCTGATGTTTATCCAGTAAAATATCTGCCCTTTGAATCACCGTGTTTGCAATATCGTACTGCAGACCAAGGCCACGATTGGCAGCCTCCATTATTTTTAAACGAGTCCTGACAACATCCAGCTGCTTGCTTGAGATTTCCACCTCTACATATTCCCGGTCAATCTCTGCCTCGGCAATCCTGGCCTCCAGGATTTGTATCTCAGTCTCAGCCTTTGAAATTGCTTGGGCAAGTTGTTCCCGTTTAGTTTCAATAGCAAGACGATCCTGTTCAAGGGCCGCAAATTTTGCATCAAATTCGGCATCAGTTGCGTCGATATCAGCCTGTTTGGTTATCATCTTCTGGTCGTGGATCTGTGTATCCAACAAATCAAGATACTGTTTGGTGGCAATATCCATGACGGCCTGCTGCTCTTCCGCATCCAGCTGGGCCATGCTGATATCAAACTGGTCAACCAACTGGACCAGTCTCTCTCCGGATATCTCAGTGAGATAAGCAAACCCATGGTTGAACCCGTTGGCATAAAGCCCAAATAAAATGGCCCGTTTGACCATAGCGGGAAAGCCAAATGGATCGTGACTGAAAGATTGCCACAGGTGATCCTCCCTTGTCTTTCCCCTTGTTACAATATCTTCAATCCCCATGAAGCCCCCCTTTTTATGCTATTTGATGAACCAATTTACTTGTAATACTTGCCGCTGCATTGGCCTTAGCCGTATCCTCTTTTGCCGACGCCTGCAATCTTCCAATTTTTTCAATAGATCCATCATGTCCTGCCCTAACCCGGGTTGTGGTTCTGACGCTTTCCACTCGGCTATCTATCTTGATTTTCGCAACATCAAAACGAGTGTCGACTTCCATGGTGGCCGCCTCCAGCTCTTTGATGACCACGGCCTCCTGACCGGTTTCTTTTAGCGTCAAATAGTCAGCGGTATTAACAGCATCAAGGTTTACGAGGCTTGCTTGATTTTCGGCGGCAATGCGTTTGAGTGCCACATTGGCTTCAACCAGGGCCTGCTGATAATCACCTTCCTCCAAGCGTTTTTCCATGACGGCAATATCAGCTTTTACGCCGTCACGTTTTAGGACCTCGATGGCGAGTTGAATCTCTTTGATATCCTCTTCGATTTGTATTGTATCCACCTGTGACTCTGCATAGCTAAGGGTGGCGTTAGCCTTCTCTATCAATGGTGAGATCAGGCTTCTCAGGGCATCCGCCTTGGCAAGGTTGGGGGTGATCAACCCCTGGCGCTTAATTGCCAACTCTTGGATATAAGGCACTGTCGTTGCCAGAGCCCTGGCGTATTCGGTCCGTGGTTCTATCAGTTCTTCAAGTTTGGTTGCCCTTTCAAGATACGGGTCTACCAGCTCACCCCTTTTATTTATGTAAACCCCAAGGGCGGCATTTAGCCGTTCCATGGAGGCAATGGAGCCAAGGGAGGGGGTGACTTTGTCAGCTGCTCGGTTTTCATATTCAAGGCGGGCTTGAGCGAGAAGCTTCTTTTTCTCGGCAACATCAAGGGATGGTTCAGTCAGAGCATCCATAGCCGTAAGAAGGAATCCCTTGATTTCAGCCAGTTCCTCTTTGATGGGGATCTGCTCCAGGCGCTCATTGATCAGATATTCAGTTAGGGGGACATTGGCCTCCTCGGCTGTAATAAGATCCTCCTCAGCTGCGATAAGAGCCTCCAGATGAGGAATAATGTCAAGTTTTCTCTGGGCTGTTTCAAGTTTTGCCTGGGCGAGTTGAATCTCTTTGGGAAGGGATAACCCCTGTGTCTGGACGATCTCTTTTCGTATGCCTTCCATTTCATTCTCAAGCAAGGCCTTGGCATTAATCAGGGCAACCTGGCGAAGAGAAATCTCAATGGCCAGGTTCGCCAGGACACTCTCCCGGTCCTCCCGGGCCTTGGCGGAATCAGCCAGTTCTCGATGTAAAGCATCCAGAAGCCCGGCCTTTTCGAGACTCCACAAGATGGCAGCGCGCTTATACTCCAGGTCATAATCAATACCCGCCTGAGCAAGGTCCCGTTCTACGGCTTCAGCTACGATCTTGTAATTAAGATCCGATAAAGCATGTTTGGTTTTAAGCTCTAAATCAGTTAAGGCCTCACCAAGATATCCTGGAGGAAGATATACTCGGGATGAGATAGCATTAATAATTCCTCGGCGGGTGGCTGAGTATTCTTCTATGATAGGCTCTTTCCCACGATACCATTGGGACCGTTCTGCTGTTTCTCCCATGTTTATCTTCTCCCTACAATAGGCATCAATTCAACTGCTTCCAGCCGGTCAAAGTCAATGATCCGGATATCCCAGTCCCGGCCAATAAGATTCCTGGCCATAGATGCCCGGTTGCGAATTACGGAATAGAGACCATATTTCCCATCGGTCTCGGCCTGGAGAACGGCGTCGTCAACCTCCCCCTCCAGTATGGCTGCCCTGAATTTCTTTTTATTTGAAAGGTTAAAACTGGTTTTAGTCCAGGCAACCCCGGTGTGGATGGTCTGGCCATTGTCCGTGTCACCCTCAAGTTTGTGGATGCCATCTTCATCAGTGCCATACAAAACCCCATTAACATCACAAAAGGAAGAAAAAAACGGCAGGCTATGAATGGATGGTTTCAACTCTTCGGTGTCAAAACAAAGGATTACGTATGGGGCCTCATCACCTATTAGGGTGTCTATGCCGCCCAGCAATTCATCTATGACCACATGAATGATTGCCTGGTTGGCGCAAGCCTCGTTAAACGATACCCCGTCATCAACAATAAAATTTAGAACCAGGCCCATTAATTTATCTCCTCTGTAAATCCGATTGATTCAGCCAGGGCA
>CAYPNO010000122.1:0-6997 GCA_964411865.1 uncultured Desulfuromonas sp. | reverse complement strand
GACCAGATTTGAACTGGTGATAAAGGTTTTGCAGACCTCTGCCTTACCACTTGGCTACGGGGCCATATGTTTTAAATTTTTAACGGATTATTTCAAATTACAATATTTGCGGTTATGGATTGCATCTTTACATGCACAGCTATTTGCTACGCTGTTTTGCCTATCCTGCGCAAGCTCGGTAGTGATAACAAATTGCTACATGCGCTGTCAAGGTAAATGTTGTGTAGAATTTATTCACCCAGCAATATTAACTCTTTAGACCGTATTTGGAATCTTAATCTGTTTGTATACCGAATCCAATTTACCCTGCATAGTGTGTTCGCGGTCACGTCGATCATCAATTTTAATCAAAGTAGAGACTCGTTGTGCTCCGGCATCGAAAGGTACTTCATGCATCTTACGCACTAACGCAAATATTGCATCAATATCCCCCTCAATAATAGTGCCCATGGGGGTAAGCTGGTATTTAAGACCGGAATTTTCCACCAAGCGCAGACACCCCGCCACATACTTAGAAATACCGCCACTGCCCTCGCCCAGAGGGGTACAACTGATCTGTATAACTGCCATTCTTGCCTCCTGTTATATGCCTATCTTTACCCTTGCACATTATCACAATAGGTAACTTAATTCACACCAGCCCCAAGTACAGAATTTTTAAGCTCCTTAAAGAGCTTTCTTTGTGCGGCATTGCCGATCGCGGCGACATAATCGCCACTGGCAAATGTGAAATTGGCGTCCGGATTTGGCACAAACGTCCCTCTTCGAATAACCCCTACCACAGACACACCCGCCTTGCTGCGTAAATCGAGTTGGCGTAGATTATTTCCCACCATGGGATTATCCGCTTCAAGCCTTTCCCACGACAGTTCAAGGAGTTCACGTGCATTTTTCAATTGCCATATCTCTTGCAGATCATTCTCAGAGTCCACGATAGGCTGGTAAAGTTCTTTACGAATGGTATCGGTATATTCTTGAATTTGATGTACCGGTACGTCGATATGGAGTAACGCCTGGCGCGCAATCTCGAGGCCAGCTTCTAATTCAGGTAAAATAACCATATACACACCCAGATTATATAGCGCACGCATCTGCTCTTCGCCATCGGCGCGAACTACGATATTAAGATCTGGGCGCAGCTGATGTGCATGTTGCACAATTGATTGAGCGATAATCGCTGCGGGCACTGTTATGAGCAACTGTTGCGCGCGCGTGACCATAGCCGCATCTAGAACCACCTGATTACTTGCATCACCATACACGGTGGGGAAACTCGCCGCTTTGCACTTTTCAAAATTTCTGTGGCCCGCTTCAATAATTACGAAAGGAACATCCAGTTGGCGTAGCACTCTAGCGACATGTAGTCCTACCCTGCCCCCGCCTGCGATAATAATATGATCACTGAGTTTTGACTCCTTAAGATTGATCGTTTCCAGCGCTTCGCTCTTGGAGTTTTTACGCCACCACTGGTATAGGGGTGCGGTAAATCCTGAGATTATCGGGGTTAGAACCATGCTAATAATGGTTGCTGAAATCACAAAAGAGTAATTAGACTGGCTCAAAGCTCCGGCAGAAAAGCCAATTTGGGCAAGGAGAAAAGAAAACTCACCAATTTGAAACATCCCCAACCCTACGGCAAGGGGAACTACATTGCGATATCCGAAAATTCGGGCAATCACGCTTATCATGCCCCCTTTACCTACCGCTACAAGGGTCACCAGAAAGAGGACAGCTGCAAGATTGTTGAATAAAAAAACCGGGTCGAGCAACATCCCTACCGAGGTAAAAAATAGCAGGCCAAACAGGTCACGCAGAGGAATAATATCACTAAGAGCCTGGTGCCCATAATCGGACTCACTCAAAACGATACCGGCGATAAATGCGCCAAAGGGGAAAGAGAGTCCCACTAGGTAAGTTGCATATCCTACTCCAAGGCCAATAGCAGTTACACACAACAGAAATAACTCACGAGAGTTCCAGCGTGCAATCAGAGCTAACACTTTTGGAAGCCATTTGGTTCCCAGCAGCAACATCAAGGTGATGAACAATATTCCTTTGAGAATCGCGAACGCAAGAGCTCCGAATCCAGACTCTGGATCACTGAGCTGCGGCAGCAGAATCATCAATGGAACAACTGCAAGATCCTGCACCAACAGAATCCCGATCATTACCCGGCTAGACAGGGTTCCGAGCATCCCTTGATTCATGAGGGTCTTCAGAATTACCATGGTGCTGGACAGGGAGATAATACCCCCGAGCCACATGGAAGGTATCCGCTCCCATCCGAGCCAGCGCCCGATAAAGTAGCCATAAACTATGCACAGCACAATTTGGACAGGGGCACCGATAAGGGCAATAGCACGGACGGGACGCAGTTCTTTGAGAGAGAATTCAAGGCCGATACCGAACAACAGCAGTGCAACCCCGATTTCGGCCAGCTTTTCGATCTCATGCACATCACTGATGGTTATTCCGGCAGTAAACGGACCAACGAGAACTCCCGCCAGGATATAGCCTAACATAAGGGGTTGTTTGAGCCGCTGGGCGACAAGCGCTCCTGCCAGAGCTGCTACAATAATGATGACAATGTCTGCAGCAATTCCCATGCGTTTGTCGCCTCCTTAAGTCTGGATACAAAAAAAGGCTAAAACCCGAAAGTTTTAGCCCTGCATTCTTCTGGTGCCGAAGGGGAGACTCGAACTCCCACAGCCCTACGGCCACTAGACCCTGAACCTAGCGTGTCTACCAATTCCACCACTTCGGCTTTAACAGAAGGTCTTATATCAGATAGAATTTGCTATTGCAACGAAAAAGCCCGTGCGCATATCAAGAATTCCGCATCCGCCAAAAGGCTCCATATGTAGAATCACGTAGCAATATAAGAGCTATTTCTTTCCCATAATAGCACGGGAAATACTGTGAGTATGGTCACCAATTTTTTCAAAATTATGCAGAATATCAATAAAAATAAGTCCAGGCACTACGGAACATTCTCCGGTATTAAGTCTGGTTATGTGATGCTGGCGGTATTGTGCTTCCATTTCATCAATACTGTTTTCCAGCGCGTAGGTCTGGGTCTCTATATCTGTTTTACGATCTTCCAATGCGGTCGTTATATAGTCTAAAAACTCTTGGGTCTTAGCTGCAAGAGTATCAATTTCGGCGTTAGCGACATCTGAAAAACTGACTTTTTTTTCAATCTTGCGTTCATTTTCTTCCCATAAATTTTCGCAGTAGTCGCCCACTTTCTCCAAATCATTCACCATGTGCATTAACGAGGAAACCTCTTTTGAGGCTTCTTGGGTAATGGGTTTTTGCGAAATAGCGACTAAAAAGTTTAATATCTCTTTCTGGAGCATATCTAGCATGTCTTCGATTTTGTGTAGCTCTTTAAGCATGCGTAGATCGTTGCGTTGGAGAAAGTCGACGGTGCGATTCAGGCAGTTCTGGGCAATTTCGGCCATACGTACTGTTTCGGCGCGGGCTTGGCTTAACGCCAGAGGGGGAGTTTCGAGCATACGGCTATCGATATATTTTAAGGGGACATCAAGTTCGCCGGGATCGCCGGAGATAATTTTACTCGCAACGGTAGCCAAAATACCGATAAAGGGGAGGAATATCAGAGTATTGAGAATATTAAATAACGTATGGGTGTTGGCTATATGCCTAGCAATGTATGGCTTGTCTCCGATATCTAGCCCATATATAACAGCCTGCTGTTGGTTGCTGACGGCAAAATCAGCCATGCCTGGGGTTACAGATTCTATAAGATTGATAAAATGGGGAAACAGTGCAAGCATATAAGCTACCCCGATTACATTGAACAGCAGGTGACACAGGGCCGTACGTCTGGCGGCTACGTTGGCACCTATTGCAGCAATGTTTGCGGTTATGGTGGTACCTATATTTTCCCCTAGAATAACCGCGACACTGCATTCGAAAGTGATTAATCCACTAGTCGCCAGCGCCAGAGTGATCCCAATGGTAGCGCTACTGCTTTGTACTATCATGGTGATCAGCGCGCCGACAAGCACGGCCAAAAACAAGTGGTCTCCTATAAGAAGAAACACGTTGTTGAGCTCGCCACTATCTTTTATCGGATCAAATGCGGTCTTCATTACCGACAGACCGTAAAAAATAAGACCAAAGCCTAGAACAGCCTCGCCGAAGTATATCCAACTTTTTTTTCGACTAAATAATTTAAGTCCTACCCCCAGACCAATGGCTGGAAGGGCAAACTTAGTGATCTTAAATGCTATGAGTTGAGCGGTAATGGTGGTTCCGATATTGGCTCCAAGCACAACTCCAATGGCCTGAATTAACGACATCAGCCCCGCATTTACGAAACCAATCACCATAACCGTTGTGGCGCTGGATGATTGAATAATTGCAGTGACTACGATACCTACCATCGTTGCCATGATTCTATTGTTAGTCAGAGCCGCAAGTACTTTGCGCATGCGGTCGCCGGCGATTTTTTGCAGTCCGTCCGACATTATCTTCATGCCGTACAAGAACAGACCCAAGCCACCGAGCAAACCAAAAATCAGTTGCTGACTAATCATGCCTAAACCTCCGAAGTAATGCTAAACATAGTGCTGCCTATTTGCCACAGTGCAGATTACAGGTTAAAAGCACGCCAATGGTAGCAGTTGCGGACTTTGCGGTTTTCCCTGTATTGTAAAAACTCGATTCCTGATCATATTGCCCACAAAAAAAGGTGCCTGAGGGCACCTTGCTTGTATAGGCTGAATTCTAGAAAAAATATGTGAGGTTGGCAGCAAACAGGTACGCGTCACTCTTATACGTACCTGTTTGAATTCTGTTGTCAACTTTTCGATCATCGAAATCAACCCACATGTAGGCGAAATCAAACACCGCGCGCTCCCCTTTATAGCCAAAACCAAAGGTGTAATTGTTACGGTCGGAGTCGGGTAGTTCCGGCCCGATGGTACTGTTAGGGATCGGATTGTTATCCCGTGCATAGCCTAGGCGCAGATCTAAGTTTTCTGTCGCTGAAAACTGGACTCCTACTCGGTATGCCCAGACGTCGTTCCATTTCTTAGGATTTAAGGAGTCATCCAATATTGTATTTTCATCAAAGTAGATATCCAAGCTGTTGTACGAACTCCATCCGAAGCGATCTGCATCAAATTCTACAGTGAGGCGTTCCGTCGGTTTCAGTGCCACCCCGAAGCTCCAAGTATCCGGCAGAGTGATTTCAGTTTTAGCTCCGGTGGAATAGACCATATCGGTGTAGCCTGCCTTTTGCGCATACACGCTGCTACCAACGGTGGTAATTAGATAATCTGCGTCGCCTCTGAAATCGAGTTTGATTTCGCTGCGATACGCGATTCCGACAGAAACATGCTCACTTGGTTTCCACAGTAAACCCGCATTGTATCCCCAACCATCACCATCAGCGTCCATCTCAAGTTGTCCGAGTTGCATCGCAGCCATCCCAGGCATTGGCGCTTGATTTATTGCATATGCGTCAATGCCGGCGGATTTCTCCAGCCATACATCGGCATAGGTGTAGTCAATTCCTACGGCCACGGCCAGATTGATGGCATCAAAGCGATATGCAACGGTGGGGTTTATATTGACAGGTTTGATGGCAATTTCCTTGATTTCATCCCGAAATGGACTGGTGGTATCCCAGCGTTTTGCCAACGGGAACAAGGAACCAACTCCAATGCCAAAAGCCCACGGAGAATCAGGCTTGCTGTAGGTGAAATAAAAATTTGGGGGGAAAAATATATCGTCACGTGCCTTGGTGTTGACTTGCTGCTCAACTCCCAGACCAGGGGCTCTGTCACCTAAGCGCGTAGTTCCCTTAAATTCAGTTTCGGGAACATTAATTACTGTAACTCCAAGACTAATCGCGGTTCCTTCCTGAAACCCTATACCTGCAGGATTATAAAATACCGCAGAGGGATCATCGGCCTGAGCCACAAAGGCATTGGCCATCCCCATCGCCTTGGCACCTTGTTCACGGATATGAAATCCTGCCCCCATGACCGACACCGGCAATACCAAGCTTATAACCAGCAGGTAAAATATAGCTCTCATCTTCATCCGTATCTTCCCCTGTATTTGAACCTGTTTCTATTTACCAAGACCAATGTGGCAGAAACGCTAAAAACGGGGGTTTTATAACGTTAATAACGTAATCACGCAAGGGAAAACGCTTATCCGCCTGTTATTCATATCTATTTGGATTTCTTTACCTTATTTGTTGCATACAAGGCCGCGAAAATAATTCCACATATAATAACGCTTAGCAAAATATCAGCTGCACTCATCAAATCCTCCATCTAACAAGGTTCACTTAATAGGTCCGATCTGGATCAGGAAAGGTGCTTACAGCGGCATCGAACCCCACACTTTTATATATTTTAATATTATCCCAAGGTTGATCCAGTATCCCATCGTGGATGGCCCAACTACGCCCGCGCACGGTCGAGGCCATATCCGGATGACGAAAAGGAGTGGAATTATCCAGACGTTGATACAGAATACCACCCGGTTGAAATTCAGCGTTGATCCAGTGCATGAGCTGTTTGCCGGTGGTGTAGTCAAAACCATAATTTTCGTAGCGAATAGCATTGCTGTAAGACAGCGGTTCCGCCACGATAATATCTACCCCAAGGGATGCGACAAAGCGCTCAAAGCGGCGAAAGAAATTCTTAAAGGTCTTCAACCCACACCGCACCTGGTAAGGAGATAAGCCGGCGTGCATGGCCTTGATCTCTTCGGCAATATTGCGCCGCAGGGTGCCAAACGAATTTTCTCTTCCGTGCTGATCTCGGTCTACATTATACCGGGGTGCATCAGGATCGTTAATCAGACAAAAGGACAACTCCAACTGGCGAAAATGGGTGTCAGCCACCTCCACAAAAAAGATGCTGTCCATATCAACGGGGTCGCGTTTTACTGATATACGCAATAAGCCTAAACCCTCAGGAGCAATAATCTCAATTTTATGGGTTCCGTC
>CAYPNO010000121.1:0-7070 GCA_964411865.1 uncultured Desulfuromonas sp. | reverse complement strand
GGGGCCTGTTCTCTGCGGTTCTTTTCTTAGGCACATTTCGTTTAAGTCGCGCCCTGCAGGTGGTATTCGGCTCTTTGGTAGTGCTGTTCTTCCTCCTCGCCGCTGGTGATTTCACCGGCAACGCTACGCTGAAAGTTATCGCCGGCTACGAGGGGATCTTCTGTGGCCTCAGCGCTATCTACACCGGTTTAGCTCAGGTTATCAACGAGGTGTTCGAGCGTGAAGTTGCTCCACTCGGCGCAATGAAGTAACCCATATAACAAACCTAAGTTTCCTAGGCGTTATTGCACCATACCCATACCAACCAAGCCACGACGCCAACCACGAAGAGCCGCCCACCGGGGCGGCTCTTCGCTTTTTTTCATGACATTTTATCTTGATTATGGTTGTATCTGCTCGGTGGTTTTTTGAGAAAAACAAGACTGTGGCAACCACCCTTGTGAGACCGCGATCCACTCTTAACACGTTAAAATGCACACATCGTCACCAGGCCCAGCAGGTACGACACTTGCTCGGAGCTACGTAAAAACTAGAGAACCAAGCAAAGGAGCACTATAGGTATGTACAGCAGTTCTGACCTGAAAAAAGGCTTAAAGGTTATACTCGACGGCGAGCCCCATGTAGTTACGTCCTTTGATTTTTCTAAGCCGGGGAAGGGGCAGGCATTGTATAAGTGCAAGCTACGCAACATGATTACCGGAACTCTGCTTGATCGCACCTATCGCAGCGGCGAGAGTTTCGAACCAGCACCGTTGGAAGAACGCGACATGCAGTATCTGTATCAGGATGAGGTGGGTTACGTGTTCATGGACACGAAGACCTATGAACAAATCACCCTATTGGAACAAACCCTAGGTGAAGACCGTTACTTTCTTACCGACAACATGGATGTGAAGGTTCTGGTATTTAACGAACTGGGGATAGGGATCACCCTGCCCAACTTCGTCAACCTGAAGGTGACTCACTCAGAGCCATGGGTAAAAGGGGATACTGCTGCGGGCAACAACAAACCCGCCACCGTAGAGAGCGGCTATACCCTGCAGGTTCCCTCCTTTGTGGAGGAAGGCACCATAATTCAGATTGACACCCGCACCGGCGAATACGTTACCCGCGTCAAGGAATAACCCATGCCAGCGCGCCCCAACGCAACACTGGCGGCACGCCGCGATAATTTGCACCAAAGAGCCCGGATTCTCCAGCAGATCCGGGCTTTCTTCAGTCAACGCGCTTACCTCGAAGTGGAAACCCCGCACCGAATTCCGTGTAACGCTCCGGAGGAGTATATCCTCCCGCAGGAGAGCACCTCCGCCTTTCTTCACACCTCTCCTGAATTGTGTATGAAACGTCTGCTCGCAGCAGGCTACTCGCACATATTCCAGATCTGCCGCTGCTGGCGCAAGGCCGAGCGCGGGCGCAAACATCTGCCTGAGTTCACCATGCTTGAATGGTACTGCAGCCCGGGGGACTATCTCGACCTGATGCGCACCTGCGAGGAATTACTCTGTGCCTTAGTCCCGGAGGAAACCCTTGTGTGGCAAGGTGCCACCTTTCGGGTAAAAACACCGTTCGAACGCGTTACCCTGTCTCAGGCTTTTACCCGTTATGCTCCCATTTCGCTGCAGGAAGCAATACAGGACGACATCTTCGAAGAGGTGTACACCGACCACGTCGAACCACAGCTGGGAATAGACCGCCCTACCTTTGTGTACGACTACCCGACCGATATGGCAGCCCTGGCGCGGTGCCGTCCCGATGCCCCTCACTTAGCCGAGCGGGCTGAGCTCTATCTTGGCGGACTAGAGCTTGCCAACGGCTTTTCAGAACTAGTCGACCCGACTGAACAGCGCCAGCGCTTTTGCGCTGCGCTTGACTGCATGCAGGTCGAATTTCCGGAGCGGATGATGCCCGAGCCCTTTCTAGCCGAGCTCCGGCACATGCCCCCCAGCGCCGGTATCGCCCTTGGAGTCGATCGACTCGTAATGCTCCTCACCGGTGCCACCACCATCGACGAAGTTGTCGCCTTTACTCCGGAAGAGCTGTAACACCTGGCCGTAGCTCATTAAGCATTGGGATATTCCACTACAGTACCGTCCGTTGCTAGCAAGCGCGCGCAGGGACCAAGGGTTTCTACATAATCCGGTACTAGGGGAATCTTCCCATGTCCGCCGGGCAAATCCACCACGTAATGGGGGATGGCAAGGCCGGAGAGCTCCCGACGTAGCCTCGCCATAAGCTCTATTCCATCTTCAAGGCGGGTACGAAAGTGCCCGGTGGCGCTAGTTAGATCCATCTGGTGCAGATAGTAGGGACGAATCCGCGCCTGCAGCATACGCTCGAAGAGTTCCTGCAGGATGGCGGGGTCATCATTCACCCCGCGCAGCAGTACGGTT
Source organism: uncultured Desulfuromonas sp. (assembly GCA_964411865.1). Taxonomy (GTDB): domain Bacteria; phylum Desulfobacterota; class Desulfuromonadia; order Desulfuromonadales; family Desulfuromonadaceae; genus JAIVHC01. The sequence goes on along the minus strand of CAYPNO010000121.1, from coordinate 4,680 downwards.
TGATTCACCAGTGTAATTCCAGCCTCGACCAACATCCGACAGGCAGCGAGGGCTTCCGCACTCAATTCTGCCGGATGGTTAATATGGGTAAGAAAATAGAGTGGCTGAAAACGCTGCAGTAGGTTGCACAACTGCGGGGTAATCCGTGCCGGCATCACCACTGGCGCACGACTTCCGAGGCGCATAATCTTCACATGCGGGATACTGGCCAAGCGCTCAAACACCTCCTGCAGCAACCTGTCAGACATAGTTAGCGGATCGCCGCCGGAGATAATCACTTCGTTTATGCCCGGATCGGCACCAACATAATCGAGAGCACTATTGAGCTCTCCCCACGTGACCCGGTGTTGACGATGCCCAATCCGACGTTTACGCGTGCAAAAACGGCAGTAGGCAAAACAGCTTGATGTCGTAAGGAGCAGGACACGCTTGCGATAGCGTTGCACCAAATTCGGCACCGGCGAGAGGCGCTCTTCATCCAGAGGATCTTCACAGGTTGCGCTGGAGAAACTCAACTCATCCGCGTGAGGGATAAACTGCCGCCCCAGCGGACCATCAATATGCTGAATCTGCGCCACTAGATGGGGACTGATCCGCATAGGATATGTCGCGATCACCTGCTCTACCTCAGCACGCTTCAATTCTGAGCAATGTTGCAGATGCTCTGCACTGGTGAACGCTGCAGTATTCTGCTTCTGCCAATCTTCCACCCGTAAAACCTCCTGCCTTTTAATTTCAGTAAAATATTTCTCATGTGAGCTGCAGATGCTTCAACTAAGCGTCCTCTCGCTGTGCGGGGGCATAGCTTAAAAACAGCACATAGGTTATTATGCTGATCCGTGTTAAAATTCTCGGTGTAGTCAAATTGGTGAAAAATACAAGCGCCACAACTAGAGAGGACGCCGGATCACTCTCTTTTCTTCATCTTTCGCGGAGGTGCCATGAAACACTTTGCCGTAACCATCATCGGGCGGGATCGCCCGGGAATTGTATCTGATTCTGCCAGAATCCTCTTTGAGCTAGGCTGCAATGTCGCAGACTCCAGCAGCACTATTCTTGGTGGACAGTTCGCCATGATTCTTATTGTATCTCACGCCGACTTCGAAAGCAGCGAACCACTGCAGCACGCCTTTACTGAAATGGAATCTTCTGGATTGTCAGTATACGTGCGCACCTTAAAACCAGGTGGCGAAATACGTGCCCAGTTACCTGGCGATCTGTGTATGATTTCGGTGTACGGATCAGACAAGCCTGGCATCATATACCAAGTAACCCGCCTACTGAGCCAAAAAAACATCAACATCACCGATCTCGCCACCAAACTGGTGGGGACCGAAGCTCGCCCTGTGTATGTAATGATGTGTGAAGTGGTTCTGCCGTCTGAACTTAGCATAGATGATGTCCGCGATATGCTCGATGCCTTGCGCGAAGAGCTTCAAGTTGATATCTCAGTGCGTAATGTAACCCCCGTGGAGCTATAACCCATGGCAGTACGTGAAGTATTGGTCTACCCCGACCCGATCCTGAAACGAAAATGCGCCCCTGTTGAGCCTTCAAGTCAGGTAGCGCAGCAACTAGCGCAGGATCTTATCGACACCATGTATGACGCTGGCCATTCGGTGGGCATAGCCGCTCCACAAATAGGTGCTTCTCTGCAGGTGGCCGTAGTGGATGTCTCAAGCAGCAAACTGGGACAAAAACACAACCACGGCCTGATGGTGATGTTGAATCCGGAAATTATCGAATCGAGCGGGTGCAAAACCATGCGTGAAGGGTGCATGAGTGTGCCCGATTTTACCGGCAATGTAGAGCGCGCGAAAGAGATTGTAGTTCAGTTTTACGACCGCGAGGGTAAAGATTGTGTGGTCCGCTGTAAGGGTTTTGAGGCGGTCGCTATTCAGCATGAGCTCGATCACCTCGCCGGCACCCTCTTTCTTGACCGCGTCTCAAACCCCGGCACCGAACTGTTCAAACGCAAGCACTGATTCAGTTCTGCTAAACCTGCCAAACAAACGGGTGCACCCTAATCTTACGAAAGGTGCGCCCGTCATGTTTTCTTGCCCTGCCCACACAAGCTCCTATCCTCAGGCGTTGTTCTCAAACTGGCGCAAGTATTCAAGCAGCAAGCGGACCCCGAACCCTGTCCCTCCGCTGGGTTGCCCTGGCTGGGCCTTTTCTGCCCACGCAGTTCCCGCGATATCCACATGTGCCCAAGGACATTCAGGGGCAAAGTGTTGTAAAAAGGCAGCCGCAGTTATAGTTCCTGCCGGACGCCCACCAGTGTTTTTAACATCCGCAACAGTACTTTCAATCTGCTTTGCGTACGGCGCGCGCAGGGGTAGTTGCCACAGGTGCTCACCACACTCCTCCCCTGCGGCTATTAACTCTGCCACTAATGCGGCGTCAGTGCCGAGAACAGCAGCGGTATGGTGCCCCAGCGCGATAACGCACGCTCCGGTCAGGGTCGCCATATCGATAACCACGCGCGGATTTTTCTTTCCTACCCAAGTTAGCGCATCAGCCAGAAGCAAACGCCCCTCTGCATCAGTGTTGATCACTTCAATCGTTTTCCCACACAGGGAGCGCACAACATCCCCTGGACGTTGCGCACCACCAGATGGCATATTTTCTACGGCAGGGATCGCTGCCACTATATTTACTGGCAACTGCAGGCGCGCTGCCGTTACCAACGTAGCCATCACCGCCGCACCACCAGCCATGTCCATCTTCATCTCTTCCATTCCAGCAGATGGCTTCAGCGAAATCCCCCCGCTATCAAAGGTCACGGCCTTACCCACTAAAGCTATCGGAGCAGCTTGTGTAGATGCACCCTGGTACTCCATCACAATAAGGCGCGGCTCGCATATGCTCCCCTGCGCTACCGCGAGCATCGCGCCAAAACCCAACTGCTCCAGTGCTTTTTGCCCATAGATGGTGGTTTTAACTCCAACGTCAGCCCCAATATCCCATGCGGTGCGCGCTAGGAATTCCGGGGTTTTAATGTTTGAAGGCTCGTTTACAAGGTCACGCGCCAGAGATTCGCCGCGTGTGATGATCAAGCAACGCCTCATACGTTGCTTTAGCGCGTCCAATTCTCGCGCATCAACTCCTAAAATAAATATGCTTATACGCTGCGGCAGTTTGTTGTTCTGCTCGGTCCGGTATTTATCAAACCGATAGAGAGAGCGCAGATACCCTTCCACCAACCACTCCAACTGTTGCGTAGTATACGTGGCGGAAATAGATGGGAGACCGAATTGAACACTGGCATATTTCTTTTGCAGCAATTCAGCACCTGCACACGCTCCTGCTTGACGCCACGCCGCCGCATCAGGCTCTTCGCCCAACCCAGTCAAAACCAGGGCGGGGGCATCTTTCCCTGCGGGGAAAAACAATAACTGCCCGAGTACCGGGGTAAAAATATTTGCACCACGCACGCGCTCAAGCTGCTCTTCCATATGTGGCACTGCTGCGGCACCAACTTTCCACCCCTGCTCATCTAGGGCAAGCACAATGGGTGGATCCACTGCAGATGTATCAGTTTTTCCCCCCAGCTCCAGATAAATAAAATCTACCTCTGGCAACATAAAAAAATCTCCTTAACTTGGCGTGTTAAATATTTTTGGCAATCTGCCTCTTTACCCATCTCTGGCCATTGCAACCAATTCAGTTGAATGATATTATTAAATCTCCCTCAAGTTACAGTAATCTATCCGGAGATTTAATACGTATGACGCTTTTAAATGCCACCCAGATCCGCACGCGGGTGACCATACTATTTGTAGTTGCTATTATCAGTATTTGCCTGATTGTCTCTGCTGTAACGTTTGGAGTATTGCTGCGCACTTATATGGCTACAAGTGTAGATCAATACAAACAGAACATCAAAGGCAAGCAAATTGCGTTAGGAAACTGCCTGCAACATCTGTCGGAGCAAGCAACTCAGATGCATAGTTGCAGCTACTGCTGCACCCAATTAGAACGCTACGACAACAACCTGATCGACATAGAGTCACTGCGGCATAATAACATTGAAACCCTTACCCATGCGTTAAGCCACTCTGAAATGCTGAATGGTATCGTGCGTATCGACCTCAAAGGGGAGGTAATAGCCAGCGTGGGGGATACCTTTCCACGTAAATTCTGGCCGTATATCTCGGGCGAAACAACCGACGCTAACGGCGCTCCGATTTCAGTGGTGTACTCCGGTCTGATCTCTGAAAAGGGACAGCTTCATCTTATCGCGCTCAGTCCTATCTGTTTCAACAAAAAAATTCTCGGCTACGATATCTTGTTTTTTTCACCAGTACATTTTCTCGGCATTCTACAAGACAGATCAGTTACGGCGACGGCTCTATTCAATCCCAGTGATTACTCGGCCATAATTTGGGCTGATGGAGCCTACAGCAACACCACAGATAGCCCAACAGGGCAACATGCCAAGGTTGAAAAAATCATCAACACGCTAGAGCTAAACCAAGATACTGAAAAAGTTCTTAACTGGCCATCCTCCTTTGATTATGATCAGCCGGGTTTTATCTACGCGCGTATCCCTGGTAGCCCTTGGTACATTGGCAGCTACATAGAAAGACCACAGACGTTTGGAATCATGCTGCGTGAGCATATTACCATTTTACTCATCACCCTGGGGCTGTCTTTGGTCGGTGGGATCCTGTGCTA
>CAYPNO010000120.1:0-7074 GCA_964411865.1 uncultured Desulfuromonas sp. | reverse complement strand
AGAGCTCAGCAGTCAGGCGGAGCAGCTGCAGGACACCATCAGTTTCTTCAGGGTAGCGCAGGGGCACCAAACTACGACCCCGCTTGGAAAAAGAGCAATCACCCTCTCCAAACAGCGAAGAATGGCACCACATAAGCCTGCAGCTACTGGTAGTGGGCTGAAGCTCGATATGGGTGCTGGCAAGGATAAAATTGATGATGACTTCGAGGAGTATTAGGCACCAATTGACACTGTAGTCACACTCTAAAACGCCCCACTCTGGGGCGTTTTATTTTACCCTTGAGGTAAGACACCTTTTCTCACTTATTACTTCAAACACCAAAGGATGTTAGTTGAAAACTTGGAGTAAAACAGTAACCTATAAAATGCTATTAAATGTTACACTAATATTTGTGTTTCGATTTAATAAGTACGCAATGCTTGGGTTTTTATTTATCTATCGGGCTTGAGTAGAGGTGTAGATGCAGATAACAGAACATGACTTCAAGCGCCTGAGTACCTATATCTATGAGGAACTTGGCATCCAGATTACTGCCTCTAAGAAAACCATGCTGTGTGGGCGTCTATCAAAGCGTCTACGCGTTTTGAAGCTTGGCAGTGTAGCGGAATACTGCAATTATCTGTTTAGCAGTGCAGGGCAGAGTTCGGAACGAGTGGAGTTGTTTGATGCCATCACTACCAACAAAACTGATTTTTACCGTGAAGCTGTCCACTTTGATCATTTGACTGCAGCGGTTTTACCGGCGTGGCGTCAGGGTAGACACGGTGGGCGGGCGTTTCGCATCTGGAGTGCGGGTTGTTCCAGTGGGGAAGAGCCGTACACCATGGCTATGGTTCTAAGTGAGTATGCGCAGAAATGTCGGCCTGAGAACTTTGATTTTGAAATCATCGCTACGGATATTTCTACGCGTGTTTTGGATTATGCTAAGACCGCTATATACCATGTTGATAGGATTGCCCCTGTACCTGCAGGAATAAGGTCGAAGTATTTGCTGCGCAGCAAAGAAAAAAACTCATCCCTGGTGCGTATAGCTCCGCCGTTACGTCGTAGCGTGCGTTTTGGGCGCCTCAATTTTATGGATGCAGAATTCAAGTTGCCATTCACCATGGATGTCATCTTTTGTCGAAATGTAATAATCTATTTTGATAGTGAGACCAGAGAGAAATTGATGCACAAATTTTGCCGCCATCTGCATCCGGGCGGTTTCTTGTTTTTGGGGCATTCGGAATCGCTCCATGGTTTTGACTTGCCTCTGCGCCAGGTAGCCTCGACCGTGTATGAGCGCATCTAATGGTATTAGAGTCGGGGTTATACAACTATGCAGCATGAATTGATGCCGGTAGTGTATCTTAAACCGGGGGAATATCATGTGACCACAGAGCCATGCCGGATTGAAACCGTGCTCGGGTCGTGTGTGAGTGTAACGCTCTACTGTCCAATTACGCGCCAAGCAGCGATGAATCATGCCATGCTGCCTGCTGGCGATGGTAGTGACCGTTTTGTCGCGGTATCACTGGATAATATGTTGCGGCGCCTCAGTGCAAGTGGCGCACTCATTAATCAGTTGGAAGCCAAAATGTTTGGCGGCGCCAACAGCTTCTATCGCAATACAGGAGAACTTCGCCCCGTGGGTGAGCTCAACGTAGACGCATCGTTACGCTGGCTGGAGCAAAACAGGATTCGCTTGCTTAATTCAGATACAGGCGGTCGAGTGGGACGAAAGCTGGTATTTATTTCCAATGTGGGCAAGGTGTACGTCAAGCGCCTGCACGGCAGATAGTGTATTCAGGGCAGATTGCCATGGGAGCAGATTGACATGGGACGAAAAATCCGGGTCTTGATCGTTGATGATGCCGCAGTGGTGCGCGAAGCGTTGAGCCAGATCCTCAGTGGGGATCCTGAAATCGAAGTTATGGCTACGGCGGCGGATCCCTACATTGCCGCGCAGAAGATGGCAAAGGAGATTCCTGATGTAATCACCCTAGACGTCGAGATGCCGCGCATGGATGGTCTCACCTTTTTGCAGAAAATCATGCAGCAGCATCCCTTGCCGGTTATTATGTGCTCAAGCCTGGTGGAAAGTGGTTCGCAGACGGTTCTGAAAGCCCTTGAGTTGGGTGCGGTGGATATTATCCAAAAGCCCCGTATTGGCACCAAGGTCTTTCTTGAGGAGTCGCGGGTGCGGATTTGCGATGCGGTAAAGGGTGCAGCGCGTGCAAAGATGAGCGCTGTATACCCTATGCCTTCGCAGCGAGTGGAGCCGAAACTGACCGCAGATGCGGTGCTGCCTCCCTGTACCAATCGCTCCATGGCCGAAACAACCGAAAAAGTTGTTGTTGTTGGTGCCTCAACGGGCGGAACTGAGGCGCTACGGGTATTTCTTACGCAGTTTCCAGCGGATGCTCCCGGAATTGTTATTGTGCAGCATATGCCGGAGAATTTTACCGCAGCTTTTGCACGCCGTTTGGATGGTTTATGCAACCTCACAGTTAAAGAGGCTGAGGATGGAGACACGGTGATGCGCGGGCGGGCTCTAATCGCGCCAGGGAATCGCCACGCCATGTTACAGCGCAGCGGGGCTCGCTACTACGTCACCATTAAAGACGGCCCCCTGGTTTCGCGGCATCGACCTTCAGTGGACGTGCTGTTTCGTAGTGCGGCACGCTATGCAGGGAAAAACTGCGTCGGCGTTATCATGACCGGCATGGGTGATGACGGTGCCCGCGGCATGAAGGAGATGAAGGATGTTGGTGCGGTCAATATAGCGCAGGATGAGGCAACTAGTGTGGTGTATGGAATGCCTAAGGAGGCAGTAAAAGCAGGAGGGGTTGATTTCAATTTGCCGCTGCTTCAAATTGCTCCAAAAGTCCTTCACCTTACCCGCTGAATTGGTTGTATAGCTGCAAAGTATCGACACTCTATCTCTTCGGCTATTCACCTCAAGTAAGATAAATGCAGAAATTCTAACTATTTATTTTCTCTATTGTTTTGGTTGCCCTGTTAGGGCTGGTTTTCAGTAAAACTGAGTTGCATGGAGTCCGCATGTTGAGAAGGTTGCTGTTTTTGCTGGTGCTTACACATATCGCGCTTGTCCCTGGGGCCAGAGCCTCGATCATGGGGGCGGCTGAGCGCAGCGCTGAAGCACAGTCGCGTGGGCTGATCTTTGGAATCCATCCGTTTCTCCCAGCAGCGGAGCTGCACCAGAGCTTCTCCCCTCTGTTGAAATATCTTGAGGCCCGTATCGGGATTCCTATAGCGCTTAAAATTACGTCAGACCACGCCGAAGGGGTGAGGCTATGTGTCGAAGCAAAGGTCGATTTAGCCTTTGTTGGCCCTACCTTGTACGTGGAAATTACCCGAAATAACCCTCGTGTTATGCCCCTTGGCACCATCAGTGGGGTGTCTCCGTATTTGCGTGGAGTTGTTGTGGTGCGAGAGGACAGCCCTCTTACTTCAATCGAGGATCTAAAAGGGACGCAAGTGGCTTTTGTCGCGCCCGAAACCACTACGGGCTTTCAATTGCCCCTGTATGTTTTCGCTCAGGCTGGGGTTCATCTGCGGGATCTGGCTGGGTACAGTTTTTTAGGTAACCATGCTAACGTTGGATATGCCGTTCTGGCTGGGCGTTTCGCTGCTGGCGCGATGAAATATAAAGTTTTCGAGAATCTGCAATCCAGAGGCCTGCGGGTGTTGGCCCAGCTGCCTGAAGTCATGAATCATACCTTTTTGGCAACGGAGCGGGTTGAGTCACGTTTAGCCGAAAAAGTGAAAAATATTCTACTCCAGATGGATGCCTGCCCAGAAGGGGCCGAAGTTTTGGCCCAATTACGTTCGGACATCACTGCGATAGTCCCTGTTGATGAGGCGGATTTTACCGCCCTAAGTTTCTACGTCGATTACGCACAAAAAATTCTGAAGGATAGCCGTGAGCAATACTGATACGCCAAAGCGATTTGACACCTATATGAAGGTGCAACTAGTGCTGGCCCTTTTTGTTATGGGGCTGCTGTTGGGCGGAATTGTACTCATAAACTTTGAACGAGAACAACATCTGCGTGCCACCTTAGAGTATTCCTTCCGAACCGAGCAGAACCTGCTTGAGAATCTACTCAGAGAACCTTTATTGCGGTCTGACTACGTGCAAGTGCGTGACGCCCTTGAGGGGTTTTTTTCGCGCCGCACTGCTTATGTCGAGATCACCCTGCTGGCGCCCAACGGATTTGAGGTGTTTCACCTCACCCGCCCTAGCGGCGCCGCAGTGTCGCAGTGGCGTGCTCAGGTTGAGGTTGGGGCGGAGGAACGAAGTCAACACACCCTGATTCTTACAAAAGATGTTATCGTTTCCTCCCTGCCGTGGGTCCAGAATGTCTGGCTGGTGAGGCTGTTTGTTCTGATTTTTCTGGCGACTATTGGGCGTATATTGTGGGTTGTGGTGCGTTCTTACGGGCTTGATCCGTTAAGTAGTGAGATGGAGCGCCAGCAGCGTTTTTATCAGAGTATCTTTGATAACTGTCCGGATGGTATCCTAGTGCGGGACTGCGACGGCAAGTTGCTTCTGGCAAATGAACCTTTTCTGCGCATGCTGGGAGATTCTGCAGCTAACCTGCAAGAAAGCAGCGTAGAACTTTTGGGTAACAAGGATAAGTGCCAAAAATTTTCCCGTGTGCTGGCAGGTGAATCACGGGTGTTTGAATGCGAGCAGAATACCAGCATGGGCACCACCCTGCCGCTTGAGGTTCACAGCACCCGCATAACCTTTGGAGGTGTTACAGCGGTGTTGAGCACTGTGCGTGATATTAGCCAACGGCGCGAGAAAGAGTGGCATTTGCGTCAGCTTTCCCTGGTAGTGGAAAACAATACCGAAGGAATGATGGTGACCGATATGGATGGCAAGATCCTTGCGGTCAATCGTGCTTTTACCCAAATAAGCGGCTACACGGAAGCCGAAGTGTTGGGAGAAAATCCTCGCATTCTGCAGTCGGGTCTGCACAAGCCTAAATTTTATCGCGACTTGTGGGCTCAGTTGCTCGAAACCGGACTCTGGCAGGGGGAAATATGGAACCGTAACAAAAACGGCAAAGTATATCCTGAATGGCTAACTATCCGGCGGCTTGAGGATGATCAGGGTAAATTTAAGAGTTATGTAGCTATTTTTAGTGACCTTAGTACCCAGAAGGCGCAGGAGGAGAGATTCTCTCGCCTCGCTCATACCGATTTGTTAACAGGCCTGCCTAATCAGCGTCTGTTTAGTGATCGTCTCCAGCAAGCGGTTATCCACGCAGAAGGCGATAACGGTAACGGCATGGTAGCTGTCATTGCTATTGGGCTAGATCATTTCAAGAAAATCAATGATAGTCTCGGGCACAATGCCGGTGATCTTGTAGTGAAGGAGATGTCCAGGCGCTTGCATGCTTGTGTGCAGGAAACGGATACGCTCTCACGTTTACGGGGGGATGAATTTGCCCTGCTATTGCTGGAGACAAGGGATAAGCACGCCATCCGCAGTGTGGTGGAACGTCTGCTGAGCGCCATGCGTGAACCCCTGCATGTTGATGGTGTGGATCTGTTCATGACAGGCAGTATCGGCATCTCCTTGTATCCACAGGATACCAAAGAACACGGCTTGTTGTTACAACAGGCTGATGTCGCTATGCATCAGGCCAAAGATCGAGGTCGAGATAGATTCTGTTTCTTCTCTGCAGAATTCTCTGCGGAAATAGCCGAAGACTTAAAGCTTGAAGCACAACTGCACAAGGCGCTGGATAACCAGGAATTGTTGCTGTACTACCAACCGCAGATAGAGCTTAGGACTGGCGATATTATCGGGGCTGAAGCCCTGTTGCGCTGGAATTCAGCTGAATTAGGCTGGGTGCCCCCAGATAGAATGATTCCGGTCGCAGAAGAGAGTGGTCTGATTATCCCTATCGGCACGTGGGTGATGCAACAGGCGGCGGATTTAATTAAGCGCTATCATGCCCGCAGCGGGCGTTGGCTAAGTCTGGCAGTGAATGTTTCTACGGTCCAATTTATGGAAGCGGACTTCGTTGACATTGTCGCCGATATAGTGGCGGATAATGCTATTCCAGCTTCATGCTTGGAACTTGAATTAACTGAAAGTCTGATGCTGCACGATGTTGAGCAAGCCATAGCGCGGATGAAGGAGCTACGTGATCTTGGCGTAGCCCTGGCGCTTGATGACTTTGGTACCGGGTATACGTCGCTTGCGTACCTGAAGCGTTTTCCGGTTGATAAAATAAAGCTGGACCGCGCGTTTGTAACCGATATCCACAAAAGTCGCTCTGATGCGGCTTTGGCGCAGTCTTTGGTAGCTTTTACCCGCGTCATGGGGCGTAAGTTAGTGGCGGAAGGGGTGGAAGAGCAGATTCAGGCGCAATGTTTATTGGATATGGGTTTCATTTATGCCCAGGGGTATTTGTACGCTAGACCTCAACCCGAAGAGGAGCTTCTTGCATTTATCGATGCTGCTACGCATAAAACGGAGTAAAAGACTATCTTGCCTCCTACGGAAGAGGGGGGAATGGTAATTTTCTTGAAAATAACAAAGAGCCTGTCTGAAAGCCTTAGATCTTTAATCCGTAAGAATCTGCGCAATATGCGGATTAACAGTCAAGAACAACAGATGGTGTACCCCTTTCAAATGTAGGGGCGGAATTATCCCCGCCCGCTCTCCGGAAGTGCGAACCGAATTGGTGTGGGTCGATATGTCAATCTGCCCATTTACACAGAGGGTAAAACAGCGTAGCATCAGCTCTTTTATCGATTTTCTGTGCTTTCTGCGCAGTAAACAAGGCTAAAACTTTTCCAGGGTAGCAGGTGGCCAATCCATGCTTCGGCATATGCGACGACGTATTCTCTCAGTACTATCCCGTTTTTCCGTCAGTGAAAACACCTTTATGGCCACTCTCGCTCTTATTATTGGAGTGTTGGCCGGAGTGTGTAATTTTCTTTTCCGGCGCGCCAGTTTCTGTTTCCATTTGTTGGTCATGGAGCTGAGGATCGCTTCGTTCGATATTTCTGTCTTGCAGTTTGGTGTGAGCCGGTTGTGGTTGGTG
>CAYPNO010000119.1:0-7123 GCA_964411865.1 uncultured Desulfuromonas sp. | reverse complement strand
GCCATGTTTGCAGGGAGCTTTTTTTTAGATGAGGCAGGCAATTCACCTTGGACCGGCTGGAAGTTAATTAGCATTAGACAAACCGCCTTGGCACAACCCGAAGGCTTGTAATGTCGTTTTTCTTGTTGGCCTTAATCCTTGCTTCGGTGATATACTCCCTGGCCGCTGTAATGTAGAAGCTGGACAAGCTGGGATTATACCATGGTTTCCCAGGCATCGCCATAAGGGCTGCCTTAGCTCCAACCTCTATCCCGTCATACCAGTCGTCAACAAAAATATCCTCCAGGAACGCAACATCTCTTATCGGTTTTATCGCAAGGGTCAAGTCTAAAGTGAATTTTTCTGACGCTGGCTCATCAAAGGTTATTAAATCAAGCTCCCTGGTGAATGGATAATCTCCGCCGGATGTCACATACACAATTCCGGCAATGGTGGCATCGTTAAACAGGGTAATGGGGACTATCGAATCCCCCTTGTTGACATCAACGGATATCTTTTCACGCCACGCCCACGACTTCTCGCAAAATCGGATAGCAGCCTGGAGGACCTTGCGCTTTATAATTATAGTTGGACACCCAGGGCATTCGGCTAAAATGTCATTTACAAAACGTTCCATTATGCGTCCGTCTTTTGTTTGATAATCGCATCAACCGTATTTTTGCCGGTTACGAGCTGGTAAAAATTGCTCATGTGGGTTGCCGCCGCCGCCTGATTTATTCCAGCAGTGGGGGATGATAGGCAACGATAGAGCGTCCATTCGATGATTGGTGCGACATAAGAGTCAGGCAAAGATATCATATCTGAATCGGACACGATATCTAATGGCTTTGCCGCATAAACCAGTTCAGCTTCCATGGTATCATTTCCTGGAGTTGGGTAAACAGAAAACCGGGTGGGGTTTTCATCGTCAAAAATCACAAACAAAACGTCATCTGTTGTAGTTTCGGTTGTCCAGTCTGGGATAAGCTCACTGATCACTTTCCGGTCTATCTTCCTAATTGGTTTTCCGCCAATGTTCCGGTTGAGGGCTAAAAACCTAAACCCGCCGACTGGCAATGTCTGGATGGGGGATGTCGTGAGGGTAATCTCGGTTGTAGTGGAATTAGCATCTGGACGCAAAAACAGAATAGTGTTCTGAGCCTCGTTGATTGCAGGGTAAAGATAATCATTTTTTGTCCACAATATATTCCCTGGGTCAGTGAGTTGCTTAGCAAGAATAGCGGCAAGAGATGCACCTGTATATGTCCCCATTTAAATGTCTCCAAGGTTTTTAGTTGATTCAAGCGATTTAACTTCATCGATAAGGCTTTGTAAGCTTTTGCGCTTATCAAGGCTCACTCCAAAACGATCCATGGCGTAGGTTTCAAGCTCGGCCTTGGTCAGATTATCAAATATGTCCTGCGGGTATGGCGGGACGCCTTCTGTCTCTTTAGGTGCTGGTTCCGCCGGAAAGGTGTATGGGTCCATATCACCACGGGCGGCATACGCATCGGTCCTGACATAAACCCGACCTGTTTTTCGTTGTATTAAAAAAGATTGCATCAGGTTTTCCTTATAAAATTGGGGAGGATACTTTTATCCCATCCTCCCCAATATGGCCATGGTAGCGAAGCCCGGGCCGTTAAAAATTATTAATTACTGAGGGAGGTGATAAAATAACCTCAAGGTCAGCTCCCCAGCCGTAAAATCACCAAAGTCAGGACTCGACGCTTTTGTGTCGGTAACGGTAACCCGAATAGTTCTGGCCGACGTTGAAGAGGGAGCCAAGGCACAAGATGTTTTCTTTGCAACGGCTGCTACTGAATTATCGGTTGTCGCAGAAAAAGCATCAGTGTCTGTGGTTGTACCAACCATCATTGTTGCAGACGTGGTGCCCGCAAAGGCGGTGGTAACATCAGCCTCCCAAAGAACAGGGATAGCACCAGCAGGAAGTGTAAACTCCCCATCAACGTAACCGGTTGCATCTTCCCCATCTGTAAAATCGGCAAGAGCAAGGGATTCAAGGGTGATATATTTAAAAGTGTTCGAAAAGTTCATTGTTCACCATCCTTTCACCCCGGGTCCCCCCGGGGCGGGAAAAGATTATGCTGATTTACAATATAGGGTACCCATTGACTCAGGTTTGATAACCTCATATCCATAAACCTGGAGGCCACGCATGAGCTTTCCAAAGTCTTTGGGGTTCGGGATGGTTTCGTTCTCGACCAGCTGAGACGCAAAGGTGATAGCTGATTTATGGCCGAAAATTGCGCTGTAGCACTTTACGGTCCCCTCGGTTACGGGCAGGATATTGTTTGAGTTGTAGATCTCAAACCGATCGATCATGCCTGTTCGTCCGTTTCTCAAGGTTGACTTGCCATCCCCGGTAAGAGATGCGTCCTTGAGTTCGGAAAGTTTGATCCTTGCGCACCCCCAAGACGGCAGGACCATCCACCGGCTTGTTTCCGGGATGTTTTGCTCATCAAGGACCAATCCGCACTCGACGATCTTGTCTACGATCGTGCTTTTTGAGAGAGCTACAGCCTTTGACCCGTCCGTGTGGGTTGTTCCGAGGTCGACGGATGCCGAGATAATCCCAGCCGCTGCCCCCGTATTGCTTGCGTGTGCGTCGGCCGGAATGTCAGCGAGGATGTCCCTATCAATAGAAATCTTCATTTGCTCGCTTGCATCTTCGGCCCATTTATCAACAAATGCGATGTCCGCCTGCTTTTTCTCGACGTCGTTAATGACAAAACCGAAGTAATCACCCTTGTCTATCAAGAGTTCTACGGTTTCACCTTCAGGGTTCTCATAGTCCAGATCCATGCCGATTTTGTACTTTTTGATTGTGATGTTCGGGACGGTCCTGATAATCACCTTATCGCCCGCCCTCGAAATCTCACCCTCGTAATCCGTATTGGAAATGGCGGCAAAAACTGTTGCCGTGTAGAATTTTTCGATTAGTTTCCCTGACCATATCTCAGGGATGTAAGTACCCGACATGCCACCGTATCCGGCAGTGCTCAGGTTTGAATCAATTGGATAAGCCATGTAGTGCTCCTGTTACCGGAACCTACCCTCTGTCTGTGCCGCAAACATATCAGCCTCAAGCGCCTTAAACTCTGCTTCCCTCCCACGATACTTTCCATCGGTTTTATCACGATACATCTGACTTACGTCCTGCCGTGTCCATATCTTTTCGCTCTTTGACATGGGCGGAGAAACGTCTGAACCAGACGGGGTGTGCGATGGTTGGAGGTTTGGAATTTGCTTTTGCTTTTGTGCCTGTTTTTTTTGCGTTTGACCGGGGTTTAATTCCAGATATTCTTTGAAAATCCCAATGGTGGAGCCGACATCAAGCCGTTGTTCGGCAAGAAACAAAGACTCGTGTCTCGCCTTGCCTGTGTACGGGATGGTTTCCTGAAGCCATGTCAGAAAATCAGGGTCAGCATTTAGCTGATTGAAATCCCTGCCCATTTCTTCGACTGCTCTTGAAACCGTGCCTATGTATCGGTCGTAGTCCGTGCGGCCCTGGTTTTGGCTGACGTTCGACACCTGCTCTCTCAGAGTAGCGTTCTCATCGATCAACCTGTTAAGCTTTTTTGCCATAGATGCGAACTCGTCGCCGTACTCATCAAAGCTCGACGGGTCAAGCCTGTTGTCGTCTCCATCTTCGTTGGAATTTTGGTTATTTTGATTGTTTTGGTTGCTTGACATAAAGTCAATTTGACGTGACAGTGTCCTGATCTGATCGTTGAGCCTTGGGATTTCGGCATTATACTTGCCCTGGAGGGTTCGGTATTTTGTCTCGAAATCATCAGCCTTACTATCTGATACAGGGCTTTCATTGCCTTTTGACTCTTTGGCTGCGTCCTGGTCGACGGAAGTGTTCCCTTTATCCTGGGTATCAGGCGTTATGTCTGCCTGGCCGTCCTGGTTGGGAGTTTCGTTCAACTTTTTTATCAGCTCGTCCGATCTTTCGGAGGCTGCTTTGACGCTTGCCGGTACATAATCGTTCATGTTTGCTTCCTTTGCGGTCCGTCCCCGGGTGTCGCATTGTTGGGGCCTCAATAATTGAGGTATCCCTTAGTTATTTTTTAAGACCTGACGTGCAATTTCAAACGAACCAAGGATCTCATTAAGCGCTTGACACGCTCCTTGATTCCATCGCAAATCATTGTCCTGTAAACTGTCATTTCTCTTTCTGGCCACTTCCAGGCCATCCCTTATCCATTCGATAAAAACGGCCTCATCTGTGGTTGATGCCCGACACTTAGAGCCAATGTTGTTGATTGCAATACACAATCTGCGATCATTACTATTTATTGGCTTTAGCCGTGAAATCATTTTAAAGATCCTTTTCAGTTGTCATAATATAAAGCCTGTTTTGTATGTGGATGTTTGACATTTGCCGGAATGGGCTACTTACAAACCCCATCAAATCTCCCCTCTTGTAGACAAACAGTCCAGACCGATATAATGGCTCATCTGGAGGATACATCCTTTGCTCAACTTTAACTCCCTCCGCTTTCATCCTCTGATCAATAAGTCTTGTGTCACCACCACGCTTTATCTTAACCCCACATTTTATCATGATTTGATCAAACGCCTGCCCCATAAACTTTTGGGCAGATCGTACAGACCCAAATGTGTAGGTTTTGTGTCCTTTCTCCACAGTTTCTGTAAAATTGTCCCGGTCGTTAAGCTCCAGGTCCTCAATTGTGGTTTCGCTGGTGATTGTCATGTTTTGAATGTCTTTGCCGTCACATAATGTTTGCATCTGCGCCCCCTTTTACTGCTCCCGCTCCGTCAATTTCCCGCCCTTGCTCGGGAGCCATCATCTGCGCCTGCTGTTGCATAGCCTGCGCCTGCATACGTTTGGAAAGCTCCTCTTTGGTGGGAACAATGTCATCGCTTATGAAATCCATACCATCCACAATCTCCCGGATAATCTCAGCAAGGCCCTCCTGGCCGATGATCTGCAACACGGCCGGGTTTATGGCTATTTGTAGAAATTCGTTTCGCCTCACGGCTGCCTGCTCTTTTGCAATTAGAGCATTGGAACCCCGGGCAATCAGCTTGATGTCGCCAGTGTAATACTCGGGATCATTGGAATATAGGAGCTGCCATTGATGGGTCATTTCAATTGACGGCTTGATCAGACCCTTGTCAATGTTTCGGATAACATTTTTTATGCCTCTGGTGGCGTTAGACATCATCATAGAAAAACCGGATGCGGTTGATAGTGCTCCGCCCGCCCCTTTATTGTTTCCGTATGAGTATTTTGGGACCCCGGTTTTTGTGTCTGCCTCATTGCTGAAAAACTCATAAACACTCATCAGATCAGAGGCCATCGACGGTGGAGCGAAAAACGAAATAGGTGCTCTGCCACCAGAACCTACGCTCTTTGCCCCGTCAACCTGCCAGATTTTCCACGGGTGCATGTCGGAAAGATTGGCACCCGCTGGTAGCTGTGATGTGTCATACATTACTTGAGGACCGGAACTTATACCCATGTTATTCACCAGGTTCCTGGCACTGGCGTTGCAGGCATCCTGGGAATCGTTGATCAATTTTGGCACCCCAGCTCCCCACAACGATCCGTTGCGCTTGCGGAAACTGGCAAAATGGTACGGGACCCGCCCCAGGGGATCGCCGTTGATCTCAGATTTGATCACATATCTATCAATGAGCCACACCTCCACCTGATACTCGGCAAAAGGATCGGGCACTCGTTCCGGGTCCATGCCGTTTTGCAGTAGCATCAACCCCTGAACCGTGCCCCAAAACTGCAAGGCGTCAATCCTCGTCTCGGGTGATCGGTGCTCGTTCGGCCTGTTCTCCAGCTCCTGCCTGATCTGATCCTGCCCAATGTTGAGCCAGGATGATGACGCCCCGCTCTGGCCGTACTCCTTGAGTACCAGCCGTATGGCCTCGGAATCGTATCCCTCTACATCAATCAAGGCGTATAGATCTGACCGGGTAAGGCTGTGACGCTCGATGATCCCGTCCTCGGGTTTCCGGGCGTTGGGCAACGGGTAGATATCAAACGGAGAAACCCGGTTGAACTCGATGCTGATTTCCTCCCGGACCTCCACAGGTGGGCCATCCAACTCTGGATACCCCTGGGGTTGGCCTTGGCCTTGAGTGATTTGGGGTTGGGCTGGTTGCGCCTGCTGCTCTTTCCACCGCAGGTGCCGACGCTTGCGGAACACTGGACCTTTGATAATCCCGGCCGGGAATGTGCAAATATCATCAATGGCCTCGATGACTGCATCCTCCCACCCCGCCTCCTCGACAACGTCAGCGAGCTTGGTCTCGACCTTTAGCCGGGCTTCTTTGGCTGCCTGAATCATCTCGTGTCGCAATTCTTCGGCCAACGTCTCTGCCCTGGCCGCCATTGTCTGCTGCAACCATTGCTGAGCCATGTTTTGATCCGTAATGGCCCCGGCCTGGATTTGCATTATCAGTTCCTCCCGGATCTCTGCCTGAGTCTCTTGGGCAAGCCGCTGCTGGATTGCAATCATTTCTTCCGGGGCAAGGTCGGGGACTGGTGTGGGTTTTGTCCCCCATGGCTTGTCATCAGCCGGGAAAAGGATATCGGTAAGCCACGCTACAGCCGCAGAACACTTCTCGTCTGTCAGCATCATGAAAATAGCTGATCCGCCCTGCTCCTGAATCGCCGCAAGCTTGTCCGGGCCGTATTCCCCATTCTTTTGGCGTAAAGCATCTATCATTTCCCGCTCTATCTTAACTTTGGCCTCTTTGGCTGCCTGCCAGCAATCTCTCACGTATGAAGCAAGGGATGTGATGATAGGCCGATTCTGTCGTTCCTCAGCCTCTCTGAGCGCCGAATATTCGGCATCTTCCTCGGCCATCAATTCTGTATTGTTTTTGACCTGTAAAAAACTCATGTCCAGCCTTTTGCACTCTGTTTTTTAACTTTTATTGCGGCCGCCTGGCCAATGTGGAAACTATGGCCCATCGCCAGTGTTTGAAATGCATCAGCTCCATTACTATTATCGTCGTGCAGAGGGGTGTTACGGTAGGATTGCAGATGCTCATTCCAGTCTTTACGGTAGTTTTCGAGCCTGACAATACCTTTGGCTGTCCTTTGTTCGTCAAACCAACACACAGGCAGGAT
>CAYPNO010000118.1:0-7188 GCA_964411865.1 uncultured Desulfuromonas sp. | reverse complement strand
CGGCTACGGCTAACAGCAGTCCCGGCACCATCGGCAGACCGAGAGTCAGCAGCGCCGAGAACATCAGCATTCCTCCGAGGGTAACAAAATCCACTTGGGTGAAGTTGACAATCCCCATGGAGTTGTGGACCACACTGAACCCAAGGGCTATCAGGGCATAAATTGCTCCGTTGGTGAGGCCGCCCAAGGTGAATTGTAGAAGATCCTGCACCATAGATATTAACCCATAGATTAATGATAAGTTCCGGGCTCAAAAGGGGCTGTGTGCATAGTTGCAAAACACCGGTTTACCCGCGGGGGTGAAAAAAGATTGCGACAGGTTATTCCAGACGGTGGCAAAGGTCAAGAAATGGGGGCCGTCTTTATGGATTCAGCAAATGGTTTTGAGCAAGAGAAACATCGGTATACCTCCGTTGTGGTTAATCCGGAATGTTGGTATATTCAACAGAAGTGTTTGGAGGGTTGTTTGAATTGTGATTGCCTACAGAATAAAAGCCGCAGATTTCCCACAGACAGATGTTCGATTATATCAAGGAGTTTCAATCTATGGATTCATCCGATCAGATCAGGAAATTTCTGGCTTTTTTGCAGCCTAAACTTGGGCAAGAGGTGCATGTTGGTCCGTGGCTGAAAATTGACCAGCACAGGATTGATCAGTTTGCCGCAGTGAGCGGCGATCAACAATGGATTCATATCGATCCTGAACGGGCTAAAAAAGAATCTCCGTACGGCTCAACCATTGCGCATGGTTACCTGACCCTATCCTTGCTTCCGTACCTGACTGAAAGTAATCACCCCGATTTCTTCGAAAATAATTATCCAGGGATGAAATACCGCGTCAATTACGGCTTGAACCGGGTCCGATTTCCAGCACCGGTCAAAGTTGGAAGCAATATAAGAGCGCGAACCACCATACACTCCGCAGAAGAGATAAATGGGGCAGTACAAATTTGTTATATTATTACGGTAGATATTGAAGGCGAGAAGAAACCGGCGTGCAGTGCAGAATTCTTGGCGCGCCTTTATCCCTAGGGTCAAACCTTAGCGTAGGGATGGAAAGAAAACGCACTCCCTTTTCCCGGGGTCAACATGTTTTTTTGACGCTGGTTTCTGATGATCGGTTCTCACTGGCCCAGCCCCATGGAGTTTGTTTAGTGTCAGAAATTGTTATCGATTCGCTATATAAAAAGTACAAGCCCGGTTTGTTTAAAAAGTCGGTTGAGGCTGTCGCAGGCCTGAGTCTGAAGGTTCCAGCGGGAACCGTTTACGGGTTGGTGGGCCCTAACGGGGCGGGCAAAAGCACCACCATCCGCATGCTGCTCAACCTCATTCGTCCAGATAAGGGTGAGGTGCGGATAGGGAACAAATCCGTTTCTGCCACTGCCAACGCTGATTTTCTTCAAGCGGTCGGCTATCTGCCGGAAAACCCATATTTATATGATCATTTAACCCTGTGTGAGCTTTTGCATTTTGCGGGACAGACATGTGGAATGGCTGCAGATCAGATTACGGCTCGCATCGAAGCCTTGACCCGCCAAACTGGAATTGCCCACGCTCTGAAGCGACGGCTGCACACTTTTTCGAAGGGGATGCGCCAACGGGCGGGGCTGTGTTTTGCCCTGTTGCATGATCCTGAGCTGGTAATTCTGGATGAACCTATGAGTGGACTCGATCCCTTGGGGCGCAAGATGGTGTGCGAATTGATTCTGGAACTGAAGCAGCAGGGTAAGACGGTGTTTTTCTGCTCCCATATCTTAAGTGACACCGAGCGCCTGTGCGACCGGATTGCGATTCTGGATCGGGGACGACTGGTGCAGGAGTTTGAAGCGGCAGATCTGCGTGCCTTTCGCGCAGGTGAACGCAGTCTGGAAGATGAGTTTGTCGCGGCAGTGGGGGGTGCGCACTGATGTTGCAGCGGGTGTGGGCATTGGCTCTGGTGACATGTAAAGAGGGAATTCGAGATCGTTCTATGTTTGGGATTCTGCTGTTCGCCCTGTTTGTTCTCGGGTTGAACGTGGCAGTGGCCGGATTTTTCATGCGCGATCTAGGCAAGGTGACGGTGGATATGAATCTGGCGGCGCTTTCATTTGCGGGGCTGTTACTGGTGTTTTTTATCTGCATCAACCTGATGGCCAAGGATATTGATAAAAAGACCATTCAACTGGTGTTGTCCAAGCCGTTTTCACGCGGAGAGTATATCTTTGGCAAATATTTCGGCTTGGTGTTACTGGTGCTGAGCACTCTGACGCTGTTGCTGGTATTTTCATCGGCTACGGTGGCGGGGGTTCACTCCATGTATCCGGCGTATTTTGAAGGATTTGCCTGGAGTATTTTTTTCTGGGCGGTGGCGTTCATCGCTTTGCAACTGGCGCTGCTGTGCGCCATAGTAGTTTTCTTCAGTGCTATTACTACTTCATCGTTCATCACCCTTATCTTTTCGATGGCGAGTTATTTGGTAGGGGTTACCCTTGAAGAGGTGCTTTTTTACCTGAAGTCTCAAGCTGCGGCAGGGGAGGTTATCGCTTCAGAGTCTCTACATAGCGTGCTGGAGGTGGTCGCATGGCTGGTGCCTAATTTTGCCGCCTTTGATCTCAAAACCGAAGCAGCCCACGGCCTGGCTCTGGAGCCTGTACGTCTGCTGACCACCGCCGGTTATGCTTTTGGATATATTCTGCTGCTCCTGTGGTTGGCGGCGTTGATTTTCCGGCGCCGGGAGTTTAACTGATGTGCTGGCGCCGCGCAGGGGTGAACGGCCTGATGCTGCTGGTGGTGTTGCCGCTGTATCTGCTGGTGCACGACATCAGCTGGAAACAGCGGGCTGAGGTGCGGCGTACGGCACCCCCCGGCTACACCCTGCCAGCGGCGTTCAGCCGCGTATTGGCAATGGGATATCAGGGTTTGCTCAGTGATTACGAGTTCTTGCGTGCCACTACTTTTTATGGGGATCGCTCGGTCAAGCAGCAACAGATGAGTGCGGATGACTGGGATTTTTTCGCCTACAGCCTCGATGTGGTGACTGATCTTGATCCTTATTTTCTCGACCCCTATGTCTTGGGGGAGGGACTGCTCACTTGGGATACGCAACGCTATGCAGAGGCCAATGCACTACTACGTAAAGGGATGGAGTACCGCACTTGGGACTGGCAGTTGCCATACTATGTTGGGTTCAACCATTTTTATTTTCTCGGTGATTCTGCCACCGGAAGCGATTATCTGATGCAGGCCGCTGAAATTCCAGATAGTCCAGTGTTTCTTGCAACTTTGGCGGCAAGGCTGGCGTACTACGGGGGTAAGTCACAGACCGCATTGGTGTTTTTACAACAGATGTTGGCTGAAACAAACAGTGAAGCCTTGAGGCAACGCATGGGTAAACGTCTGCTGGCGCTGCAGGGGGCAGTGCAGATTGAAGAAGCGTTGCAACGGTACCGAAAAGCTAACGCCGCTGATCTACAGGTGCTCAGTGATTTAGTGCGCAGCGGATATTTGGAAGAACTGCCGCAGGATCCGTATGGTGGCCAGTGGGTTATTCTTAAGAATGGCAGGGTTTATAGCACCAGTAAGTTTGTTGAGGTAAAGTCTGAAACTAAATAAATGAGATTGTTGCGTTTTTTCAATACAAATCCCTATAGAATTGACAGGTGAAGTGATGGTGATACCCGTTGTGTTGTGCGGTGGTTCAGGCATGCGTCTGTGGCCGGTGTCGCGCCAGTTATATCCCAAACAGTTTTTATCCCTGAGTACAGAAAATTCCATGCTGCAGGAAACTCTCTTGCGCCTTGGGGGTTTGGATCTTGACTTGGATATGGCTGCTGTTCCTTGTACCGTATGCCATGAGGAGCACCGCTTCTTGGTAGCAGAGCAGTTACGCTGTTTGGGAGTTAACGCTGCAACTATTGTGTTGGAGCCAGAAGGGCGTAACACTGCACCAGCTACTGCCCTTGCGGCACTGCAGTGTCTTGAGTCTGTCCGCCATTTAGGAGCGGTTCAAAGTAGTAGATATACGGATGAGGTCGCGGGCGCAGAGCCAGCTGTTTCTGAAACTGACCCTGTAATGCTGGTACTGGCGGCAGATCATCATATCGCCGATGAAGAGGCGTTTCATAACGCTATAAAAAAAGCATTGCCACTTGCGTTGGATGGGCGCCTGGTGACATTTGGGGTCACGCCGCGCCATGCCGAGACTGGATATGGCTATATCGAGCAGGGAGATCCTTTGCTGTGCGCAGATGGTAGCCCAAGTGGCGCCTTTGCATTAAAGGGGTTTACTGAAAAACCTGCAGCGGAGGTGGCACGCCAGTTTCTGGAGCAAGGGACGCATCTGTGGAATGCAGGGATTTTTATGTTTCGCGCCGGGGTTTTTCTAGACGAATTGAGCCATTTCACTCCAGAAATTTCATCCTGGTGTAGGCAAGCGATGGCAGGATCAGAACGTGATCTGAATTTTATCCGACCCAACGCCGCTGCGTTCAGCTCTAATCCAAATATCTCCATTGATCATGCGGTGATGGAGCATACACAACGTGGGGCGGTGGTGCCACTCGATGCAGGATGGAATGATATCGGCTCATGGTCAGCGCTGTGGGATATTAGTGACAAAAACGCTGTGGGAAATTCTATCAGCGGAGATGTGATAGAAGTGGATACACATAATTGCATGTTACGCTCAGAGCGAAGGTTGGTAGCTGCTATTGGACTCAATGATATAATAGTAGTTGAAACGGCGGATGCGGTGTTAGTGGCGCACCGAGATAAGGTTCAGCAAGTGCGTGAAATTGTGACCAAACTGCAGAAGGATTTCAGGGTTGAATGTCGGCAGCATCGTCGTGTATTTCGCCCTTGGGGGTCTTATATGCTTATGGAGGAGGGTGAGCGCTACCAAGTCAAGCGTATCACGGTAAATCCTGGCGCGTGTCTATCGCTTCAGTTGCATCATCACCGCGCCGAGCATTGGGTGGTGGTGTCTGGCACCGCGCGTGTTACTTGTGGCGACAAAATCTCATTAATAACAGAAAATCAGTCCACCTATATTCCTGTAGGGGAGATCCATCGCCTGGAGAATCCAGGCCTCATCGCACTGGAACTTATAGAGGTGCAGTCTGGTAGTTATCTGGGAGAAGACGATATCATCCGCCTTGAGGATGTGTTCAATCGGTGTTAGTTGGAGATAAATTGCATGCTTGCCCTGTGTACAATGATCAGGTATAAAGCCTATATCCTGGTTTAAATCAAACTATGTTTTACGTTAACGAGACACATGTGGAGGAGATATGCACTTAGTTGAGCAGATTAAGACTAAAGCACGGACGAATAAACAGATCGTTGTTCTGCCTGAAGGTTATGACGATCGCATGCTGGAAGCTGCAAGCATAATAACAGCTGAAGGTCTTGCTGAAGTGGTTCTGTTGGGTAAGACTGAAATGTTGCTGGCTAAAGCGCAGGAACTGGGGGTTAATCTTGAAGGGGTCACCTTGCTCGACCCGGCTCAGGCCCCAAAACTGGAGACATATGTGGCTGAACTGGTGCAGCTGCGTGAGAAAAAAGGGCTGACCCCCGCGCAGGCACGTGAAACGCTCACTGCAGCGGATAATCTGTTTTTTGCCTCCATGATGGTGCGTAAAGGTGATGCCGGTGGAGCAGTGGCTGGTGCCGCCAATACCACCGGAGATGTATTACGCGCAGCATTTCAGGTTGTTGGTACTGCAGCTGGAATGAGGACAGTATCATCGGTATTCTTGATGGTAACCCCAAATCCGGATTTTGGCGAAAACGGGATCCTGTTATTTGCTGATTGCGCAGTTAATCCTAATCCTGGTGCGAAAGCACTGGCAGAGATCGCTATAGCGACAGCAGGTAGTTGCAGGAGTTTTTTAGGGGTGGAACCAAAGGTAGCCATGCTGTCTTTTTCTACCAAAGGTAGTGCTAAACATACAGATGCGGATAAAGTGTTAGAAGCCTTGAAAATAGCGCAGGAGATGCAGCCGGAGCTTCAGATAGACGGTGAATTACAGGCTGATGCGGCGTTGCTGCCCAAAGTCGGTGCGAAAAAAGCCCCTGAATCCAAGGTGGCCGGCCATGCCAACACCCTGATTTTCCCAGACCTGGATGCGGGAAATATTGCTTATAAACTTGTGGAGCGCGTGGCCGGAGCTGAGGCGGTTGGTCCCATAATTCAGGGTTTGGCTAAACCGGTTACTGATCTTTCGCGCGGGTGTAGTGTCGAAGATATCGTGAACGTGACAGCCATTACTGCGGTGCAAGCTCAGGGTTGACTTAAACCTCAGACAGAAATATTAACATAGAGAAAGCCCAGTTCCTGCATGCAGAAGCTGGGCTTTTTCTATGTGACTTGCAATATAAAAAGGCAGGGATCACCTCTATTGAGAGTTGTTTTTATGCCTTGTAATCTGCACTTGCAAAGGTGTAAGAGCAGTCCATGTGGTCGGTATAGGTATCGTTCATGATGGCTACCACGTCTTCTACGAACACAAGCTCTTCGTTGGTTGGAATCACAAATACCTTAACTGGCGAGTCTGGCAAGCTTATTTCAGTTTCGCCGTGTTTGCTGAAGGTCTGCATATTTTTTTCCTTGTCGAGCTTTATCCCCATATATTCAAGCCCTTCTACGGCTTTCTCACGAATTACACCAGCGTTCTCACCCACTCCAGCAGTGAATACCACCGCATCCACTCCACCTAGAACAGCAGCATAGGCACCGATATATTTTTTGATGCGGTACGCTTCAATCTCAAGGGCGAGTTTACAGCGATAATCACCTTTTTTAGCATTTTCGATCACATCGCGGCGGTCAGTGTAGCGTCCTGTAACACCCAAAACTCCCGATTTTTTGTTGAGAAGTGAGTCAATTTCAATCGGGTTACAGCCCTCCTGGTCCATAATGAACGATGGGATAGCAGGATCAATATCACCGCATCTTGTTCCCATCATTGCACCTTCAAGGGGGGTGAACCCCATGGTTGTATCGACTGAAACCCCATTCTTAATAGCAGTATGCGATACTCCGTTGCCAATGTGCAGGGTGATGATCTTACAGTCAGTAATGGGCTTGCCCATTTTGATGGCGGCACGCTTGGATACGTATAGGTGGCTGGTGCCGTGAAAACCATAGCGGCGGACGCCGTACTCCGTATACCACTCATAGGGGACAGGGTAGATGAATGCGTGATCTGG
>CAYPNO010000117.1:0-7264 GCA_964411865.1 uncultured Desulfuromonas sp. | reverse complement strand
GTATTCAGATTCATAGTGACGGAAGAGGTCATGGAGCGAAACACCTGCCCGCTGCCAATAGCTTTGGTTTCGCGGCGGGCGCGCAACGCATCCACCTGTTCAATGGCGGCAATACAGCTCGAATCGCAGCCATAAATCAAACCAGTCTCTGCGTTTGCGATTTGTTCTTGGCTCAACCCGGCCTGCTCTAGAGCATCCAGCGCCGTCGCATACGCCCACAGCCCAAAGTCTGGCATGGTTTTGCGCTGTTTACGCGACAGAATGCCGCTATCTACCCCTTCGATCTTTCCTGTAAGGGCGCTACGAAAACCCAGCTCTGTCCGCTGTGGATCTACAACAATGCCGGAACGCCCGGTGCGCAGCGCTTCAGTTACCGTAGCGCGCTCACTGCCTAAGCATGAAACAATTCCGACTCCGGTTATAGCGACTCTGTGCACGTGTCGTATCCTCTACTTAATAAGATGCGCTTCAAATATGCGCGCCACCGTTGACCGCAAACACCTGTCCGGTTATGTAACTTGCGCGCTCAGAACACAAAAATCCCACCATGGCGGCGACCTCTTCTGGTTGGCCGACCCGTCCAAGGGGGATTCTGGGCAAAACATGCTCAAGGGGGAAATCCTGTGTCATCTCGGTGGCGATAAACCCCGGAGATACCGCATTAACCAAGATATTGCGCCGCCCAACCTCGACCGCGAGGGAACGGGTCGCACCAATCAGCCCGGCCTTAGCCGCAGAATAGTTGGTCTGCCCTGCCACCCCGGCCTCACCCGAAGTAGACACGATGTTAATTATGCGTCCTCGGCGCTTCTTCAACATCCGCGCAACCACCAAGCGGGTGACGTTGAAAAAACCATTCAGGTGGACTGCAATAACATCTTCCCAGTCCGATTGCCGCATCAACGCCATTATCCCATCACGCGCGTAGCCTGCATTATTCACCAGTACCGCTGGCGTTTGGGCTTGGAGCAATACTTCCAGTGCCGTTTCCACCGCGCTAGAGTCCGCCACATCAAAAGGGAGCAAGGTGCACACACGTCCATAGCCTTCAATTTGCTGCGCCACGGCTTGCGCTCCAGCATGATCCGAACGATAGTTCAGCCATATGTCGTAGCCGGTCGCGGCTAGTTCGAGCGCAATCGCCGCTCCAATCCCCTTACTCGCGCCCGTAACCAGGGCAATCTGCTTCTGCATGAGTCAACATCCTTCAAAAGAGGCATTAGACGCTTAAATATTTGGCGAATACTAAGGCGGTTAAGGATTTTTTTCAAGAGTAGAGCAGTTATTAAATATTCAACCTGCTGGCTGATTCGCCAACTAGGAGACTTTAACTCAGAAATGTGGCAGAGCTGCCATAGGGGAGACTAAACGGTTAAAACAGCTTATCGCGCAACTTTTAGAGCGTGCCACCATCTAAAACTAAGCCGAGATGACTAAACATCTCGGCTACGAGGGGAACATGGCATGTCTATAGCCACTTTTGACTACCACCGGGTTAATTCGAAGCGAATTTGTCATGTAAATGGGACATGCATCTGCAAGCCATATATTAGTTAGATGCACATTAGCTGGAGGCCCTCTAATTTTTTAAGAAGTGGAGGAATGTGTCTAGTTTTTGCTTCTCCATCCCTTCGCCATTAACAGACAGTCGCAATAGTGGTTTGCCGCCCTCCGTAGTAGCAAGGCTCAGCAGAGTGGCGACGTTTTCATACAAAGGAGCGACTTCAATAGTGGCGACAGCTTCTGGAGCGGATAAAATACTTTTGGCCATGCGGTAACGCCCGTTGGCCCCCGCGAGTTTGCCGATCTTCGCGTCTGCCGTTTGTATCAGGAGGGGAACCGCTGCTGAATAGGGGCTGAAGCGCCCTAACGCCTGGGCTATAGTGCGTATCTCCTGCTGATATCCGCTGCAGCTTGTGCCGTTATCCTGCCAGAGGAATAGCAAGTACTCCGCCATGGGTAGATGCAGGATACGGTATTCCAGTTCCAGTGGCGTAAACAGGTGCCCATTTACCTGAGGGTTGAATACACAGGTCGGCTCGCCCTGCAGGAGGATCATCGGTTTATCATCTTCGCCACCACCGATCTCTTCTGCGCATGCTCTGATGATTTCGAGAGTCAGGGCGGGGGCGTTTGTCATGCGACTGAGAAAATGCTCGCGTCTATCCGGCGGAGCACACATGAGCACGTCTGCAGCGAGAACATCGAGCCAGAAAGCTTTATCGTGGTGCAACTCTTCTAACAACGGACTGTATATAACAACCTCTTTACGCCCGATGGTATCCAGGTGGCTGCGAATGGCACGACTGAACTGACCGTCTGCCTCGGCTCCAGAGTTTTGTGCCAAAATCAGCTGATGTGGTTCGGGGTTGGCCGCCACACATTTGAGCACATCGCCGAGCAAGGTGGTAAAGGTGACATATTCCTTGGAGCGGGTTGCGCTACGCCCCAACTGCAGAGAGGCGATATCTGTCGCGGGCAATTCCCTGCAAAGGTAGCCGGTACGGCAAAGACGGGCGGTGATCAAGGTACTGTAGGGGAAAAGTTCTGGTATCAGCAGAGGGGTATGCGCGTCAATATTGGAAAAATTACGCAACCCAAACCGCTCTGAAAAAGTTGGATCATCCTGACGCGTCCCTTCAGAACCGGTTTTATGAGATTCCAGCGCAGATAAAAAAGCCTCAACTCTGGTCACCAGGCCGACAGGGGAATAGTGCTCATCCACCTCCAGATGAAGCCAGGGTTTATCTCCCATAATCTCCGCAGCTTGATGCGCTAACATAGAGTCTGGTCCACAGCCGTGGTTAGTAAGATACACAGCGAACAGGCGCGGGTCATTGCGCACAATTTTCATGCCGGTGAGGATATGAGCCCCAAAAGGCCAGTAGAGATTAGGATGGTCGCAGCTTAAATCGGCGCTGTGAGAGTCCTCCAGGTGGGAAAGAGTTATCACCTTACAACCGCGCTGCAATAGTTGATCGGCAATACCCATACTCAGGGTTGCATCGTCGATGCCATAAGCTCTGGTGATAAGGACCAGTACACGCTCACCCGGTTGCAGACTGGCGAGAATCTGCCTGCCCTGCTCCTCACTTTTATTGCTGAATTGCTTCAGCGCACGCCCACCGGCGGCCATAGCAGCCACAGAGCGCACTGTTGAATGTCCCAAGCGTCGGCCAATACCGAGCATCGCTTTTGCCAATTGCGGAGCCCCCATATCCATCTCTAAGACTGGGTTGAGAAACTCGATCCCTTTTATGTGCAGCTGCATCTGCGCGGCAAAACGTGCGGCGACATTCTGCATAAACACACAACCGTAGTTATGCCTCAGGTGCGACCCCGCGTGGCGCATGGTGTACACAGACGGGATAAATATCGCATCGCAGCCCTGTTCCTCCAACCAGGACAGATGCCCTAAGATCAACTTTACCGGGAAACAGGTCTCCTCCTCGGCCAACTCTTGACTGCGACGAATGATCTCCTCATCTGTTTCAGGTGATAATAGTACGTTGTAACCCAACTTGCGGAAGAAGTTATAAGCCATGGGAAACATTTTATACAGCATCAGGGCGCGGGGTATGCCGATGGTCTTTTTCCGCGGATCGCGGTGCCCGGTGTACGAGCTATAGAAATAGCGTTCAGCGCTATGATAGAGCTGAATATTGTGTTCGATCTCTTCGCCGTTTGCTGAAATTGTTGTAGCATTGTTCTGCAGTGACTGTTCGCGGGCAATCAACGCGATACCATAGGCGCCGGACACAGAAAAATAGGGGGTAAGTTGCAGGTGGGGATAGTAGTGGCGAAACGCCGCAACAATTCCGGGGTTATGGGCAATGCCACCTGAAAGGCAGATATGTTTGCCAACATTGGCATTGCCTACAACTTTATGTAGGTAGTTGTGAACAATAGCGTAGCAGATTCCGGCAGCAACCTCAGCCTTCTCAGCCCCTTGCGCCAGAGCTTTTTCTGCTTGAGATTGAATAAACACGGTGCAACGTTCACCTAGCTCGCACGGTGCTTTGGCACTCAACGACAGAGCTCCGAATGTCTCCAGAGGGATGTCCAGGCGCTCGGCTTGCTCCTCTACAAACGAGCCAGTTCCGGCGGCGCAGACCTTGTTCATATGAAAATCACAGACCTGCCCGTTTGTTAGACGGATAAATTTTGAATCCTGCCCACCGATTTCAAAAATTGTATCCACCTCAGGAACTGAGACACGTGCTCCGCGTGCCTGTGCGGTGATTTCATCTTTGATCACCCCAGCATTTAGCGCTTTTCCAACCAGAGAACGCCCCGAACCTGTGGTGCCGATGACAGCGATATCCAGGTTTGTCCCAAAGCGGCGATAAATTTCTTGAATACCCCGTCTGGCAGTGGTAAGGGGTTCTCCGCTGGTACGTAGGTACTGGTAGTCCACCACCTGCCCCTGTGCATTCACTAACACCAAGTTAGTGCTGGTGGAGCCGATGTCGATTCCCAGATATACCGGGTCGCCTGCTTTGAGCGAGTATACGCGGTGGCAGTCTGTGACTGAAGCCTGTTTGAGCAGAGGAGGGAGCTGCGCTCCTTGACTGCATTGTGGGCGGGGCGCAAAGTTCTGGCGTATGAAAGTGACCTTTTTTTTGCGCGCCAGTGCGGCACAGCCAATAGCTGCCAGGCACGGGGCTTCATCACCGCAGTACAAGGTATCGAGTTTCAGGATATCACGCACGGCGCTTCGAACTCCTGCATTTAGCGAAACGCCGCCACAGAGCAGCACAGGCTCCTTCACCGGAAGATTACGGATGATGGTACCTTTGAAATTTCGCACCACGGCGTAAGCGAGCCCGAGAAGAATATCCGCTGTTGCAACTCCCTCCTGTTGGCGGTGGATAATGTCTGTCTTGGCAAAAACCGTGCAACGCCCTGCAATGCGGGGTACCGTACGGGCTTCGGCCACCATGGTGTTGTAGTTCTCAAGATCGGCACTAAGCCGCGTCATTTGGTCTTCGAAAAAGGAGCCTGTTCCTGCCGAACAGGAACTGTTAACGCCAAAGCGGATGGATTCACTGTCAAGATCGGTGATGTAGCGGGCACTTTCACCACCAATATCAACAATTGAGCCACAGGCGGGAAAGACAACCTTCGCGCCCTCCACCACAGCAGCTATTTCGTTGGCAACATAAGCTGCGTGAAACCCGGTGGCCATCGAACCCTGCACCATCGCCCATGCAATCTGATCTCCATGCAGCAGCAGAACTTCATGCAGCAGCTCATGGAATATAGTCAGCACTTCCCCCTTGTGCATCTTGTAACGCGTGTGGACGCGATTATTGTGCGCGTCGAGAAGGGCTATTTTTACCGCAGAGCTGCCTAAATCGCAGCCAAGGCTGTAGTCTTTGGTGCCGGACATGGGAAGTTCCTTTTCAGCGGGAATTGAACGGCTAAGGGTTTATTTGCAATGCTACGTTTGGATGGTAAGACCGCTGCCCGGGGTTCAATTCATGCGCAGAAAATCATCCCAACCGTCCCAAAACAGCGACTGCTTATTGTGCGTATAGAGCTTAGGTAGCACTACATCTGGATGCACCGGAATAAAGCTGGCACCTTGACTGAAGCTTTCCTGCATCGGCTGCGCTACAAGATGCCGCGCAGCTTCTTTGCACGCTTCACTGCTCCCTTTTTTGAGTAGCATTACCTGTGTCAGCGGTAAGGCCCCTTCTTGAGGCCAGCAAACCATGGTGCTGTTGTTTTTGGAAAAGGCGGCAAAAGATAATGGCATGATGCCGATCTCGTATTCGCGCGTGGTAACCGCCTTGTTTACGTCAATAGGGAGTCCTCTATAGGCTATATTTTCGGTAATAAAGCGCTCACCCTCTTCGCCATAAACATGTGGAAACAGATGTTGTACCAGCGCGGCAGGCGGGGTAGCCGCATCAGTAGTGATGATTTTCCCCTTGAAGCGCGGCGCAAACAGGTCGCGCCATGAGGTTGGAGGGTCTGCCAGGTCTTCGTTGCAAAACATAACCAGCGGCATCACATAGATGGGCTTGAGTAGCCAGGTGCTATCGAACAGGGGTTTGGGCGTCAAGTCGGTGCGCACCGGGTAAGCAAGATCGATATCAAAAAAATCCAACGCCTTAAGTTCATTCAACGCCCACTGAATTTCAGGGCGGATTGTTACCAGCAGATCGGGGACTTCATCTATGTTCCCTGCTTTTATTTTCTCCAGATAACGCAGGTCGTCCTGATAAAAACGGGTGCTTGAATTGAAGATTTCAGCTTCTGGGGTAAGTTTTTTCATTTCAAGGATCGTGCTTCGCGCCACATTTACGGGTACTGATATATATATTTTATCTTGCATATTTGACTCCTAGGATTGTTTGCAAGTTGCAGAGGGTTTCTTCTGTCAAGATATCTCCACGCCGCAGGCGTTCTCTGAAATCATCAAGGACAGCGTCGATTTTTTTGAAGTGTGCAAGATGACGGGCTTCAACTTCATTGGCGCTGATGAGTTTCGCCATAGAGCCGTTTTTCATCACGATTCTCTGTTGCGCCATAACAATCAGGCTGGGGTCATGGGAGGCGATCAGAACAATTTTTCCCTTTGCTGCCAGAATTTCGATCCCCTTTGTTTTGTTGATGCCGGCATTTTCAATTTCATCTACCAGCACAATCGGAGCATTACTGATCAGGGCTGTATCGGCGATCATCAATGCACGGGACTGCCCTCCACTTAAAGCGGTGAGATTGGTGTGCGCTGCAAGGGGTTCACCCGCCAGACCGTTTGCCAACTCCAAAATCTTAGCAATGATATGCGGGTCTTTGATTTTTCTGCTGCGGGCATGCATGCGGATAAAACTTTCCACATTCAGATCCATCATAAAATGCATGTTTTGCGAGAGTGATGCGGTAATGCGCATACCGTCGAGGTCCATGTGCTCGCCGTTTACCAGCACTCTACGCCCTGACGGGGAGTCCCCGTCAGCAAGTTGCTCAATGTCTGCTAAAAGCAAACTTTTGCCGGAACCGGTCGGCCCCGCCAGGATCACAACGTCCCCTTTTTTCATGGTCAACTCGGCAACAGGTTCCGGAGCGCCATTTTTATCTCTACCTGAGATGATCTTTATTTCCTCGATCTTCATACGACCTCTTCAATATCTAATTTGATTATGTTCCCCATCTGGTAGTCCGCCCCCAGGCGGGTTTCTCCTTCACAATAAGAACAAACAGCTGAAGGCATATCGTGGCGTAGGCGCATCCCCCGAAGTGATTCGGTGGAGGG
>CAYPNO010000116.1:0-7325 GCA_964411865.1 uncultured Desulfuromonas sp. | reverse complement strand
GGTGAGTTCATCTATATCGAGCGTGGAGGTAAGCGTCTTGCCGATCTGCACCAGGGTTTCGAGTTCTTCATTGCGCCGGTGCAGCATTTCCAACAAGCGGCTATCTTCTGTATCTTTTGTCATCCATCCCTCCGGAAGAACTCTGCCAGCGCATGCAGCAGCACAACAAGGAGTACATGTTTAAGTCTGTCGCGTTCAACTTAAACATTCACACCATGAATTTAATAGCGCAAATATGTTTTATTATAGAGATTCCTCCACCTAGTTTCAATCTATCTGTTGACATTGACGTTATATGAAGGGTAAAACTCGTCAACCATCATCTGAAACAGGTTAACATATGGAATTTGGACATGCACCCTACCACACAACATCGATATCTGAAACGCTACACAACTATTTATTCCTCACTTATTCTAGGTGCATTCGCGCTGCAGTTGCTTCTAGCTGCACCGAGTATCGGGGCACAGACAGATCTAGGAACCATTTTGGTTACCGCCACACGCACTCCGAACTCCATAAAGGAGGCGAGCCAGTCTGTCCAAATTATATCACGCGCAGATATCGAAGCTAGTGCCGCCACAGACCTACACCAAGTTCTGGGACAGGTAAGTGGCGTGGACGTTAGATCCAGAGGGGCCTCCGGGGCGCAGGCAGATGTCAGCATAAGGGGGGGCAGTTTTGAACAAACCCTCATTCTTCTCAATGGCATAAGTATGCGTAACCCCCAGACGGGGCATCACAATATGGACGTGCCAGTACTCTTAAGCGATATCGAAAGAATAGAGATTTTAAAAGGGCCAAACGCTCGCATGTACGGTGCCAATGCCATGTCCGGAGTGATCAATATCATCACCCGTACTGATGCTGACCCAGAAGTTCATATCAAGCTGGACGGCGGCAGCTATAACTACACCAATGCCGATATTTCCACCTCCCTCAAGACAGAAAACTGGAGCCACCGGATCAGCGCTGGGCACAAATATTCCTCTGGTTATGAGGACGATGAGCCAACCGGCTTCAACAGCAAAAGTCTGAATACCATGAGTAAGGGGAGCATTGGCGTTGCAGACCTTGAGATAGGCGCAGGCTATCTGGATAAGAATTTCGGGGCCAGCCGTTTTTATTTTGACGCTCCAGAACAGAAAGAGCACACAAAAACCCTACAGGGTTACAGCGCAATGAATATATACACCCGCAACCTGCACTGGCGTCCCCATATTAGCTACCAGCGCCACGAGGACACCTACACCTTTGCCAGTTCTAATCAATGGTTTGCCAACAGCAGCTCTACGGATAAAGTCGTCACTGCTCTGAGCGCTGATGCTGAAACTGAGTATGGGCTTACCAGTGTTGGAGGGAGTCTTGAATGGGAGAGGATTGCCAGCAGCAGCTTAGGCGACCATAATCGTGGGCAACGCAGTGTATTTATAAATCAACGTCTGCCGCTAAGTACCAGAATAATCCTGGGTGGTGGACTTTCTGCCGTACACTATTCTGACTGGGGCTGGGAATATTGGCCGGGAGCGGATCTCAACCTAGAGGTTTACAAACACCTCAACTGGTTTATTTCTGCGGCTAAATCGTTTCGGATACCCACCTATACCGAGATGTACTACAACACTCCGATGAACATCGGCAACCCAGCCTTAAAGGCAGAGGAGGCAAGGACCTGGGAAACAGGGTTGCGCTACGCGCATCAATATCTTGAGGTAAACTTGGCCCTGTTCCGGCGCGACAGTGACAATCTCATTGAATGGGTGCGCATGGACTCCGCCCAGCCATGGGAAGTTCTCAACATAGCCAACAGCACCACCACTGGGGTGGAAATGGGGATCCGCGTCAAACAGCCCCTGGCACAACTCCCGCAGCTGCGCCAAGTTTCATGCACTTACACATATCTGGATACAGAGCAAGATGCCAAAGGGCTTGAGACAAAGTATGTGCTTAACAATCTGCGCCATCAACTACACACTTATGTAGACATCGACTGGCGCAACAACGTGCAGCAGCGTATAGCGCTACGCTATAAGCAACGCCTGCATGGAGATTCCAGCACGGTAGTAGATACAAACCTGCGATGGGAGATTAATGCGACACTGACCCTTAAAGCCTCCATCACCAATCTGTTCAATACCGACTACATTGAAGCGGGCTTCGTCCAAGCACCGGGGCGCTGGATCCTGGGGGGAATCTCCTGGCGCATCTAAAACATTCCAACTAAAACAAGCGCCGACACACCCTGGGGTGCGACCGGCGCCAACAGATCAAACTCTTAAAGTTATGCAGCTATTTCTGCAATACTTTTATAACGGCTGAGTAATCTTCCTCCCCTAAACCCTGTTCCATCGCTTCTTTGTACACGTCGATCACCGCATCTAGTCCAGGCAGGTGGGTGCGCACAATTCCGGCAGCTTGTTTTGCATCACACAGACCTTCATATACATATTTCAAGGCTAGGTTGCGGCGGAAGTTCCCCCGCGCCACGGAGCGCCCCTTCTTGTGCAACATGGGTGAAACAACGCCTCCGGCATCGAGCACCTCCATTATCTGATCGTTGTTAAAGCCAAGACGCTCCCCCAGAACAAGACTTTCTGCCAACGCCTCCATGAGATTCGACTGCATGATGGTTACCACAAACCGCATTCTGGTGCCGGCCCCGATTTCACCTACATGCATAATGTTAAGGGCTACGTGGGATAAAACTTCACGGCAGCGGCTCACTACCCCCTTATCTCCCCCTACAAGGACTGTCAACAATCCGTGCGCTGCATGTTCACGGGTCCCCCACACCGGAGCATCGAGAAAATCGATACCGCGCGCACTGGCTTCTCTGGCCACATCCTCAGTCATTTCCAGGCAGTGTGTACCCATGGCACACAAAATGGTTCCGGGCTTGCATCCGCTAAGGAAGCCACCTTCACATGAAAGAGTCTGCTTCAATTCATCTTCATACGGCAGAACAGTGATTACGATGTCTTTATCCTCAGCAGCCTGCAGAGGTGTATCTGCCGCCCTTGCACCTAGTGCTGTAAGCTTTTCTACCGCCTCTTTTTTGTTATCATATACGGTCAGATCATAGTCGCCCTTAAGTATGTTTTGCGCCATTGACTTACCAACCGTACCGAGACCAATAAACCCGATTTTCTTGATCATAACTTTTCTCCTCGTCTACACCTGCGTTACCCAACAGGCACCCAGCGTTTCAGATACCTCTATCCGCGGCTGCTTCGCCCACATATGATACTTTATGCTATTCATCGAATTAGCCGAATTTACACATGATTTTCCACAGGCATTGATTATTAAACTAGCGCGCTCCATATGGCAATACTCAATGTGCCTCGGCCCAGTTTTTTCCCCATCCGAGACTAACCTCAAGGGGGACCTTCAGCTGCATGACGTTTTTCATACAGTGGCGCACCAGTTCTTCAACTTCGACGCACTCGGCGTGTGGCACATCAAATACAAGTTCGTCATGCACCTGCAGCAACATGCGTGTTTGAAGCCCGCGTGCCTGCAATGATTCCCATATCCGCACCATCGCCACCTTAATGACATCCGCTGCAGAGCCCTGCACCGCATAATTGACCGCATTGCGCTCGGCGTTGCTGCGCACCTGCCCGTTGCGACTGTTTATCTCTGGCACCGCACAATGGCGCCCCAGTAGGGTCTTCACATACAGATCCTGGCGTGCACTATTTTTTTGACGTTCAAAGAACTCTAGCACCTGCGGATAGCGCGCAAAGTAGCTGGAAATATATTCTTTGGCCTCTGCGGTAGATATTTTCAATTCACGACTCAGGCTGTACGCCCCCATACCATACAACAAGCCGAAGTTAATTGTTTTAGCATAGCGGCGCATATCTTCGGTTACCATCTCGCCAAACACGTTGAAAATCTGCTGAGCCGTGCGCAGATGAATATCCTCCTGAGCGTTGAACCCTTGAAGCATATTAGCATCATCGGCCATATGCGCTACCAAGCGTAGCTCAATCTGAGAATAATCAGCTGCCATCAGTACGTTTCCAGCGGTGGGGATAAACGCCTCCCGAATGCGGGGGCCATAATTACCCCGAATCGGGATATTCTGCAGATTAGGATTGCTCGACGACAAGCGTCCAGTTGCAGTCACCGCTTGATTGAATGACGTATGAATTCTCCCAGTTCCAGGGTGAACCAAACGCGGCAGGGCGTCGGTGTAGGTACTCTTAAGCTTTGCCAGGGAGCGGTATTCGAGGATACGCGCCACAATTTCATGCTCAGCGGCCAGCGGTGTCAGTACATCTACCGCAGTAGACCAACCGGTCTTGGTTTTTTTACCGTGGGGTAACCCGAGTTTATCAAACAACACTTCGCCCAACTGTTTGGGAGAATTCAAGTTGAGTTCGTCGCCCGCTGCAGCGTAAATTTGGGTTTCGAGCTCCTCTATCTGCATACCAAAGTCAAGGCTGAGCCCCTGCAGGCGTTCACAATCAAGGTTGATCCCTTCCCACTCCATATCGGTGAGAACGCTGAGCAGGGGCAACTCCACCTTGCTGAGCAGTGTGCTCACTTCGACGCTAAATCTCCCCTTGAAGAGCTCATATAAACGCAGGGTGTAATCTGAATCCTCCACCGCGTACGTAGTCGCCTGCGCCATGGGCACTTCCGCGAAGGACTTTTGATTCTTTCCGCTACCGGCAACCTCGGAAAATTCAAGCATACGATGGTTCAGGTGCTCCAATGCCATGGCACTTAGCCCATGGGAACGAGAGACGGGAAACAGCAGATAGGATTGCAGCATGGTATCCGCGACAATACCGCGCAATTCAATCCCGGCGCGGCGTAGAACCAAGAGATCATATTTTATATTCTGCCCCACTTTAAACCGATTCTTTGCTTCAAGAATCGGGCGTAACGCCTCTAACACAACGTCCCGTTCCAGTTGGGTTTCGGTATTATCCTCAAGGCAGTGGCCCACCGGGACATACCAACCCTGCGCGGCTTTGACACTGAAGGA
Source organism: uncultured Desulfuromonas sp. (assembly GCA_964411865.1). Taxonomy (GTDB): domain Bacteria; phylum Desulfobacterota; class Desulfuromonadia; order Desulfuromonadales; family Desulfuromonadaceae; genus JAIVHC01. Next base: position 2,323 of record CAYPNO010000116.1, on the reverse strand, counting down.
GAGCCCGACAAGCTCGGCGCTCATGGCCTCAACTGAGGTGGTCTCAGTATCAATGCTGAAATACTCTGCGGCTTCAAGAGCCCTGACCAGTTCCTCCAACTGAGTGGCGGTGGTTACACAGGTGTAGTCACAATCCTGCTGCGGTTCTGGCTCATGCTCTGCAAACTCATCATACAGTTGCTGGAATTCAAGCTCGCGAAAAATGCGTGCCAGTTCTTTTCGATCCGGTTCCGGAATGGTGCAATCCAAATCTGCAAGATCGAGCTCAAGGTCATCTGTAAGAGTGACGAGTTGACGTGACAGTCTGGCTTGTTCGGTATATTCCTTCAGGTTTTCTCGCCGCTTTGGCCCGGACACTTCATCAATATTCTGCAGTAAATTTTCGAGGCTGCCAAAGCGGGTGATAAGCTCACGTGCTGTCTTTTCCCCTATACCTGGCACACCTGGCACGTTGTCGGAGCTATCCCCGGCCAGAGCCTGCACCTCGACCACCAGTTCCGGCCCGCCCCCAAAGCGTTCAGCCACTGCAGCTAGATCAAACACCTTGTCTTTCATGGTATCGAGCATAGTCACCTTCTCACTTACCAGCTGGAGCAGGTCTTTATCTCCGCTGACAATGGTAACCGGCAGATCTTTAGCACGGTAATGCCGGACAATGGTGGCAATAATATCGTCAGCTTCGTACCCGGGCGTCTCTAAAGAAGCAAATCCGAATCCGGCTACGACCTGTTTTATCCACGGGATCTGCTCTACCAAATCATCGGGCATTTTCGCACGATTGGCTTTGTATTCCGGGTATAGTTCATGCCGGAAGGTGGGGCCTTTAGCGTCATACACCACAACAAACTCATCGGGATTACATTCGCGCACCACCTTCAACAGCATTTTAGTAAAACCAAACACTGCGTTGCACGCCTGTCCGCGCGAAGTGGAGAGATGGCGAATGGCAAAATAGGCCCGATAAATGTAGGAAGATGCGTCGATTATATACAGATGCGGGTGGTTTTGCGCCAAGGTTAAATCCCTTTTAAAAGCAGGTGAGAAAGCCAGAAACTCAATTACAGCAGGCCGAATTTTTTCATGCGATAGCGGAAAGCATCGATTCCCAGAGATAATTTGCGGGCTGCGCGTGATTGATTATGGCCACACGATTCCAAAGCCTGCTCGATCAACTGTTTTTCCACCACTTCGATATCAACCCCTTCTGGAGGGAGGACGAAATCATACCTGCTGCGTTCAGAACTGCTAAAGTGGGCCTCTGCGCTGCGAGGGATGGTGCTGAGATTCAGACATTCGGCATCCTCCAGGATCACCTCACGTTCTACCATATTGCGTAATTCGCGGATATTCCCGGGCCAGGCATATGTCTGCAGGTAGCGCTGTGCCTCGGGGGTGAACCCTTTAATCTTTTTGCCAAACTCCTGATTGAAGCGCTCGATAAAAAAGCGCGCCAGCGGCAAGATGTCCTCACGCCGTTCCCGCAGCGGTGGAAGATAAATAGGTATGACCTGGACGCGATAGTAGAGGTCCTTACGGAAGGAACCATCTTCTATTCCCTGGAGTAACTCTTTGTTGGTGGCGGCGATAATGCGCACATCGACGCACACATCTTTGCTCCCACCCAAACGTCGGAACGTGCGCTCCTCCAGAACACGCAGCAGTTTTGCCTGCATCCCGAGTGGCATATCTCCAATCTCATCGAGAAAAACCGTACCACCATGGGCCATTTCAAAAAGCCCTTTTTTTTGAATTTTGGCGTCGGTAAAGGCACCTTTTTCGTGCCCCATCAATTCACTCTCAAGCAGGGTTTCCGGCACGGCGGCACAATTTATTGCCACAAAGGGTTTATCTGCCCTAGTGCTGCCATCATGGAGTGCTCTGGCTATCAACTCTTTACCGGTGCCGCTTTCCCCCTGCACCAATACGGTACCAGCATCACTACGGGCGATTTTTTTTACAACTTCCATCACCTGGGCCATGTGCCAGCTACTGGCGATTATCTCACCCATCCCCCGGTTGCGTTTGTTTTCGCGCCGCAGATGCTCTACTTCCTGCTTGAGAGCCCTGTTTTCCAGCGCTTTTCCTATCACGACAAAAAGTTCACCCATATTAAAAGGCTTGTGGATATAGTCAAAGGCACCATACTGCATTGCCCTTACTGCCGTTTCCAGCACTCCAAGCGCGGTTATCATAATGACAACTATGGATGGATCGCTCTTTTTGATCTCTTGCAGGGTTTCAAGTCCGTCAATGCCAGGCATGCTGATGTCGAGCAGAACCAGATCAGGGGTATCTTTTGCGATTATCTCCAGAGCCTGCTCAC
>CAYPNO010000115.1:0-7521 GCA_964411865.1 uncultured Desulfuromonas sp. | reverse complement strand
GTTTGCCAAGGGGTTGGATAAAATCCTGAGCAAGATTGGCGAAGAGGCCACCGAGGCGGCCGTTGCTGGTAAAGGTGGCAACCTTGAGGAAGTGATCTATGAAGTGGCGGACCTGTTTTTCCATGTGTTGCTGCTACTCGGCTACTACGAACTGCCACCAGAGCGTATTTATGCCGAGTTGCGCCGCCGCTTTGGCCTTTCCGGTATCGAGGAAAAAGCTGCACGTGTCCAATAGTCTTTCCATATCTATTATAATGAAGGAATTTAGAGCATGAGTCTGCAGGAGACCCTGGCCAACGCCATGAAGGACGCGATGCGGAGTAAACAGAGTGCACGCCTTGGAGTGATCCGCATGTTGCGTAGTGCGATTAAAAACGCCGAAATCGAGCAAAAGCAGGAGCTTAGCGACGATGATATTATCTCTTTGATCGCCACCCAGGTAAAGCAACGCCGTGATGCAGCGCAAGCCTTCCGCACTGGCAGCCGTGAGGACCTGGCGCAAAAAGAGGAAGCCGAAATTGTTGTGCTGCAGGAGTTTATGCCTACACCTTTAAGCGCTAATGAGGTCGGTGAGATTATCGAAACCGCAGTTCAAGAGCTAAAAGCCTCTTCCATGCAGGATATGGGCAAGGTTATGCAACAGGTCAGCGCTGCTACCCGAGGGCGCGCCGAAGGGCGTGTGGTCAGCGATATGGTTAAGCAGCGCCTGGCGCGACAGAACTAGCGCCTGTGCCAGTGTAGGCAGATGGGTTCGGCTCCGGACGGGAATAAACAATAAGCGGTAAGGAACTGTCATGAATGTCCTCGATATTGCAATCCTGGCGATTTTGCTCCTCTTCACCTTAAAAGGATGTCTGCGTGGACTGCTTAAGGAGGTCTGTTCTCTTGTGGGCCTGGTAGCTGCTGCAGTTATCGCATTTGCTTTTTACGCCCCTTTGGCCGCCCGCTTCAGCGCTTGGTTGCATCTGCCCCTGCAGGTGTGTGTGGTTGTAGTTCTTATTTTGCTTTTTGTCTTTACCATGATGTTTTTCTCTCTGCTGGGTGCGATCTTATCCAGGTTTGTTAGGCTCCTATTCTTGGGGGGGTTCAACCGAGTACTTGGCGGCTTGTTCAGTCTGCTCCAAGGGACATTTATTCTGGCCCTGGTTTTGTATGGGCTGTCGCATAGCGCCTTGCCGCGCTCAGTGGCAACAACGTTTGATGCTTCACGCTTGCGCCCGCCGTTTGTAGAACTTGGTGCCGATCTGGTCAAATACAGTCAGAAACTTTTCACACAGGTATCCTGATATCGTAAAAAACACTCACATGCTTGATCAAACCCTACGTACTTTGGAGTTTGACAAAGTTATAGCTCTGCTTAGCCACTTCAGCGTTACCGTGTGTGGACGGATACGTTTAGAGCAACTACGTCCGTTTCAGCACCACAGCGAGGTAGAGTTGTCGCTGCAGCGCGCGGAGCAGGCAGCACAGCTACTGGTGCAAAAGGGATCGGCTCCTCTCTGCGGGACGCACGATTTAGGCGTATATCTGCATCAGGCGGGGAAGCCAGGGGCGCGTTTGGCCCCACAGGCGCTGCTCGAGGTAGGCGAGAGTATTGCGGCGGCACACGCCTGCGCGGAATATTTTCACAACGAGGAGTTGGCGCCACAGCTAGCCGAGCTAAGTGCGCAACTCGTCCCTCTTGCAGAGTTGGGCCGTAGGATCGAGCGCAGCATCGACTCCAGAGCGGAAGTGCGTGACAGTGCTTCATGGCAACTGGCAGATCTGCGCCAGCAACAGCGCGATGTGCGGCGCAAGGTGCGGAATATCCTGGAGCGAATGCTGCAGAGTCATGCTCTGGCTCCGGCTTTTCAGGATCAGATCATAACCGAACGCAACGGGCGCTATGTCGTGCCAGTTAAAGCAGACCATCGTGGGCAGGTTAAGGGGTTTATCCATGATGAGTCGGCCAGCGGGCAGACGCTGTTTGTCGAGCCCGAACAGGTATTGGAGGATAACAATCAACTCCAAAGTTTAGAGCGCGAAGAGCAGCGCGAAATCGCGCGCATCCTCGAAGTGCTGACCGACAAAGTGCGTATCGAGACCAATGTGCTGCGCCAAAATCAAGTGGTTTTAGCCCAGCTCGATGCCAGTTGCGCCATGGGACATTTTGTGCGTTTGACCGGCAGTGTTGCGCCGCAATTGGTGCGCTCCCCCCAGATCGACCTGCTGCAGGCGCGTCATCCGCTGTTGCTCCTTCATCAGGATGGAAGTGCGCGCACACATAATGCCGTGCCTGTTGACCTGCGTTTGGGGCATAAGCACGATACCCTTATTATAAGTGGCCCCAATACCGGGGGCAAAACCGTGGCCTTGAAAACTGCTGGTCTGCTGTTTCTCATGGTTTCCGCTGGAATACCAGTGCCCTGCGCGCCACGCAGCAAGGTATATCTGTTTCGGAAGATTTTTGCCGATATTGGCGATGAGCAGAGTATCGAAGGGGATCTGTCCACCTTCTCTGGTCATCTGGTGCGGATCAAACATATCCTGAACCATGCCGATGCTAAATCGTTGGTGCTGATGGATGAAGCCGGTACTGGCACCGATCCAGCCGAGGGTGGCGCGCTGGCGCTAGCGGTACTGGATCAGTTACGTGATCGAGGTGCGCGCTCCGTGGTAACAACGCACCTCAATATGATCAAGGGCTACGCATTTTTGCACCCAGAGGTACAGAATGCTGCGGTTGAATTCAACCCTGAAACTCTGGCTCCCACCTATCGTTTGCACTACGGAATTCCGGGAAGCAGCAGCGCTCTTACTATCGCCGCTATGTTGGGGCTGCCTCCGAACGTTATTGAGCAGGCACACACATATCTCGGGAGTGAAGAGCGTGATGGCCTAGCGGTGGTGGAACGTCTGAATCAACTCCATGCTGAACTCGAAGCACAGCGGGAGCAAACCCGCCTGTTGTTACAGCAAGCAAAGCAGGAACGGGAAAAGCGCCGTATATTGCTGCGAGAACTTGAAACTCGGCGCGACTCCATGCAGCAAAAAGCCCGTGAGCAAGCGCAGCAGATAGTCAGCGAAGCGCGCGAGAAAGTACGTAAATTACTGAAGAAAGCCAGAGATTTGCACGAACATCCTGGGAGCGGACGCGAGCAGGCGGAGCTGATGCGCACAGTGCATCAGAGTGTGCAGGCGTATGAGCCCAGACGGGACATTCGTGCGGTCAACCCGCCGCGGGAGCTTGCCATCGGTGAAATTGTCCGAGTCCCCGCGCTTGCTGCTGAGGCGCGGGTGGAAAAGGTCCGAAACCAGCAGGTTGATCTCAGTGTGCAGGGAAAAAAGATGCGCCTGCCATTATATGCGCTCGAAGCGTTTGAACCCCGCCGTTTTGGCGAGGCAGCAACAGCCAGGGTTCACCACAGTCGTACTGGTGTGGAACGCAGCGGCTTCAGCCCCGATCTGGATGTTACTGGGATGCGGGTGGAGGAGGCTGTGTCTAAAGTAGAGCGTTTAATAGATGACGCTCTGCTGCACAACTGGCGCGATCTGCAAGTTACCCACGGACGCGGTGGCGGTGTGCTGCGCCAGGCCATTCATACGCAGCTTGGTCAGCATCGTGCTGTGACTGTGTTTCATGTGGCGGATAGTGCACATGGCGGAGATTCTGTTACGCTGATTCAACTAGGAGAGCGCGCCGGGCGCAGGAGCGAATGATGGCAGGGAAGATTGCCCCGGAAACCATCGAACAGATTCGGGAACAAAGCGACATAGTCAGTGTGGTGGGGGACTACGTAAAACTAAAACAGGCTGGGGATAACCATTTTGGTCTGTGCCCCTTCCATGGCGAAAAGACCCCATCGTTCAGTGTAAACAGTAGCCGCCAGTTTTTCTATTGTTTTGGGTGCGGCGCCGGTGGGAACGTTTTTAATTTTCTGATGCGCATTGAAGGGTTGGGTTTTGCCGAATCTGTACATAGATTAGCTGTTCGAGCAGGGATTGAGATTCAAACTGAGCAACTCTCCCCGCAGCGTCAGCAACAGCAGCAAGAGCGTGAGCTGATGCGGCAGATAATGGCGGAGGCCGTTGAGTTTTACCACAATATCCTGCTGCGCGAAGACGAGGGTGCCGAAGCGCGCGCGTATCTGCGCCGACGTGGATATAGCGGCGAGATAGTGCGCCGTTTTCAACTTGGTTACGCTCCTGCGGGATGGGACACCCTATGTTCACACTTGAAGCGTAAGCAAATTGATCTGGATCAGGCGATTGCACTTGGCTTGGTGCGTCGCAGTGATGACGGGCGTGAATACGATATGTTTCGGCGTCGACTGTTGTTTTCGGTGCAGGATGCAAGCGGGCATGCGGTGGCATTCGGTGGTCGGGTACTGGATAATAGTCTGCCCAAATATATCAATTCACCCGAAACACCGCTATATCACAAGAGCAGAATCCTATATGGCTTATTTAACGCCAAAAATTCCATGCGGCGCCAGCGCCGAGTAATTGTGGTGGAAGGGTATTTTGATCAGCTCGCGCTAGTACAGGCGGGGGTGGACAATGTGGTTGCTACATGTGGTACTGCGCTAACAGTAGAGCACGCCACCTTGTTAAAGCGCTATGTGGATACGTTAGTGCTGCTGTTTGACCAAGATAAAGCTGGACAAGCGGCATGCTTCAGAGCTTTGCCGCTCTTGCTCCAAGCCGGACTGCAGGTACAGAACCTGAGTCTGGAACAGGGGGAAGACCCTGATTCTTTCCTTGCGCGCCACGGAAAAGAGGTATTCGAGGCACGCTTGGAACAAACTGGTTCGGCGTTGGAACATTTCATGCATCAAACATTGGCCGCCAGAAGCGGCAGCGCGGAAGAGCAAGCCCGTGCCATTGCTGAAATCATTGATGTTGTTGCATACGTTCCCAGCGAGATTGAGGTCAGCCTTCATCTGCAGGAGTTGTCGCGCCGCTCCGGTGTCGATACTGGAGTTTTGCAGCGCCAACTGGATAAGCTTCGCAGTGAACGTTTTCGCGTTAGTCAAGCAGCGCCGATAGTGCAGGTGCAGAAGTCTTCACCCCGGCGTGAAGTGCGCCGCCCCGTCATATCGGGAGCCGTTGAAGATAATGAACTTAAAGCGCAGAAAATGTTGTTGTCACTTATGAGTGAAAGTCACCAGGTTGCCGCTGAGGTCAGAGATGTCGGGATTCAGAGTTTGTTTTCCCACCATGGGTGCCGTGAATGTGCTGAACTAATTAGTAAAGCATACACTCAGGGACAGGAGCCAGGATTATGGCTGCTAGATCAATGTGAAGAGAGTGAAGTACATGAAATTCTTACAGCAGCACTGGTGGATAGAGATCAGTTTGCCGCTGAAATTGTCGAAAAGGTTTTCAACGATTGTCGTACAGCGGTAAATCACAGTCAGCTTAAACAGCGCAGAACACAGCTGCACGCACAGATGTGCGAAGCCGATCGCAACGGCGATACGCAAATGCAGAATGAGTGTCTGCGTGAAATGATGGAGATAAACCGTAAAATCAAACGTTGAAACGGGTACCACCGCATAAAATAAATCGGTTGCATGCCGGTGAACAGGAGATGCGTACTATGGCAAAAAAAACCAAAGAAGAGGAATTTCAACAGCTAATCGAGACGGGTAAGGAAAAGGGTTTCTTGACCTATGATGAGGTAAATGAAGCCCTCCCCGAAGATATGGTCGGCGCCAGCCAGATAGAAGATGTAATGACAATGTTTGGTGAACTCGATATCGAGATTATTGACACAGGTTCCAAAAGTACAGGTTTAAAACGCTCTCCATCAAACGGGTCAGAAACAGAGGATGAAGAAGAGGAAGAGGCTCCAGCCCTTGAAGCAGGAGTAATTGGACGCACCAGCGACCCCGTGCGTATGTATCTGCGCGAAATGGGGCAAGTAGCCCTGTTGACCCGTGAAGGGGAAGTTGAGATCGCCAAACGGATTGAGGAAGGGGAAAATCTTATTACTGAAGTGGTGCTGTGCACCCCTATTGCTTTAAATGAAGTGGTAAGATTGGGGAAGAAACTTGCGAACGGCGAGATCTCCGTAGCTGACATCATCAAAATAAGTACTGCTGAAGAAGATGAGGTTTCGGTAGAAGAGATGGCGGCTCAGTCGGCACAGATAACTGAGACTATTGCAGGGATTGTAAGCAACAAGGAGCGTTTAGACGCGATTAGAGCGCATATGCAGGAAACTGCTGATGTGGCAGAAGTTAAGGCTCTGCAAGGAGAAATTGATGAAATTATACCAGAACTGTATAAAATCATTCTCCAGTTTAATCTCAAGGAAAAAGTGATCAAGCGCGTTACTTCACGCCTTAAGGAGCTTTCTAAACAGGTACGAATTAGCCAGAAAGAGGTCGCTGCGTGTGAAGCAAAGCTCGGACTTACGCATAAAGATATTCGTAGCCATTTGCGCCGTATGCACAAGAGCGATGCTGATGCAGCTAAGGTCGCTGAAGAACTGGGGACCAGCGTAGATGAAATGTTTACGGTAGAAAAACGCCTCAAAGGCGCGCAACGCCGCTTTAAAAAGATCGAAGATGAGAGCGGTTTTACAGCTGAAGGGCTGATTACGGCGATTAAAGAGGTGCAGCGTGGGGAATATCAGGCCAAAACTGCAGAAACAGAGTTGGTTGAAGCAAACCTTCGCCTTGTGGTTTCTATCGCCAAGAAGTACACCAATCGCGGCTTGCAGTTTCTTGATCTGATCCAGGAGGGCAACATCGGGCTGATGAAAGCGGTGGATAAATTTGAATATCAGCGTGGGTATAAATTCTCCACCTACGCCACCTGGTGGATACGTCAGGCTATTACTCGCGCCATCGCCGACCAGGCCCGCACTATTCGTATCCCAGTGCATATGATTGAAACCATCAATAAACTAATTCGTACTTGCCGTCAGTTGGTGCAGGAACTCGGGCGCGAACCTATTCCCGAAGAGATTGCTGAGCGCATGGACCTGCCGCTGGAAAAGGTACGTCGAGTGCTGAAAATCGCTAAGGAACCCATAAGCCTTGAGACTCCTATCGGGGAAGAAGAGGACTCATCCCTTGGAGATTTTATTGAAGACAAAGGGGCGGTTTCTCCCCTAGAGGAGGCGATCAAAGGGAACCTGTCGGCACAGACTGCTGAGGTGTTGTCATCTCTGAGCCCACGCGAGGAGAAGGTGTTGCGCATGCGTTTTGGTATTGGCGAATCTTCGGATCATACCCTCGAAGAGGTGGGACAGGATTTTAGCGTTACCCGCGAGCGCATCCGCCAGATCGAAGCCAAGGCTCTGCGCAAGCTGCGCCACCCCAGTCGCGCCAAGCGTCTGAAGAGCTTTGTCGATACCCCCTAAAATAAAATTACGACTTTACTTGACAATAGATACCAGTTTTGTTACAAACAACATCTCGCAACGACATGAGTAACCAAAATCCAAGAGGCAAGAAACAAGACAGAGAAGATATCTGACGCGGGGTGGAGCAGCTTGGTAGCTCGTCGGGCTCATAACCCGAAGGTCGG
>CAYPNO010000114.1:0-7620 GCA_964411865.1 uncultured Desulfuromonas sp. | reverse complement strand
TGCCCGCACCGTTCGCACCGATCAGGCCGTAACAGTTTCCGGGAACAAATTTGATATTAACGTCTTTAAAGATGACGCGTTTGCCGTAAGCGAGAGCGATATCGTGGGCGCTGATCATGACTTAACTACCTTTTTTATAAATGAAAAAACCGCAGCGTGGTCTCCCCTGCGGTGAGTAAGTGGCGGTTGTAGCATTGTTTAGGTGTGGGGGCAATCAGTTATTGAGCTTCCCTGCGCAAGGCATACTTCACTGGGGGGCTTAGGAAGGACATAGAGAGGGGAGTGTCAGGTCTTGCATTGAAACATTTATCAGTCAGGCAACTCGTGACTGATTGTCGCATAAGATAAAAATAACAAGCCACGCGGGGCCGCAACCCCGCAACTTTTTATGCCCGATTCCAACATTATAGCCGTTCTGATTGGTTCTTATGCCCGGCCCATTTCGGCAGATCATCGTTCATATCCATCACCCGCATGCCATAAAACAGATGACAGGTCGGCTTGAACGCTTCGGGCACCCTGGGGGGATGGCCGAAATCAAACAGTGAAGGAAAGGCAAGCCACATCCTGCGCCCTTCATCAGCGATCAGGGTGCCGCAGTTGATGCAACTGACTTTGCACGGCAGGATGCGTCGATTCAGGTTCTGTTCGCTGTTGTAAAAACGCAGCTGATCCCATCCGGCCGTGAAGCGGACATGGTGTTTGTAAAAAATCGCCGCCCACTGCATGGGAGCGCCGTGGAGTGTCTGGCAGCCCCGGCAGTGGCAGAGTTTCGCATCCACGGGATCGGCATTCACCTCGTACTGCACGCACCCGCAAAAGCACGTCGCCTGGTATTTGGGGACAAAGTCCGGATTGTCCAGCGTGGCATAGTCAGGGCCTAACTGGTTTTGAGGCGCTACGTTCATGGCTCTTTATCTCTATATTTGAGTAACTAATGGCTGGCTTTCGGGCGCCACCATAGTCCGCAGCGAGTTCCGCTTCCGCTACACCGGCACTGACAGCCTTCAGTCGTCTAAACCCCCTGCGTAAGCGCTCCCGGATAGTCTGGAGGATGAGTCACGTTACCAGTTATGCAGAAAGAAGAAAGTGAATCAAACTGCTGAAAAATAGAGAAATGTTGCAATTCAAGACCCTGCGCGCCATGCCCCGTAGGGATACACCTTCGTTGCTGGCATTATTCCTCAGCGTGTGTACCCCGTTAGTGTAGCCACTCCGCAACAACGGGCTGTGAATCGACCCCGTTGTTGTTTGTTTTTATGCTGCAGTTAGAATAATCCCCATCTCTTTTTTTTTCAGTGTCGGTTTTTCGAGTTGGCCGATTATCGGAAAGCGCTCCATCACCGTTCGTACGTGGGGGGGGCCGACTTGAGTTCTTCGGTCAGGTCGCATCCCGCCTGATGAAGCCATTGGTGGCCTGTCTGTCCCACAGAGGGCTGTCGCTCACATCGTAGATATTGCCACTTACGGCTACATATGCCTTGTGGCAGTTTTTTCATACTGTCCTAGTAAAGCTGTCAATCATAGAACCTCCAACGTAATCCCAAAAATCCAACACATTAAATAAGTCAACACAATGAAGATAAGCTTACCCGGAAGATAAGGCGCTGTCTGCGAGTTTGCAATAATTCTAATATTAGAGTTTTGTTGTTAGAATGCAAAGAACGCGTACTGCGACAAGACAAACTTTGGAGAAAACTTAAAAGGGGTAAGTCTACGGTTGACTCATGCTTAATACGAGGTAGGCTTTTTTAGGTCAAGCTACTACGTAAACAAGACCCGGTTGCTTGTTGTCACGTGACGAACTGTGGGCGTCGACACGAAAACATCTTTAACGATCCCGCAGTTGCAAATATGCTGAGAGATTTGGCGATCTATGTGCTTAGAGCGCATAGGGCAAAGACGCTGGCTGAGATTGGGGAACCTTTAAGATAAAGCGCTACAGCATAGTAAGTACGGCGATTGTCCACATTCAAGGTTCGCTTAATCAGGAGGTGGTTGAGCAGGAAAGAAATCAGAACGATTGCCAACAGCTCAAGGTACGGCAACCAAAGACTTGCCCTATGCCCTTTGAATGAACGATAGTTGAACGGGCGTGAGCTACGAGGTAAATCGAGGCTGCGAATTGCCCCAGTAATTGTTTTCTTTTCCAAACCTTTTGCGGCTAATATCTGCGTTCAATAAAGGGCTATGCTTATGTACAAAATATTCGACACGGTCGATGAAGTTTCTCGCTATACAGCGCAACGACTTCTGGAGAAAATCCAGACAAAGCCTAATGCAGTACTGGGGCTGGCAACGGGTAGCACGATGAAGCCTGTGTATGCGCAGTTAATAGAGTTTCTCCAGCAAACTCCTGCGGATCTATCTCAGTTGACCACCTTCAATCTGGATGAGTACATAGGCTTAAGTGCGGCTCACGCGCAAAGCTATAGCTATTACATGTGCCAGCATTTATTCAATAAGTTGAGCATATCGCGGCATAAAGTGCATTTGCCTGATGGCATGGCCGTAGATGTTGAATGTGTTTGCCAAGCGTATTCCGCAGCTATTCAAGCTATGGGTGGGCTTGACTTGCAGTTACTGGGGATTGGTTCCAATGGGCATATCGGTTTCAATGAGCCCTACACCAGTTTTTCCAGCCGCACGCACGTGGTTGCGCTCTCTGCGCAAACCCGTATTGATAACGGGCGCTTTTTTGCGAATCAGAACGAAATGCCCACCCATGCGATCACCATGGGGATTCAGGACATTTTAGAGGCGCAAGAGATCATCCTCGTAGCCACGGGAAACAACAAGGCCGGCATTATGGCCGAACTGTACCACAGTGCAATGGATGAAGCCTTACCCGCTTCAGCCTTGGCGCGGCACGCAAACGTAACCATTGTGTTAGATGCTGAAGCCGCCGCGTTACTGCAACAAAGTGCGTGAGGGGAAAAAGGATCAAGTCGAAAATGCCGCTAAAAGCCGGCAAAGATCGAAGGATACGGGTGCTGGGCAGAGCAGAGAGCAGGTCTCGCCAATCAGCCTATTGCCGCCCCTTTCGACTGGCGGTGCCTAAATAGCCTTTCCGTAACCCATTCAACCAACCCTCCCTCATCAAACCGTACGTGCAGTTTTCCCGCACACAGCTTTCCGATGTTCTTCACTGCACGGCATGCGCTTTCGTCCACCCAGCCGATGTGGGCACTTTGTACAATCTGTACTGCGCGTACAAGGCTGAGTTTCCAAACCCAGCGTATCCGACTTTCCGATTTCTGACCTTGTGCCTTTTGCTAAGGTGGGTTCGTAATCGCTGAGCTCGTTTGTCTTAAAAAACACAAAGTGATCGTTCTGCATCCTTTAAAATGTGCTAGCGCCAGATATCAGTTTAAATGAAATCCATTCGTCCCCCGCCCCGCTCGCGAAAACCACCATCGGTTCCCCATACCGCCAAAAGAGTGGAATGATGGGGAAATTCTATTGACACATGCTTCAAGTTGATTGCATATTCTCTTTTATACATAATGTGCTTTCATAAACTAATATGAATGCATATGGTGAGTTAAATACATAAACACACGTCCACCTAGATAAGTTTTAAGCTAGCACCTGACAGCCACACCCTAAAATCTGGGGTTGAATTATGGAGCACCTATAAGGTCCTGCGATATCTGAATCTTTTTTGGTTGCCGCATTATCCAGTTTTCTCGATTTCGGAAATTAAAAAGAAAGACACTATGATTACGAAACTAATGAAAGTTTTGCGCAGGGGTGCTACTACACTCATTGTCATCGCTATGACTTCCGGATGTGCGTCAATGGCGCAACAAAAAAAACTGACTGCATTTAATAATCTTTATGATTCTGGGCAATATGCCGAAGCTGCAGATCTAGCAATAAAGGAGATTGGAGGCAAAAGGGCTTGCAAATCCAAACTGCTACAATCACTGCAAGCAGCCGCGGCTTTGAGGCATGCAAAGGAATATCAGAAAAGCACTTTGTTGTTCGATGAGTGTGAAGAGATAATCAAATACCATAATGAGAAAAACCTGGCGAGTAGCTCAATTAGTACAGCAGGAACCTTGCTGATTAATGATGCGGTACTCGATTATATGGGTGCTGAATATGACGGCATAATGGTTAATACCTATAAGGCACTAAATTTTTGGCAGGTAGGCGATAAAGATCTCGCGCGAATCGAGTTCAATCGAGCGCTTGACAGGCAAAGAAGAGCGAAAGAACTTTTTGCAGCCGAAATAGCAAAGATGAAAGACGATTTAGACAAAAAGCAGGAAGAAGAAAATAAAAAAGCGCTATCGGGGAAGCAAGGATCACCTGCTATAGATTTCAAGAAAAATATCAATAACCCTGAAATTGATACCATTCTACAAGATAAATACTCAAGCCTGTCTGAGTTTAAAGCATACCCAGATTTTATAAATCCATTTACAACCTATGTAGCCGGTCTGTTTTTTATGTCAGAAGGAGACTTCTCAAAGGCCACTATGTTATTGAAAGAAACCTATGGAATGGTAGAGCAAAACCCTACCGTGCAAAACGATTTCTCAAGCTTAGAACATCTAAACGGAAAAGGGCTTGGCAAAAACCACACTTGGATAATTTTTGAAAACGGATTAGGTCCAATAAAGCAAGAGTTCCGGGTTGATCTCCCGATCCTTCTATTTACCGAAAAAGTGAAGTATACCGGCATTGCTTTACCTAGATTGGAGTTTAGAAACTCCGCATATTCGCATCTTACCGTCAAAAACAATGAGATCACCCTAGGGCAAACGCACCTATTGTCGAGTATGGATCGAGTTGTACAGACGGAATTCAATAAAAAATATCCAAGTATTGTAACGCGTGCAGTGACATCTGCGTTGATCAAGACCTCCGGCCAATATTTCGCCCAGAAAGAACTTGGGAGCCTAGGAGGTTTCGCTGCGGCTATTTACCAAGGTGCAACAACTGCCGCAGATATTCGCATATGGTCAGCGCTGCCCAAAGAGTACCAGTTAGCTAAGTTTGCCGCACCGAGTGACGGCGCACTGGTTGTTGAAACCCCCACACATGACAAAATTTCCATTTCAGTCCCAAACAATAAAAACAGTTTGGTGTATGTGAAAATCCCCGAAACCGGAGCAAAAATAATTTACGATGTTATCGAAATGTAACGTATCCCCGCTAAAGGAGGACAAAGAATGGCTCTAATCAAAAAATGGACATGGGCTTTGGTGAGCTTGCTTTTACTCACCAGTTGCACTGCTGCGTTGCCACCAGATCCGCGAGTTTCCATTATAGACAATTACCTTAAATCTGAAATCGAGGTAAGCAACATCTCGTATATAATTAACAGCAGCGGGTTGATGGAAGTTCAAGTTTCGGGAGTAAACAAAACTGGGAAGTATAAAAAGCTAGAGTATAAAATAGAGTGGCTTGACCAAGATGGATTTGCCATTTTATCCGTACTATCGCGGTGGACAGAGTTCCCAGTTTTTCAAAACGCAGAATTTAGATTTCAAGGTGTAGCGCCCAAAACGAGCGTTGCCAATTTTAAAATTATGATTCGAGAAGGAGCTAAATAGCAAACATGAATAATCCTGGTAAAAAATATTGCTTTAGAAGTAGCTACTTACGCATGCTAGTGCAGTTTTTAAGCATAGGAGTGCTGATATCTATGTTGAGCGCATGTGCCGCGCCAACGCAGAATATTGATATGGACTATGACAGAGAACAAGCTGTTATGGGGCTTGACTACCGCGATTTTCAAAAGGCAGCCGGTGAGGCCGTAACCTCTATGTTGCAGTCAGGTGCCGTAAACAAAAGAGATGGGGGTAGATATGTTCTAGCAATTTCGCGAATTGTAAACGACACCATGCAAAGAATCGATACCGATCAATTGGTTAAAAAAATTCGGGTTGAGCTTTTGCAAAGTGGCAAGGTTGTAGTTACGACTGCAGTTGGAGCTAACGGTGCAGAGGATGCCCTTTCCATGCAAGCACGGGAATTACGTAACTCAGATGAATTTGACCAAGCTACTGTAGCCAAAAAAGGGCAAATGATAGCTCCAGACCTAAGCCTTTCAGGGAAAATTATTCAAAGAAACCTCAAGGTTAAAAAGGGAACTCAACAAGTTGAATACTACTTCCAACTCACCCTCACAGATATCAACACCGGCTTGGCTTTCTGGGAAGGCGAGTCTGTAATCGGTAAAAGAGGCAGCAGCAAATCAGTATCTTGGTAGACAATTACCTTACTTAATCGGGATGTGTAAATATTATGAAATTCAAAAAATCAATCGCCTGGATCTTTGTGGGCTTGTCATTAATAGCGTGGCAATGTTTTGCAGCTGATTACTATGTGTTGGTTGATGGGCAGCAACAAGGACCAATTGAAATAGAGCAGTTGCAGCAGTTAAAAAATGACGGGGCTGTTACCCATGACAGTTTAGTATGGAAAGCTGGAATGGCGACGTGGGTGAAAGCAGGAGAGCAACCAGATCTGCAAAATATTTTTGCTAAAAACGTAGCATTCCCTCCCCCGCTCCCAGTTGCTGCCCCACCCGCAGTTCCCGGATTAAGTCCCCCCTCTGGAGAATCAACAGATCAGAATGACGTAAATGAACTCAATGCCATGGCTGATCCTAAATCGGTCCCTACGGCGTCTGAGAGTATGGATGCGTGGTTCGATACGGTTCTGGAAACATTCAATATAGGTAGTTTTGGCGAAAATAATGGAAAGTTCACATTTGAAGCTTCCCAAAGTGTTTCCTTGAAACCTATAGATCCGCAATATGGCGACGCACTGGTAAACGCCTTTGACAAAGCAATGATGAGTCTGCAAGAAAAGTATCTTCAGGCGCGCTTTGGAAGAATCTCTGTCGACAAAATAAGATCTTTTTATTCTGACAGATCGACCAATGCAAATGAAATTGTTTTACCCCCGATTGAAGATCCGGGTTATTTGGGCAAGGCGCTCTTAGTCCTCGACAAAGGTCTTGATGTTACCGCAAAGAAGTTAGATGAGCAGTTACTAAAGATGGGTATAGCTCCTGAAGAGCTAAGCAGGATGACCCCGACACAGAAAAAAGATGTGTTCAGAGATAAATTCGTTAAAAATACTCTCAAAGAGGCTTCTGGAAGTATTGCGGGGCTATTCCCGATACAGACTAACGTAATAACAGATAAAAACGGAAATACTGTTGTCGGGGTTGTCGCTGTTGCCTCACCTAAATCGATCCAGATAGTTAAAGACATAAATCTGCAAAGGAAATCTGTGGCTACGGGCAAAGGACGAGACCTTAGGACGTTATTGCCCAATAACGAAGCAGAATACATGGGTACACTCGGGGTCAGATTAACTTATGACCAAGACGGTAGTCCTGCGATTATCTCGTACGGTATCTCTGCATATCGACCCGATATGGGTGATGACTATATGAACGATGAATTAAAAGCGGAGGCAAAGGCAGATGCAATTTCTAATGCCGATGCTCAAATTGCAGAAATCGTCAATGGCGTAATGAGCTCGAAAAGCGAGCGCCAAAGGGGCGAAGAAGTACGAAAGTATGTTGAGCGCGAAATGAAACCTGGAACTGATAGTATTGAGAAATCAATTAAAAATATTATTAAAATCACC
>CAYPNO010000113.1:0-7652 GCA_964411865.1 uncultured Desulfuromonas sp. | reverse complement strand
TTGTCTTTTCTAAATGGTGGAGGTGGCGGGAATCGAACCCGCGTCCGAAAATCTTCCACGTAAGGCGTCTACATGTGTAGTCCGGTGTTTTAAGTTTAACCGGTTACAGCCCCCACGGACAGGGTCGTGTAACTGGCGATCCCGCTAAAGTTTCGCTGCTGAACTGCGGAAGCGAACAGCAACTAGTCTGTTAAATGACGTCTCCGAAAACTCACAGACAAAGTAATCAGAGACGAAGCAGCAATTAAGCTGCTAGTGCGTACGAAACGTCAGTATCGGCGTTTGTATTAGTACCAGTTTTTTAACGAGGCCAACTGGCGTCCCCGACATGCAACCTTCGTTTTCAATCCCCGTCGAAACCTTGGCACCCCCATAGGTTTAATTTATTTATGTGTACTTGTGCTTATCGTCAACGGTTGAGATTATCTTTAATAGCCTTCGCTACTTCACGTTGTGCCTGCTTGAGTTTCAGGGTTTCGCGCTTGTCGTAGTGCTTTTTCCCTTTGCCGATTCCTATCTCAAGTTTTACGCGGCTATTCTTAAAATAGATCTTTGTTGGTACCAGTGTCAAGCCTTTTTCGTCACTCTTGCGTGCGAGCTTGTCAATTTCGCGCCGGTGTAGCAGGAGTTTGCGAACTCTGGTGGGGTCATGATTTTCGATATTGCCGAGCTCGTAAGGGCTGATGTGCATGTTGTTGATGAACACTTCGCCGTTTTTTACCCGGCAGAATGATTCTTTGAGATTGACGTTGCCTAGACGCAGGGATTTCACCTCGGTTCCCAGCAGAGAAATACCCGCTTCATACACCTCTTCGATGAAATAATCGTGGTAGGCTTTTTTGTTGCTGGCGATTATTTTGATACCCATGGCGGTTATGCCCTGTCTTTTGGGGTAATTTCTTCAATTTCGACAATGCGGGCCAGGGCTGTCTGGATTACAGCCTGGCGCCCGAAACGCAGCACTCCGATAGCTCCAGTCATGAAGGCGGCTCCGACCAGAATGGCCAGTACGGCTGCGGGAATGCCAACGGCTATGCTGGCTGCGATACCATAACCGAGGGCGAGCCCCAGCGCAAGCATAACAAAGGCGATGATATACAGCACCGTATCGGAATCGAGGATACCAGCGCTGGTTTCTATTTCAACCCTTACAATATCACCCTTACGGGCGCAGGGGATGTTGTCGGCCAAAATGCGTTTGGTGTTAGCGCCAGGCCCTTTTTGGCAGCAGTTTCCAGCAGCGCCGCAGCCGGTGCAACCACTTTGGTTGGCACATTCGACCAGGGCCAGTCGTTTGGGTTTAAGCTCTACAACTGTTCCGCTTGTGCTGGTTATGCGCTGAGGATGGAGCAGTTGGTGCCAAAAACTTTTTATGTTTTTGCTTTTCATAAGGTTATTCATGTCGATATATCCTAGTTACAGTTGGAGAGGTCGACGGCGTTGCCTTCACGATACAAAGCGGTTATTTCCCGTCCTCGGCGTGAATGGCATAAAAACTCTGCTACATTGGGTAACTCGGGTAGGGTAGGGGGAGATATTACCACAAATGTTGCGTGTTTGCCTGGTGCCAAGGTGCCGGCATCGTTGATTTGCAAGGCTTTGGCACCGCCACGTGTGGCCATGTGAAGCAACTGTTGTGCTGGGATGGCTCCCTCAAACCACTGCAGGGCGAAGGCCATCTCGTCCCACAGGGACAGGGTGCTGTTGCTGGCGAGGCTGTCGGTCCCTAGCGCCAAAGGAATGCCGGCGCGCAAATAGTCGGCAACGGGAGCTTTGCCGCATTTTAGACGTGCGTTAGAGCGCGGACATAGGGCTACGCTGGCTTTGCTTGCGGCTACGAGGTCAATTTCTGCGCTGTTCAGATGTACGCCGTGCACCAGCAGGTTATCTGGGCGTAAGCCGCCGGCCTGGCGTACACACTCCAATGGGCGCATCCGGCGGGGCGGGCTGAGGTGCTGTCCCCAGTTTACGTATGGATATAGTTTTTGCGCCATGGGGCCGCTGGCGCTGCAGAGAAATTCTACCTCTTCCTCCGATTCCGCCAGATGGATAGAGCTGGGCAGATGGTGGGCGGCTGCGGTGCGAAAGCTAAGTTTGAGCATGTCCTGGCTGAGGGTGTAGGGGGCGTGTGGCGCCGCACCCCAGAGCGCCTGTGGGGCATGCTCGGCCCAATGCTCCAGATGCTCCAGACGGGTGTGAACCTGTTGCGGATCATGGCCGAGGATTTCGATGAAGCCGCGCCCAGGCAGGTGTGTCGCGGCAATGGCGCTTAACTGCGGGGTGGTGAGGATATCGCCGACATAGCCGGTGCCGCTGCTTTGGGCCAGATGGAGGCCGGTGTGCCACGCATCGATATATATCTGAGGGTCACGCCCGATATTTTTTTTGATTTCGATCAGGCGTAAAATCCAGGCGGTGAATCCAGGCGGAGATTCTTTTTTAGCCTGTTCAGCACCGGTGTGGAGCCCTCCGTCAGGCTGCTCTTGGGCTATCCTCTGCCAGCGGGGAAAATGGCTCAATTCCAGATGGGTGTGGGCATTAATCAGCGCCGGTAGTAGGATGGAGTCGCCATAATCGGTGCGTGGGGCGTGAGGAAAGCGGCGGGTTATTTCTGCTGCAGGCCCTAGCGCGACAATGCGTCCATCCTGTACGGCCAGCGCCCCATGTTCGAAAGAGGGCGACCCAATGGGGACCATATAGCGGCTGGTGTAGATGTGGAGCTTCATCAATTAAACGGGGTAAGCAGGTAGTGGTTGTCGATCAGGCGGGTGGGGCCGAAATGTACCGCCAGGAGTAAAACCGCATCGACATCAATGTGCGTGACATCCTGCAAGGTTTTCCCGTTGCAGATCTGGACATAATCGATACGTGCATCACTCTCTTGTTGGATACGTTGTTGCACCAGGGTAAGGATGGCTGCCGCGTCCTTTTCCCCTTGCAGAGCGGTATCCGTAGCCGTGCGGATGGCATCCTGCAGGCACAGTGCCTGTTGGCGCAGGTGTGGGGTCAGATATTTATTTCGCGAGCTCAGAGCTAGGCCGTCAGCTTCACGTACAATGGGCATGCCGATGATCTCTATTGGCAGATTCAGGTCTGCGGTCATGCGGCGTATTACGGCAAGCTGTTGAAAATCTTTCATCCCGAATAGGGCGGCGTGGGGCTGCACAATGCCGAATAATTTACTCACTACCGTGGTTACGCCGTCAAAGTGTCCGGGTCGACTGGCGCCGCACAGGGTTTCGGTTATCCCCTTTACATGTACGCTGGTGGCATAACCGACAGGGTACATCTGGGACGCTTCGGGGGCGAAGATAATATCAACTCCAGCCTCAGCGGCTAAAGCGCTGTCGCGGTTTAAGTCGCGCGGATAACTGGCGAAATCTTCCCCGGCACCGAACTGGATCGGATTGACAAAAATCGACAGTACCACCACATCGCCGTGGTTACGCGCTGCCCGTACCAGAGATAGATGACCTTCATGTAGGTATCCCATGGTGGGAACGAAGACAATCCGTTTGCCTTGGGCTCGGAGGGCGAGGGCGCGCGTCTGCATTTCGTCCACCTGTCGTATGGTTTCCATCGTATGCTTCCTTTGTTAATTTCTTTGGCGCTCTTTTGGCGGGCTATTTGAAGCTGTGCTCTTCTGACGGGAACGAGCCGTCACGCACTTCGGCTATATAGCTATCCACACTTGTGCGGATAATTTGTGCCACATCTGCATAGCGTTTGACAAATTTAGGTGAATACTTTTCGCATAAACCGAGGATGTCGTGAATGACCAGTACCTGCCCGGAACACTCCGCCCCAGCTCCAATGCCGATGGTAGGAATGTTGATGCTTTGGGTGATCTGCTGCGCCAGTGGAGCTGGGATCCCTTCGAGCACCAAGGCGAAAGCTCCAGCAGCTTCTACCGCTTTGGCATCGGCGAGCAGTTGAGAGGCCTGCTCCCCCTTGCGTCCTTGTACTTTGTAGCCTCCCATGCGGTGGATGGATTGCGGTGTCAGACCGATATGCCCTACTACGGGGACATCCATGTTGACGATGGCTGCGATGGCGCTAGCCATGTTGACGCCCCCCTCTATTTTAACCGCGTGCGCGCCCCCCTCCTTGATCAGGCGTCCGGCGTTGATGCAGGCATCGCGTATATCTGCCTGATATGACATGAACGGCATATCGGTGATGATCAGGGCGGTGCGGCTGCCGCGCACTACGGCGCGGGTGTGGTAGAGCATCTCTTCCATCGTTACGGGCAACGTGGTGTCATACCCAGAGACGGTGCTGCCGACGGAGTCACCCACAAGAATCATGTCGATACCTGCTTCATCCATAATGCGGGCAAAGGGGAAGTCGTAAGCTGTCAGGACGGTGATCTTCTGTTTTTCGCTGTATAGTTTTTGGATATCTACAACTGTTTTTTGTTTAGCTGATTTAAGTAAGGTAGTTTTTTTTTCTGGCATAACAATCTTTTCCGTAGGTTTTGGAAGTAATGTTACTGCTACGCTATAGGAGCGAGCACGGTAATTTGGACGATTCGGTGCATGATTAGGCGCAACGTTACCGTAGCTTTTGCAGTTGATCAAGGACAACCATATAGGGATGGAAGGTTGCATTGCTGCCTTCATCGAGTATTTTTATATAGTTCTTATATCGCATAAAAGCTGGGCGTTGTTTCGAAAGTAAGTTATCGATATTGCCGCTATGTTCACGCATGACTTCCTCTATGAGGGTGAAAATTTCTTGCTGAAATTTGCTCATGAGCATGCGGCGACTGCGTCTGTCCCAGCGATCGCGCAGGGGCACTTGGTTTAGACCCTGCAACAGGGATTCGAGTTGCATGGTCTTCATTGCTTCGGCCATGGTTACGGCCAGGGGATACATTTTCTCCCCAGTTTTTTCATGCAGGTGAACCAGAGGGATAAAGTTTTCCAGGTAGGGGAGGGTTACCAGTTCCAACGCTGTATCTGCATCTAGACCATATCCTCTCAAGCTATCTATTTCGGCGCGGCACGCTTCCCACTGTTCCAGTTTCAGGATGCTGCTCAGCAGATTGCGATATTCGCGTAGATGCTCTTGCTTTTTCAGAATGCCTTCGGATGTGGTGCTTTTTTTGCGCCGCAGAGCTCCGTCACACATGGTAGCCAAGGCATTCTCCAAGTGTAAAAGTTGGGTGTATTGTTCTTCTGTTGGCATTTTGTTGTCCAGCGCACACAGCTGCGCACGCAGGCGAGGGCCATCGAGAATGCGGTCGTAGATCAGATATTGCGGTACGATGTCGATAGCTTGAATGTTGTGTCTGCTCGCCAAACGGAAACAGGTAGTGGATCCAGATTGATCTATGATGTGGTTGGTCAGCACGGTGGCAATGATTTCGCGCCGCAAAGGATGCTGATTGAGTAGATCTGCGTATTTTACCCGCATTTTTTCAGGGAAGTATCCTGCCAAATATTCCAAGGCAAAGGGGCTGTCGATGTAGCTGGAATTAAGCAGGGCACTGTGCAGATCCATTTTGCTGTATGCCAGCAGGATAGCCAGCTCCGGCCTAGTATATCCCTGCTTGCGTCCGAGGACTTCCCTGGTTTTTGGCAGTGCCTCACTGACCGGATTTAGCAGACCCGTGTTTTCGAGGCGTAATGCCAGGTCGCTGAACACATCTACCCCCTGATTGTTGCGGAGTTTATCTAGCGACAAGGCGAGGCTCTGGGTGTAGTTGTTTTGCAAGACTGCATCGCACACCTCATTGGTCAGCTCTTGCAGTTCGGCATTACGTTCATTCACATCCTGAAGTAGCCCCTGACTCTTAAGATGCTGCATGAAAATTTTGAGGTTCACTTCGTGGTCTGAACAGTCAACTCCACCGGAATTATCCACGGCGTCGGTATTTATCCGCCCGCCTCCCAGAGCGTATTCGATCCGTCCCAGTTGGGTGAACCCGAGGTTGCCCCCCTCGCCAACTACTTTAACTTTTAACCTGTTACCATCCACGCGTACATTGTCGTTGGCGCGGTCACCCACATCGGCATTTGTTTCTAGGGAGTGTTTGACATATGTGCCGATTCCGCCATTCCAAAGCAAGTCGACCGGAGCTTGAATAAGCATCTGCACCAAGGTGTCGCCAGTCACTGAGGTGTGACGTACTCCGAGCCAGCGCTGTATCTCCACGGAGAGAGGAATCTCCTTGGCATGGCGGTCAAAGACCCCTCCACCGGTGGAGATCAGTCCAGCATTGTAGTCATCCCAGCTGCTGCGCGGTAGCTCAAACAGACGCTTGCGTTCAGCAAAGCTGGTGGCTGGGTTGGGGTCTGGATCGATAAATATATGCCGGTGATTAAAGGCAGCGCATAGTTTAATCTGTTCAGAGAGAAGCATACCGTTGCCGAATACATCCCCGCTCATATCTCCAATACCCATCACAGTAAAGGGTTCGGTCTGGATATCTATGCCCATTTCTCGGAAATGGCGTTTTACATTGACCCAGGCCCCGCGTGCGGTGATTCCGAGCTTTTTATGGTCGTACCCCTGGGATCCGCCGCTGGCAAAGGCGTCATCGAGCCAGTATCCATAGGCCGCGCTGATCGCGTTAGCGGTGTCAGAGAAAAGAGCGGTCCCTTTGTCCGCAGCTACTACTAGATATGGATCTTCACCATCGTAGCAGACTAGATTTTTGGGCGTAACAATCTCTGCTCCTTCGCGGTTATCGGTAAGGTCGAGTAGGGCGCGAATAAGGGTCTGGTAAGCACGTTTAGACAGCTCAACTCCGGTATTGCGATCTTCAAAAGGAGTTTTGACTACGAAGCCACCTTTCGAACCCATAGGTACGATGAGGGTGTTTTTGGTCGTTTGAGTTTTCAACAAACCCAGGACTTCGGTGCGAAAATCGTCGGGCCGGTCCGACCAGCGAATCCCACCGCGTGCCACTTTGCCACCGCGCAGATGGATCCCCTCCATGCTTGCATTGTGAACATAGACCTCATACATGGGGCGTGGAGTTGGCATCTCTGCAATGCCGATAGAGCTGATCTTAAGAGAAATGAAATAATCCTTCTGCATATGTCTAATGAAAAAATTAGTGCGAACGGTGGAGTCAATGAAATTAAATATAGTGCGTAATATGCTGTCTTCGTTAGCATTTTCAACATCAGCTAGGCTTTTTATCAACTCCTGGCGCGCCGGATGTAATGCCTCTTCTTCGCGCACTATCGGATCGATCCATTCCTCCTCAGGCTTGAAGCGTGCAGAAAAATAGTTATACAGTGCCATGGCGGCACGGGGATTGTTGATCAGGGCGAAGGCCACGGTTCTCTTGGTAAAGGCCGAACCCAACTGGAAGTAATAGTTGTGGTAGGTTCGAAACATATCGACCTGTTGCCAGTTAAGGCCGGCTCGAACCACCAGATGATTAAGATAGTCGTTTTCGGCTTGTCCGGCGCGCATGGCACTTAAGGTTTCAATTAGCGTCTCCTTGAGTCCAAACAGATCGGCGGGGGCGGGGAGATTGTTCAATACCCCAAAGCTCTTGATGTATGCTTTAAATTCGGGCAACTGTACGCTGAAGTCAACCTCATCGATGACAGTAAGATCAAGATTTACCAGCAGCGGCATCAGTTCATTGATGTATTCCTGCTTGGTATTATAAAACAGTAAAAAACAGCGCG
>CAYPNO010000112.1:0-7718 GCA_964411865.1 uncultured Desulfuromonas sp. | reverse complement strand
GGGAGTTGCGACTGCCGTGGTGGGGAAGCTTAAACAGTGTAACCGGAAATGGTGGTTTTACCCGCATTAGTTGTGCCATTCCTTCCACTTCAAGGTCGCCGGTGAGTAATAGCCCTTCTGCACCGTAACCGGCAAAAACCGCAACCGAACGCTCGTTAACTGACCGGTGGGTTTGATCTGGGATGTGCAGGTATACATAGGGATCTAAGCGGATAAGTCCTACGGGTAGCGGAATCAACGCTGGAGCCTGCGGCGTGCTCAGTGTC
Organism: uncultured Desulfuromonas sp.; assembly: GCA_964411865.1. Taxonomy (GTDB): domain Bacteria; phylum Desulfobacterota; class Desulfuromonadia; order Desulfuromonadales; family Desulfuromonadaceae; genus JAIVHC01. The sequence continues at coordinate 7,452 of CAYPNO010000112.1, read as the reverse complement.
GCGCGTAGGCGTGGGTTGAGGGTTTCGATCTGTGCGCCACTTAAAAACGCCCCCGTGGGAAAGTGGCGCAAGATGTGATTTAACCCCTTGCTGTGGTCCGGATGGTCGTGGCTTAAAATAACCGCGTCTAGATGTGTAACTTTGAGGCGTTGTAATGCAGGGGCGACCAGTTGCACACCGGTATCGAAAAAAGCGGAGAATAGCCCACCTCCATCGATGAGGTAATTTTTATTTTCAGGGGTCTGGAGGAGAAATGCATCACCCTGCCCGACGCTCAAGGTTGTCAGACGTAGTGTAGTTGGGTTGTTTAGGGGCAATAGCGCAAGTAGTAATGATGCAGCTGCGCCTCCCAAGCTGGAAAACGCCGCGACATGCCGGCTGGCGGCCCAGAGAATCAAGCCCGCACACAAGAGCGCAAAGGCTAATTGTCCCCACATTGACAGGTAGATGTAGCGTCCAGCCAGTGGTCCTTGCGCCAGGGTTTCCCCCCATTTAAGTAACTGCACGAGCAGGGTAGAGCTGAGCTTGAGCAAAGGTCCGCCCCATGAGGGAGCTATGCTGAATATCGCAGTGGCGCTCAATGTCAGGGGTAGAACGATAAAGCTTAGTAACGGCACCGCTACGATGTTGATTAGGATAGCGCCTGGGGCAAGGGTGTTGAAGTGCCACAGGGCAATGGGGGTTGTGGCCAAAAATGCGGTGTATGAAGTTAGGACAAGTAGGATTGCCCAACGTTGCCAGCCTGGAGATAAACGCCGGTGCCATACGGGCAACACTAGCAATAGAGCGCCAACACCGGCAAATGAAAGTTGGAAGGATGCAGACTGGAGGGCAAGCGGGTCAGCGATTAAGATAAATGTAGCAGCCAGGATGAGAGCAGAGCCTGCACGAGTACGGTAGTTGCTGGCGGCGATCAGGGCTGCGACACTTAGCATCACAGTCGCCCGCACGGTAGGTAGAGCGCTGCCGGTAAGGATAAGGTAGGCGAAAGCAAATGGAAGGCACAACAGCGGGGTGATTTTCTGCACTGGTTGCCATAACAGCAGGGTAATGCTGCGACGGTAGCAGAATTGGAGCAACGCATACGTTAGTGTTGCGATCATTCCCAGATGTAACCCTGAAATTGAAAAAAGATGCGCCATCCCTGTAAATGCGAGGCTCTGTCGTTGCGCTGGATTTAAGCGGGTGTTTTCTCCTAGTGCTAGACCCAGGAGATACGCCGTGGATTGTTCTGGCAGGTTTATTGCGATGCTTTGCGCGGTGCGCTGGCGCCAGCGGGCTATCTGTTCACTGCCGGATGGAGATGAAGATGGAGCCATCCGGGCAATGACAGCAGCGTTGCTAACAGAGCCGGAGGCGATTATGCCATGTCGTGCGAGATAGTGCGGATAGTTGAATTCTCCAGGAGTTCCAAACAGGCGTGGCGGTCTGAGTTTTATGCGCAGGCGTACATGGTCACCCGGATATATTCCCATTGTTTCATCAGCGACATGGATGCGCACCCGCATCGCTTTGGCATCGATGCAAACGTTGCCCTGCTGGATAGTGTCTGCAGCAACATCCATGCGCCAGCGTTGCGGTTGTGCTTCCACTCGCAGGACTTTCCCCGCAAGGGAAATTTCCTTTCCCTCAAGCTGCTGCAGAAGTTTCACATGATATGGAGCGGGTGTGAGGGTTAAAGTTGTAGCGATGCCGCCCCAGATGATTGCTGTGGCTATCACTAGGGGGCGTGTCGCGCGTCGGTAATATCCGAGCAGTACAAGAATGGCAACCCCACCTGTTTGCAAAGTAGAGAGCGACGGGAATCCTGTATGGGAGACCATTAGCGAGCAGAAGATGTAGCCGAGCAGGGGGGCAAGGAGGGGCGGTGTTTCGGCCAGTAACGCAGTTGTTTTTCTGCATAAGTGTTGATATTTTGCATTAAAAGACACTATGCGTACCCCTGAATCAACCAGTCTGGCGAAATGATGTCAATGTGTTTAATTAAGGTTGGTCTAACGCAAGTTAGCGTGAAGTTAAAACATAAAGCGGCGCATGCTTACGTTCAGAATTATTCCAGAGGCGACCATCGTTGTAACCATATTGGTGCCACCATACGAGAAAAGGGGCAAGGGAACCCCCACCACCGGCAGTAATCCCATCACCATGCTAAGATTTACTATGGCGTGCCAGAAAATTATACCGGTTGCTCCAATAGTCAGGTACATGCCGAAATTATTAGCTGCTTTGCGGGCTACGAGAATACCACGGAAAACAATAAGGATGTAGAGGGAGATGAGAATCAGGGCCCCGAACATGCCCCACTCTTCAGCAAAAACTGAAAATACGAAATCGGTATGCCGTTCCGGTAGAAAGGCTAGCTGCGACTGTGACCCCTGCATAAAACCATTGCCCCAGAAACCACCACTGCCAATGGCTATTTTAGACTGGATGATGTGGTATCCGCTTCCAAGGGGATCCTGCTCGGGGTTTAAAAAGGTGCGAATCCTGGCACGCTGGTATTCGTGGAGCAGGAACCATCCTCCAGCTGCGAGAGCGACGCAGGCGCTGCTGATAAAGACAAGGGTTTTAGGGCGAATCCCTGCAAACAGCGACATTGTGGCACCGATAAACAGTAGCATCATCCCTGTTCCGAGGTCGGGCTGTTTGATTACCAGTATCGTCGGGATAGTTAGAAGGATTCCCGGCACGATGAGTTCGCGCAGTGAGTGCCCATCCTGACGCTCATGCCTACTGAAGTAGTGAGCCAGCACTACAACAATAACCGGCTTCATTATCTCACTGGGTTGCAGGTTGAATAGGCCAATATCGAGCCAACGGGTGGCCCCCATGTTGGTCTCTCCCAGGGTGAAAACCGCAATCAAGATTCCAGTACACGCAGCGTAAGCTCCGGGCCCGAGCTGGAGTAAATGGCGATAGTCAAGCATGGAAACTGCGGACATCACCAGTAGGCCAACCCCGAGCCACATGCATTGTTTGATGTACAAGGGAGGGGTGGAGGAGTCCCAACCGGAGGTAGCACTATACAGGTTGATAATTCCAATGGATGCCGTTAGAAGAATCAGCCCCACAAAAACCCAGTCCAGATTTGTTACTAAACGTCGATCAAACATGGGTATCCTTTTTACTTGTTTGCCGTTGTGTCAGGCTTTTCGAGGTTGAAGTACTCCAAAAGCAGCGCGCGCGTAACGGGAATGGCTGTTTTGCTCGCATGTTCTCCATGTTCTACAATTACGGCTGTTGCTATTTCGGGGTTATCCGCTGGAGCATAGGCTATAAACAGGGCATGATCACGGTGGCGGTAGGCAATCTCCTCTTTTGAAATACCCTTCTCATCTTCGTCGGCTAGGCGGATAACCTGTGCGGTACCGGTTTTGCCGGCAATGCGCAACTCTTCAATGCGACACGCTGTCCCTGTTCCGCGCGGGTCGTGTACCACAGCTTCAAGGCTTGCTTTGACCTGGGCTATGGCACCGGCGGGAATGGTGCTGTGTCGAAGTACTTCTGTTTTTGTTTCCGTATTCTTGTCACCGGTATGGGCGGACACGTTTTTTAGAATATGTGGACGGTAAAGGGTGCCACCATTGGCAATGGTGGCAGTCATCAGAGCTAATTGCAGAGGGGTGGTCAAAACATAACCCTGGCCGATTCCGGTGATGGCAGTTTCTCCCAGATACCAGGATTCGTTAAGATGGCTGTGTTTCCACGCGCGATCTGGGATTAGCCCACCCTGCTCGCTATCCAACGGAAGCTTGTATCCGCGCCCTAAGCCCAGATTTCTGGACATCGTAGCAATCCGGTCGATGCCAAACCGCATGGACATGTTATAGAACCAGACATCGCAGCTTTCACGCATTGCCTTGATCAGGTCGGTAGAGCCATGCCCTGTGCGTTTCCAGCAGCGGAAATCGCGGTTCCCGATTTTAGTTTTACCTTCACACATTATAGGTATTTGTGCTTGACTGATTTCCGGATGTGAAGCTGCAAGTAAAGCAATAACAGGCTTGAAGGTTGACCCGGGTGGGTATTGCCCGCCGATGGCGCGGTTTTGCAGGGGCGCGCGCGGATTGTTGAGCAGTTCGGACCATGCGCTGGTGCTGATTCCGTCGGTGAAAATGTCAGGATCGTAGGTCGGGCTGCTGGCAAGCGCCAAAATTTGTCCGGTTGAAACATCTAGCACTACGGCAGCTCCGGCCATGCCGTCTAGCTCTCGTTGGGCGCATTCTTGCAGATTCTTATCCAAGGTTAGAACAAGATTTTGTCCCGGTGTGGGGTGGTGCTTTACCCGCTGGCGCAGTAGTTTCCCCTTGACATCAACCTCTACCATGAGTTGTCCATCATTGCCACGCAGGGTGGAGTTGAGGTGCTTTTCCAGTCCACCCTTGCCTACGAAATCGCCGGCGCGATAGTTGCTGTTGCTTGGTTTGCGCGCCAGTTCTTCGGCGCTTATTAGTCCGACATATCCAAAAATGTGGGCTCCTGCACTGCCACACGGATAATTTCTCACCGGCCTTGTTTCTATTATCATCCCCGGCAGGTACATCGAATTTTCGCTAAGTCGCTCCACATGTTCCCGCGTTATACCGTTTTTAAGCGGTATAGGGAGGTATTGCGGGAAATATTTATATTTCTCCCAGTTCTTTTCAATTTCTTCTACGTCGCATGTAAGAATTTCAGCAATATTTTTAATCAGTGCAGCTTTGTCTGTCACATCTTGACGTAGAATGGAGACACTGAATGAGGGGCGATTCCCCACGAGAATTTCGCCGTTGCGGTCAAATATTACCCCGCGTGGTGCCGCTATTGTTATATATCGGGTGCGGTTTTTTTGGGCCAAAAGCTCGAAGTGATCAGCCTTTATCACCTGCAAATACCATAGACGCGCAGTTATGAGGAGGAAAAAGATAGCTACGCTAAACAGCAACCATTCAAAAGCACGTTTTCTGTGTTCGTCATCAGGAAGTGGGGCATGAAGTGGCATGACTAGACCTATCTTTCGAACGGAGCGGTTGTCTTCAGGCCAATGATAAGGCCGAGTTTGGTGAAGAGAGGACGCAGAGCAAGAACCGCGATCAGGTTTACTCCTATCTGCAAGGGGATGGCGCTGAGGATCTGCGGCCAGACTTGGTCACGATCCGAGAACAGCAGTAGAATAATAATGGATAAAAGGGCAAATACACTTGTTCCAACAATGGTTGCAAAGGGTAATACCAGAGGATTGTCTGCGTTGAGCTGACGCCTAAAGCTTACGGTTAACATGAAAATTGTGAGGAGAATTATTGCATGAAAGCCAAAGGTCACCCCGCTGAAGACATCGAGCAGACATCCGAGGGTGAAAGCGCAGATAACTCCAGCGCCAAAGGGTGCCTGAAATCCCAGATATAGGACTATCAGCAAGGTGGAGTTGGGGCAGGGAGTCTGCGGCAGCAGTGTGGCCCAGATGGTGGTCTGGACCACAAGGAGCAAGGTGCTCAATGGGAAGAAGATGAGGCAATACTTCATTATTCTTTCTTAACTATTACGAGGACTTCCTCCAGGCGGGAAAAATCTACCGCCGGTTTTGCCGTGATTGTCTGAAATAGTCCGTACTCCGGAGTCTGAACCTCGGTAATGAACCCTAGGGGAAGGCCCTTGGGGAATATGTCGCCATTGCCGGAGGTTACGATGTGGTCGCCGATGCTGGCTTGTTCAAGGCGAGTGGCATATTCACAGGAGAGGTTGGCTCCGGTTCCACGTGCTACAGTTCTGATGCGGTTGCTTTGCACAAGGGCCGCTACCGCCGATGATGCGTCGGTAATGAGCAGCACCCTGGAGCTTTTAGCCGCACATTTAATGGTTCTGCCCACAACTCCCGACGCTGCGACAACGGGCATATTTTCCTGAATTCCAGCATTGGTTCCTTTGTTGATGGTTATAGTGCGGAACCAGTTCATTGCATCGGCTGAGATTACTTGAGCTGGGACGGTTTCGCCCTTTACGAAGTTGCTAAAGCCCAGCAGTTTCTGTAAGCGCAAATTCTCTTGTGTCAGTTCATTGTTTTTACACTCAAGGAGGTTAAGTCGATTTAGTTTGAGGAGTAGTTTGTCATTGTCGTGTTTGACACCAACCAAATATACGTAATCCTGCCACAAAGTTATTACGCTGTTGGCGCCGTTGGCTATTCCCTGGCTCAACGGTTCGGTCAGCAGCAAGATACTGCGTTCAAACAGATTTGTGTTTGGCCGCGCGCGCAGGTTGTAACTGTAGAGCAATAGGGCGCATAAGAAGAGTGCCAGAAGGGCGAGCAGGCGCTTTTGCAGGTTGAAAAAATCAAGCATTTAACTCGGGCCAGTGTGAATAGAGGATTGCGGTTTTACCTGCTTGGTGATGAACTTCAGCATAATGTCAACTGCTTACCGCCACGCGGCGCAGTAGCTCCAGTTCATCAAGTATTTTACCTGCACCCAAAACAACACTGGACAGCGGTTCATCAGCTATCTCCACAGGCAAACCAGTTTCTCTGTGCAGCAACTTATCGATATTGCGCAACATGGCGCCACCGCCGGCTAGCACAATCCCTTTGTCTACAATATCGGCTGCCAGTTCAGGCGGGGTACGCTCTAGTGCTACCCGTACTCCTTCGACAATGGCGTTGACCGTTTCTGCCATGGCCTTGCGAATTTCCGCAGACCCAATACTCAGAGTACGCGGGATACCTGTAACCATGTCACGCCCTTTGACATCCATTCTATATTCTTCATCACCCTCTAGCGCACTACCTATCTCGATTTTTATCTGCTCAGCGGTACGCTCACCAATGAGCATATTGTATTGGCGTTTGAGGTGCTGGGTAATGGCTTCATCGAGCTTATCTCCACCTACGCGTACACTCTGTGCATACACTATCCCCGCAAGAGAGATAATCGCCACTTCGGTAGTGCCGCCGCCAATATCCACAATCATGCTACCATACGCCTCAGTTATCGGAAGCCCTGCGCCGATAGCAGCAGCCATCGGCTCTTCAACCAGATAGACTTCTCGAGCCCCAGCTGATTCGGCTGATTCCTTGACCGCGCGCTTCTCAACCTGGGTGATGCCAGATGGTACACAAATTACAATTCGGGGGCGTACCAGTGCTTTGCGATTGTGTACCTTCTGGATAAAGTAGCGCAGCATCTCTTCAGTGATGTCAAAGTCAGCTATTACGCCATCGCGCATAGGCCGAATGGCGACAATGCTTCCAGGGGTGCGCCCTAACATTTTCTTGGCTTCTACTCCGACCGCCAGCACCTTTCTGGTGCCGTTGGCATCCTTCTGCACCGCTACCACTGAAGGCTCACTCACCACAATTCCCTTGCCTTTGAGGTAGACCAGCGTGTTGGCTGTGCCTAAATCAATAGCGAGATCGTTAGAAAAAACTCCTAGTAGAGCGTTAAAGATATTCAGCATGGTTCAAAATCTCTTTCAATAAAT
>CAYPNO010000111.1:0-7736 GCA_964411865.1 uncultured Desulfuromonas sp. | reverse complement strand
TGCGCTTCAAGGCACTGCTCGCAGAATATAAGAAAGCTCCAAATGTCACCCGAAAACGTCTGTATCTGGAGAGGATGGAACAAATCCTGCCGGACATAAAAGAACTATATTTGATCGATAAAGATGGAGCTGGAATTATGCCCCTACTACCTCTGGGTAGCAAAGCAATGGACAACGGAGGCAGCCGATGAAAAAACTGATATTTCCTATAATCGTAGTGTTAGCGCTTGCGCTAAACTCGTTCTTTATTATCAACGAAGCGCAACAAGCCATTGTAACCCAGTTCGGCAAGCCCGTGGGGGGCGTTCGTTACGCTGGGTTGCACCTCAAGATTCCGTTTATACAAAAGGTCCACACCTTCTCCAACCGGATTCTCAATTGGGATGCTGACCCGAATCAAATACCCACAAGCGACAAAAAATATATCTGGGTAGATACCACTGCACGCTGGCGCATCCGTGAACCATTGGTATTCTTTACCACTGTAGCTACGGAACAAAACGCGCGCAGTCGACTTAATGATATTATAAACTCCGTAGTGCGTGACCAGATTTCGGCCCATCGCCTTGTAGATGTGGTGCGTAGTGTCGATTATACCGGCGAACTGAGCATCACCGAACAAACATTTGAGCAAAATGCCGATGATGAAAGTACATCTATTGGCAGAAATAAAATCATGGATTTTGTTTTGGAAAAAGCGCGCCTGAATACGCCGGAATACGGCATAGAACTGATCGATGTTAAAATTAAACGGATCAATTATGTAGATCAGGTGCGCCAAAGCGTGTACGAACGGATGATTTCAGAACGTAAAAAGGTTGCTGCCGAATACCGCTCCGAAGGTGAGGGGGAAAAGGCTGACATTCTGGGACAGATGCGCAAGGAGCTGAAACTGATCGAATCGGAAGCGTATCAAAAAGCTGTGCAAATCAAGGGTGAAGGCGACGCAAAAGCGGCAGCAATCTACGCCGAAGCCTACAACCAAGATCCAGAATTTTACCGTTTCGTACGTACCCTGGAATCGTATCTAAAAACCATCGGAAAAAATAATCGCGCTATCCTGTCTACCAATAGTGAATACTTCCGCCTCCTGAACAGCGCCAAGGAATAGCAACACCTAAAGATTCGACCTACGTTTCCCCGGTTGACTTACCTGCACCAAAGTCACGGGGAAACTATTCACTCACAGGCGGTAGTAATCCAGCAATAAGCACTAGCAGAGACACCTCTTTCCATCTACTTACAAAATCTGCTACCCACATAGAAAAAACACAGCACTACTACCTCTACACACTGTGCTACACAAGCGCACACACTGCATTTGCTAAACCCAATATAACTTCGACCATATAAGCGCTGTTTCCCCTACAAAATACATTTTTCCGATAAAATCGGCTAAAATACTGCGCTAAAACATTATTGGCACTATCTTTGAATAGTCTAGGGCGAAGGAGTATACTGCGCACTGAATAAAAACTTAATTTCTCGGAGCAGCATTATGAACATAACACTTGACGAAAAAATAAAGCCAACCTACAGGGAAGTGCTGAACCGTAATCCCGGCGAAACAGAATTCCACCAGGCAGTGCTTGAAGTTCTCGAATCTCTCGGACCAGTATTAGTAAAACATCCTGAATTTGCCGAACATCGCATCATTGAGCGCATCTGCGAACCTGAGCGTCAGATCATCTTTCGTGTACCTTGGATGGACGATCAGAACAATGTGCAAATCAATCGTGGCTTTCGCGTGGAATTCAACAGCGCTCTTGGCCCCTATAAAGGTGGATTGCGCTTTCATCCATCGGTCTACCTTGGCATTATAAAGTTTCTAGGTTTTGAGCAAATCTTCAAAAATGCCCTCACAGGTCTGCCCATCGGTGGCGCAAAAGGGGGATCAGACTTTGATCCTAAAGGCAAGTCAGACAATGAAATAATGCGTTTTTGCCAGAGCTTTATACTAGAACTCTATCGCCACATCGGAGAGCACACCGACGTTCCGGCCGGTGACATCGGCGTAGGTGGGCGCGAGATCGGTTATATGTTCGGCCAATACAAGCGTATTACCAACCGCTGGGAAGCAGGTGTCCTTACCGGAAAGGGACTTGACTGGGGCGGATCTCTGGTACGTACGGAAGCGACAGGTTACGGCGCGGCTTTTTTCATGGAAGAAATGCTCAAGGTACGCGACAACTCCCTCGATGGTAAAAGATGTGTGGTTTCCGGTAGTGGAAACGTGGCTATCTATACGATTGAAAAGATACATCAACTCGGTGGTAAGGTTGTCGCCTGCTCCGACTCCGGCGGCGTCATCTACCACGAACAGGGGATCGACGTCGAACTACTTCAACGCATAAAAGAAGTAGAAAGACGCCGCATCAAAGACTACGCCACCCATTATCCTGAGGCCAAATATGTTGCTAAAGGCAATATCTGGGAGATCCCTTGCGATATTGCCATCCCATGTGCAACTCAGAACGAAATTAACGGCAAAGACGCCACTAAATTGATAAAAAATGGGTGCATGGCTGTTGGAGAAGGGGCAAACATGCCTACCACCCCTGAAGGTGTACGCGCATTCCTCGAAGCAGGTATCGCCTATGGCCCTGGAAAAGCAGCCAACGCCGGAGGGGTAGCCACCAGCGCGCTGGAAATGCAACAGAACGCATGTCGTGACTCCTGGGATTTTGACTATACCGAACAACGTCTCCAGCACATCATGCGTAAAATCCACAAATTGTGCTACGAGACCGCAGAACAATACGGCTGTCCCAACAATTATGTGCGCGGTGCCAATATTGCTGGCTTTACCAGAGTTGCCAAAGCCATGGTTGCCTTTGGCCTGATTTAACGATAACTGAGCCTTAATGATGCTAATTCTATAATAATTAAACAGACCCGCTACTAATGCTGCGGTCTGTTTTTTTATGTAGTGCATATGTTAGTTAATATGGTATTGGGGCGCAAAAAGCTCCACCTATACACAAAACCTCCCTTGAGCAGAATAAGTATCAGCGTTATAATATCTTCGATATTAGCTGGACTTTTACACCTCATTTATAGCTTTCAAAGCCAAGTTAGCGAATAAGCACTTCCTCAATGGCAAAGCAAATCTGCTTTACTCGCAACTGTTCACTTGTTATCTATATGTTTAAACATCTAGGCACAATCCTCAGGAGGAAGACACATGAAAAAAGTTGAAGCGATCATAAAACCTTTCAAACTTGACGAAGTAAAAGAAGCCCTTAGCGACATAGGCATTCAAGGGCTGACTGTCAGTGAAGTTAAAGGGTTCGGACGCCAAAAAGGTCACACTGAGTTATACCGTGGAGCTGAATACGTCGTTGATTTTATCCCGAAAATAAAGCTGGAAATAATTGTCTCGGATGATATGGCTGCACAAGTTGTTGAATTGATTGCCGCAACTGCCAAAACCGAAAGAATTGGAGATGGTAAAATTTTTGTAACCCCGGTGGAAGATGTTTTACGCATCCGCACCGGTGAACGTGGGGATAAAGCCCTTTAAAACCACCCCTACCCCCTCAACACGTATTCACAATCAGTCCAATAAAGGAAACTTAGATAATGGGAATCAAGGAAGTACTAAACTTCGCCAAAGAAAAGAAATGTGAGTTTGTCGATTATAAATTTCTAGACTTCGTCGGCAGATGGCAACACTTCACCACTCCAATCTGTGAATTCAGCGAAGATACCTTCGAAGAAGGGCTTGGTTTTGACGGCTCTTGCATCCGTGGCTGGCAACCCATCCATAAGTCCGACATGTTGATTATACCGGATCCAACCACGGCTAAGATCGATCCTTTTGTCGAGCGCACCACCTTAAGCCTGATTTGCAATATCACCGATCCCATTACGCGTGAGGGCTACACCCGAGACCCGCGTTATATCGCCCAAAAATCTGAAGCCTACCTAAAGTCCACCGGAATAGCGGATACCGCGTACTTTGGCCCTGAACCGGAATTCTTTATCTTTGACGATGTGCGCTATGCGTCTGAATCGCACCAATCATTCTACGCTGTCGATTCGATAGAAGGGATCTGGAACTCCGGCCGCCAAGAGCATCCAAACCTAGGCTACAAGCCCCGCCACAAGGAAGGTTACTTTCCTTGTGCGCCTACCGATTCGATGATAGATCTGCGCAATGAAATGGCAATAACTCTACAGGAAATAGGTCTCCACATCGAATGTGTCCACCATGAAGCCGCCACCGGCGGCCAGTGTGAAATTGATATGCGCTACGATTCCCTGCTCCAGATGGGTGACAACCTGCAGTGGTTCAAATACATCATCAAGAATGTAGCCTTTGCCCACGGTAAAACCGCTACCTTCATGCCGAAGCCACTGTACAACGATAGTGGCTCTGGCATGCATTGCCACCAGTCCCTGTGGAAGAATGGCAAAAATCTATTTGCAGGTGATGGTTACGGTGGCCTCTCCAAGATGGCCATGTACTACATGGGCGGCATCATCAAACACGCCAGAGCGCTCTGCGCTTTCACCAACCCGAGCACCAATTCCTACAAACGTCTGGTGCCGGGATATGAGGCACCAGTAAATCTGGCGTACTCCAACAGCAACCGCTCGGCCTCTTTGCGGATCCCGGTAACGAACAACGAAAAAGCCAAGCGCATTGAATACAGAACCCCAGACCCGGCCGCTAACGGCTATCTGTGCTTTGCCGCCATGCTGATGGCCGGGCTAGATGGAATCGAGAACAAGATCGATCCGGGCCAGCCACTGGATAAAGATATCTACGGCCTGTCTCCGGAAAAACTCAGGGAAATTCCATCCGTAGCCGGCACCCTCGATGAAGCCCTCAATTGTCTGAATGAAGATCATGAATTTCTCCTCAAGGGAGATGTGTTCACCGAAGACGTCATCGATATGTGGATCAGCTACAAAAAAGAGGCAGAGGTTGACCCGGTACGCATGCGCCCATGTCCGGAAGAATTTGCCCTGTACTTTGACTGCTGATACAGGCTGGCTACGCAAACAACGTAACCAAAACATATAAACACCAGAGCCTCCAGGGATATTCCAGGAGGCTCTGGTTAATGGTGCGTTATACCAGAAGCGGTACCCCAGAAACGGTACCTTGCAGTTCCAAGAGAAACTACTCATGCCATTCGCTTCCATCGGACTTTCAGAACCGCTACTCCGTGCCACCAGGGAAAGTGGCTACATCAAACCGACACCAATCCAGCTTAAAGCTATACCAATAATTCTTGCCGGCAAAGACCTGATGGCCGCAGCGCAAACCGGCACCGGCAAAACCGCAAGCTTTGTCCTGCCATTGCTGCAGCGCTTGAATAACGGCACCAAAGTAAAGGCGAATCAAGTTCGCATTCTGGTGCTTACACCGACCCGGGAACTGGCAGTCCAAGTCGCCCAGAACGTTGATAGCTACAGCAAATATCTGCCGCTTAAAACATGCGTGGTCTACGGTGGGGTGAAGATTAATCCGCAAATGATGAAACTGCGCGGAGGGGTCGACCTGCTGGTGGCGACACCGGGCCGACTGCTTGATCTAGCCAGCCAGAATGCCATCAAGCTTGACCAACTTAAAACCCTAGTCCTGGATGAAGCGGACCGCATGCTTGATATGGGTTTCAGCGCTGAGATCGGTAGAATCATGGCCTTGTTGCCGCAGCAGCGGCAAACTTTGCTTTTTTCGGCGACTTTTTCAGATGGAATCCGGAAACTGACCAAGACCCTGTTAAACAATCCGCTCCAGATCGATATCAGCCCGCGAAATTCAACGGCTAGAACAGTTAAGCAATGGGTTATCGAGGTCGATAAGGGCAAAAAATCAGCGCTGCTCAGCCGTCTGATCCATCACAAAAACTGGGCGCAGGTGCTGGTTTTCACCAAGACTAAAAAAGCGGCTGATGCACTGGTTCTTTACCTGAAGAGCGATAATATTTCAGTTGATTCAATCCACGGCGATAAGAGTCAGGCACTCCGCACCCAAGCGTTGGAAAACTTTAAAACCAACAAAACCAGAATCTTGGTCGCCACTGACATAGCCGCCCGAGGTCTTGATATCAATGAACTACCCCACGTGGTCAATTTCGACCTGCCGAAGGTTGCCGAAGACTATATCCACCGTATTGGCCGTACCGGTCGCGCCGGTTTGCCAGGCGAAGGAATTTCACTGGTCAGCGCCGACGAGGTCAAGCTTCTCGCCGCCATCGAAACCCTGATCAAACAGACCCTAGTGCGCGAAGTTGAGACCGGATTTGTCTCGCAGCACAAAGTCCCGCTGACTCTCCAGACGGTGTCTCCAGCGAAAAAGCCCAAAAAGCTTAAGCTGAAACAAAATAATACTGAGGGGAAAGCCCGCCCAGGCAACAAATCACCGGACACAAACAGTTCAAAGGGCGACAAACGGACAGGACGAGAACGCAGCGCTGCCGCAACAAAACCGCGCACAGCGGCAAAATCAAGACGGAACACTGGGCGAAACAATAGGCCAGACGGCACCCGCTAGCACCGATCAGCCTGAAGAAAACGCCTTGGGACTATCCTAATGAATAGCCCAACATATAAGATTATAAAGGGAGATAAAGGAAGATATAGGAGCAACTAGATAAGGGGCAAACCTTTATAAAAGGGGCCAAACCGAAAACTTGGCCTGGTGCGACATTTTCTATTCGCCGGCACACTTGCAACAAAATATCCATTCCGCCCCTGCCACACGGCAACACCCTTGCTTTTGGCTAGTCATTCATATAAAAAGTTCTTTAGATAAAAACCCTGACAGTGGACTTAACCCCCAGATGTTCACGCTAATATTGCGTGGTCACACAAGCATCCAGCAGACGATATGAAGCGCGACGGCACTGCCGCCGCTAGGTTGAGCAAACTGCTGTTGACGCAGATCGTTAGGCAGCATTCCTTCTTTATTTTAGCGTAATACATCTGCGAGGCTCTTGATGACATCCCTTCCCCCACTAAAAGATCGCCATGCCTTAATCCGCTCACTGTTTGATGAGTACATCGAGATGTACGCGTCCCGCGATGATCGATTGACTGCGCGTTTTAGTGAAAATTTCAGTGGATACGCCGGTAGTAGTGATGTGCTCATCAAGGATAAAGACGAATGGATAAAAGTCACCAGACTAGACTTTGCGCAAGTGACTGGTCGTATCCGTATCGAAATGCAGGATCTCTTTCTGCAGGATATCAGCGCCAACATCGTTGCTGTCACCGCATTTTTTCATATTCAGCTGCCGTTTCCTGAACACATCTTGTCTAAGGAAACGGCACGGCTGGTGTTGATTTTCCGCCTCGAAGGTGAAGATTGGATGATCGTACATAGCGGTATCTCAGTCCCCTTCTGCTTGGCACAAGATGGCGAAGTCTACCCGATGATACGCTTGCAAAATCGCAATTTTGAGCTTGAAGAGTTGGTTGAGCGGCGCACTCAGGCCTTGAAAAAACTGAATGATAAGCTTAATGCGCTGAGCAATACGGACGGACTGACTGGTATCGCCAACCGGCGTAACTTTGACTATATGCTCACACAAGAATGGAACCGAGAAAAACGCGCAAAGACACCTCTGGCTCTGATCTTGGTCGATGTCGACCTCTTTAAACATTACAATGATCACTACGGCCATCTTGCCGGTGATGACTGCCTACGAATGCTTGCCCAGGTAATGACGCAGACGGTGCGGCGCGCAGGCGATCTGGTGGCGCGCTACGGTGGGGAAGAA
>CAYPNO010000110.1:0-7761 GCA_964411865.1 uncultured Desulfuromonas sp. | reverse complement strand
CCACAATGCTGCTGCTGTTTGTCGTGTTAGAAGCAGGATTGAATTTCTGCGTTGCGTGTAAGGTTTATCCGTTGCTGCAGCGCGGCATTAACGCAATAATGTTTTAACAGTAGATGTATCGTAAAATTACCCCTCTGGTTTAGTCTTCTTGGTTAATTCAGAAGTCTTAAGGGTGTTTCTCCCATTTTCTTTGGCGTTATATAGGCTCTTATCGGCACAGGTGAGGAGTTCTTCCAGGCTTTTGGTGCTATCAGGCACAGTGCTACAGTAGCCAATACTTATGGTTACGTAAGGTTGGGTGGGGGAAGTCTCATGGGGGATGTTGAGTTGCTCAATCATGGATAACATTCTTTTACCGACTTGATAACAATCATGTGTGTTGGTGTCCGGCAGCAGAGCGACAAACTCTTCTCCGCCGTAGCGGGCGACGAAGTCGCCAGGGCGTTTACACGCTTGTTTCAGCAGTGTTGCGACACGAATAAGGGATTTATCTCCCTGCAGATGCCCATAGTGGTCGTTGTATAGCTTAAAGTGGTCAATATCTATAATGAGCACACCGAGCGCTTGACGGTGGCGCAGTGCACTGCGCCATGCTTCCTGGGCGCGTATATCAAAGTTGCGCCGATTGGGGATCGCCGTGAGACCATCCAGGAGGGCTAACTTTTGGAGTTTTTCCTGAGTATCCTTGAGCTTTTGTTTTTGTAAGAGGCGTTCGCTAATGTCCTGAAATACAGTGGTAACTCCAACAATCTTTTTTTTGTCATACAGCGGAGAACATACTGCCTCTACGGGGAATCCACCTGCGTTACGACTCCAGAAAACAATATCTTCGGAGTGAAAATTAATGCCGTCACTTAAAACTTCCTTGCAAATACAGGTGTTCGAATCAGGAGTCAGGGGCAAGTGAAAAAGGCGGTGCGCATGTTGGCCTACCAGATCTTTTTTGTCGTATCCCAGCAGTTTTGTTGCAGCGGTATTTGCAAAAGTAATGATCCCTTTGTTATTGGTGACATACATGCCTATTCCCATATTATCTGAAATGTTTTGCAAAAAACTTGTATGTTGCTGTTGTTTTGCGTTCAGCGTAATCATGCGCAGCTTGAAAATAAACAGAGCGGTTAACAGTAGACTGTATACAGAGAACAGTTGCAGCGCATTGCTACGTATACCCGCAATGAATGGATCTGGAGTGATGGCAACAATGTAGGCAGCGTGCTTGCCAACAATATTTTTCACCGAATGAAAAATAACGGAGTAGGTAGCATAATTGTAAGTGAGGCTAAAGCTGCAGTTCTGCTTTAATTCCAGTTTTTTTCGTAAGTCGTTGTTTTGAGATAGTTTTTCTTTTATTTCAGCACTTAGATGCGAGTCTTCAGTTTTATCCATGCATTGGTATGAAATCAGGCCGGCACTCTCTTTGACATAGTCTGGATGCAATATGGACGGAGGGTGAAAAGCCCGCAGATCGGTAAATAGTTTATGCCAGCAGTCCGGCTTGTAGAGCATGAATTCTAACGTGGTCTGATTGGTTTGTTCCAGTTGTTGAAGTTTGTTCTGAATGTGAAAAAATGAGGAGCTTACTTCCACAGATCCAATGTGATTTCCATTGAAGATCAACGGATATATGTGTCGAAACCCGTGAAATACTCGGCCACTTTCATAACCGTGAACCTCGCGTAATTCGGTATTGGCGATTTCCACTGAAGGGCGCACATCAGATAGAGAGTCACCCGAACGCTTTGGTGCATGAAAGCGCAATATTGAGGTGCCATTCGGGGCGTGGAAATGGAGTTGGCGGACATTCTTTTCACGCAGACGATCATATAGCGGAGCCAGTTTACGGTAAAGCATCCCTCGGTGAAAATCACGTAGATCGTCAGAGCTGTTAATAATAGAACTTACCTGCTGAAGTATTTCATCAGTATTGATTATTTCTGAGAATATTGTGTCTGAGAGAAGTCGATAAGTAGAAATAGTGCTGTCAATGGCAGATCTTTGACTTAACATATTAAAATTCAGATGCTCTTTGCGTAACTGATCATAACGAATGAAAATCAGAATTACACCTACAGCAAGCAGAAGTATAAAAAACACACAATTTCTGCTGGTTGAATTCATAGGGAAATTTCCGGCACCGGGTATTCTTTTAGCATATGGCGGATAATATTATAGTCTTCATCCTTGGCTGGGATCAGTCCGTAATCGGTCATGTTACTGAGTGCTTCGTTTGACACATCAGGGATGCAGCAGGGAAATCTTTTGAGAAGTTCATGTCTAAGATGGATAAGCTCAGCATCATTGATGGTTTGGCCATTGCCCACCAGGAGAAACCCCGGTACAGGTTCGCTTTGGCGTAAAATTTTAACGCCGAGATTCTCAAATTGACGCGCTATGGATGTTTTTACTCCAGCCACGGTTGCAGTTCCACGTACAACAGCTAAGGCTGCATTTTCATGGTTAAGGGTGTATGTGTACGGGATCAATTTCAGGCTGAGATTATCTTGCTGTAGAAGAGATTCTGTAACCATGAAACCGCAGGTTGAATATGGCTGAGTCAGGGCGACATGTTTAATGTTTATCGGAAGCTCGTCGGAGCAGAATCCAACTAGTGCGCAAGTATATTCAGGTTCTTTTGCCTGGGCAAGAAAGCGGACAAGAGGTTGGATGTGGTTGTTTTTTCGGGCTGCAAGTACATATGGAAGAGGGCCGAGATATGCAAGATCCAACGAATTGTTAGATAATAAATCTAGAATATCAACATAATTTTCCAGGTAAATGAGTTCTATGTCGCGCCCAGTTATGTCAGTTAAGGCACCACAGAAGTTAGCAAACTTTTGGGCCGTATGCTGTTTAGAGATCAGCACTTGAAGGGCGAAACGCAACGGCTGCTGAGAACACTCGCAAGATAATGGAACACTGAAGGCCATACAAAAGAATACCGCAGAGAAAAAAATCTTCATCACACACCTTATTGAGATAGAAAATTAACTCTTCCAGTTTTTGTAGCTTTTGAGGTGGTAGTGCGTGCAGCAACGTGCCTTATAGGCAATCCATCTGTTTTTGTCCATCCTCGATTCAAGAGCTGGCTAATTATAATACAGGCTGATGTTTTTATTAGTGCTGCTCAGCAGAAATTAGTACTTGGTGCCTCCTGTCGCCTGCTTTTATCCGCTGTTCCTGCCTTCGGTAGGTTTCGCCTCAAGGACGGTACACATTATCAAAGGTTTTTGTTGCAGGCTGATACATGAAGAATAGATCTGGATATCTTTGGTTGCAGCTGACGCTAGTTTGTGTTGCACTTTTTTGCAGATATTTTCGCCTTTGACAACAGTGCGATTAAGGTCTTTTCTTAAATGGGAAGGGTTTGTGGTACTGATGTCGAAGATGGTTAATTTCTGAAAATCTTCTTGGCTGTAACCGTAGAAGTTGAGTGCCGAAAGGTTAGCATCAACTACAGCTCCGGATTTTGGATCTAAAATAAACTTAGGTAATTTGTCGTTAGAAAAGTAGCTTTTGAACTTTAGCTTCGATTTGTATAAAGCCTTGTTTGTTATAAGTAAATAGGTGGACATACATACCATTAACATCAGAACCATGATGATAAGTGCAATGTGCCAGTGGTGGGTGTGCCACAGGTCTGAAAATGAGAAGCTTTGCTTTTTGTTAAAAGGGGAAACACGTAACGAGCGTAACACATGCTCAACTTCCGAGTAGTCAGCTGGGGGAGTGAATCCCTTGATGTCGAAGGGCAAACGTATAGAGATATCCTGCGGCATTTCAAGTAGTGCGACAATTACCCGAGCCTGGATCTCTAAATCTGTGGCGGAGGATGCAACTAGGGGCCACTCAGGATAGAGATGCGTGGAAATTGTTATGGGGAATGTACTGTAAGGTTGGGGGGCAAGTATTTTGAAGTCTTCCAAAGAGATTTCCCCTTTGGCAGCCATCCGTTCAAGAGTGCCGGCACGCGTGAATCCGACATCTGCACTGCCGTTGGCGATGGCATGCACAACGTTATCGTGAGGTAAGCCCGTCTGTAAGATCTGTTCCTGTTTTATTAGTGGAAGTTTGCGCTGTAACAGTTGGAATTGCTGTATCTGGAAGGCGCCAAATGCTTTGATTGAGGGCGTAGCAATTTTACTTGAAGCAATATCGTCTAAGTTGTTTATGTGGGGAAGATCAGCACGGGTAAATATTGCTCCACCAAAAGAGTTGAATTGCCTGGGTTTAGTCCCCCGGGTCACAGTGACAAGGGGGGCGGAGAGGCCGTATCGGCTGCGTATCTGGGTATAATGTCCGGGATTGGTAAGGGCAAAGTCAATGGATCGCTGTCTTAGCGCAGATTCCATCTCTTCGTGGGTCATGGGGATGATTGTGTATTCCGTGTCAGGAAGTTTGCTTCCAAGGTAGTCCGCTAGAATCGACCATTTCTGCGCTGTGACTGACTTGGGCTGAAATGAAAGGATGCCGATGTTGATTGGGCGCAAAAACATTTGAGCATTTGCTGCAGGCATAAATATGTACAGCATAGCAATGAGTAGGAAAATTGATCGAAGTGCAGATATCATGTCTATTCCATATTTACGGGCAAAAATTCACTGCTTACGAGGTTGTTGAGTAATTCAGATGCAATCGCAGTGCGTGGATGCGTAATTTCTAGAATGCGCCTGGCGTTTAGAGTTAATTCATTCGAATGTAATTCCTGATGTGGCATGGTAGATAGCAGTGTGTGGTTGTGTGCAACTCCAGGTAATATCTGAGCACTTAGGAGTTCGGAGGCTTGTTTTAAATTTGTACCCAGAATTGAAGCAACTCGGTGCAGGGTGTCGGGTGAATTGGCGCGCAACTTAACAGCAACAGCAAAGTGCTGTTCGGTCAAATGGAGCAAAGAAGAGGAAAATTGGTTGATTCGATCACTGCGGATAGCTAGAACATCGGGAATAGCTCTTGGGGTTTTTCTGGAGTTAAAGAGCAGTCTACCATCGCCATGCATTGCTTGAAGCAAAGGTTTAGAGGTGATCAGAGCATCTACTCTGAGATTGTTCCAGAGGCGTTTGTGTTCCTCCACAGGAGCAAACCTCAGACTTACATCTTTGCGAGTTAAGTTTGCTTTGGTGAGGATTTCGCCGAGCATGATGTGTGAAGAGGTTGAGTCTTCTAGGCCAATGGTGGCATCTTTCAGTTCAGTAAGCTGAGTAATGTGCGGACTGGTCAGTAATAGACTGCCCTCTGCAGAAAAATGTAAAACCAGAATTATAGTGAGGGGAATATCTTTGTCGCGCAGTGCAAGTATTTCAGTTAGAGGTAGTGTTGCACCGTCAGCACCGTCTTTAAGGAGCATTTCAGTCGAAGTTGACACGGATGTGGTGCGAATAATTTTAACTAAGTCGGGATCAAGATTTAGTTGCTGTGCACCTATTGTCAGGGTTTGACAGCCCGCGCAGGGATGAATTGCAAGCCTTAGTGGACGTTTCTGCTTGTGCGAGGAGCCAGTATATAATGCTAATGCAACTACAGAGCATAGCAGCAGGCCGATCCATATCTTTCTCGGAGGTTCATCGCGCATGTAGGGCCTTTCCCTGCTTTGAGCTAATGAATATATGCTTTCATGTTACGATAAAAGGATTTTCTAAGCAACCATAACTGAGATATGTGGTAGTGGCCTAGGCACTTTTGCGCCAGCGATTTTCGCTATTCATATAGCGGGAGTTGCTACGGAAGGTGAATTGGCTCCATGGATAAAAGGCCCTTTTTGATAAAGGGCCTTCGTTATAGCATTTGATATTGTATTTGCGCCTTACAGCAGTGCCTTTACCGCATTCAGAGCTGCGGCGTAGTCAGGCTCATCGGTTACTTCAGCTACAATCTCGCGGTATGCCACTTTGCCTGTTGCGTCAATAACATACACTGCACGCGCCAGCAGCTTGAGTTCATCAATCAGCAGTCCATAGTTGAGTCCGAAGCTGCGCTCTTGGTAGTCAGAGAGGAGCTGAACCCGCTCAATGCCGGCTGCACCACACCAACGTTTTTGAGCGAAAGGAAGATCCATGCTGATGGTATATACTGCAACACTTTCAGGCAGCGCAGCAGCGTCCTGGTTGAATTTGCGCGTCATGGTGTCACACACTCCGGTATCGATGGAGGGAACTACGGCTATCAACTGAATTTTGCCCTTTGCGCTGGCGAGGGTTACCGGTTCGAGAGCGGTGTCCACCACTTGGAAGTTCGGTGCTGGGCTGCCGACGCTAATGTCGGGGCCGATAAGATTTACGGGGTTTTGCTTGAACGTCACTACGCCTGCACGTTTTTCTGCCATGGTAGATCTCCTTTAAGGTGTGTTTTGATTCGGCTCTTCAGTCTACGCAAATTGCTTAAAAGTTTATATGGCTATGGATTGCAAAGCTTAGGCTGTCTCAGCATCTGAAGGTGCAGTGCCTTTCGGCGCCGCACCTTCAGGATGTGGCTGCATATTTATGCAACAGCTCTTTAGTTAGTTACTGCACTCTCAACAGTGAGGACAGGCTGTGGAGTTGTGCTAGTACTTGGAGGTAGTATTGGATGTGTGATTAGCGGCTGGTCTCCACTGAGCGCTTGGAGGAAGCTTGTTATTTTTGCGGCTTCGTCTTTGTTCAGATCCATACCCAGTTGGGAACTGCTCATAATTTCAACGGCATCATTGAGGTCCCATACCTTGCCGGAATGGAAGTACGGGTAGGTCAAGGCGACATTACGCAGCGCGGGGGAGCGGAATACATACTCGTCCGCTGCGGTGTTGGTGACTTGAAAACGTCCTTTATCGCCACTGGGGAGTAGCTCAGCGTTGGGTTTTTCAACCACGCCGAAGGTGTAGTAACCAGTGCCACCCAAGTTTACTCCGTCATGACAGCTGACGCAGCCTTTGTAGATGAATAGCTCCAGCCCTTGTTTCTGCTCTGCACTCAGTGCAGCGTCATCACCCCCCATGAAGCGATCTAAGCCGTCATTGGGGGTAAGCAGAGTTGCTTCAAATATTTCGATGGCGGCAGCCATATTGTCAAAGTTAACTGGATCTTTTTGGCCGGGGAACGCCTGCTTGAACAGTTCGACGTACCTAGGGATAGATTTCAGGGTTTTGATAACGTTCTCAGGGGTATTATTCATCTCAACAGATGCTTGAACCGGTCCCTTAGATTGTTCAGCTAAGTCTTTAGCGCGACCATCCCAGAACTGAGCGGTGTTAAATACCGCGTTATAGGTTGTAGGTGCATTGCGTGGCCCTTTTTGCCAGCCATGTCCGGTCGAGGTCTCTTGAAGATCGCCGCCGGCTAGCCCGACATTGTGGCAGGTCTGGCAACTGATCAACTGTGATGAAGACAGGCGAGGTTCAAAATAAAGCAGATGTCCAAGTTTGAGTTTCTCTGCTGAGGCGGCATTCCCTTTTAGCGCAGGTGCGCCCACCGGGATAGGTTTGAACATGCTCTTGCTCATAGAGCGAAGCGCATCGGCAGAGGCAAATGCCATGGTGGGAACTGTCAGCAGGAAGGCGACAGTCAGTGCAGCTAGACGATTCATAGTTTCATACTCCTTTTGATGAAATAACATGAAAGCAAAAGAGAAACGGGCGATTTGGCTAGTTTCTCAGCGTGAAGGAACCTTGCATTATGGCGTAACTCTAACTTAGTTGCATCTTTTTTCAAGGCAATAACGGCATATTCCATATGTGCTCACGTTGCCGGTGTCTTTGGTGTCCCATTCGTTGAGTGAAACAGATCCAGGTGTTTG
>CAYPNO010000109.1:0-7768 GCA_964411865.1 uncultured Desulfuromonas sp. | reverse complement strand
ATCATGACTATTCCTGTTATTACCAAAGTAGACAAGATTAAACGTAGTCAGCATAAAGAGAGTATCGCCGTCATAGCTAATGCCACCGGCCTACCTTCTGCTGCATTCACCTTGTTTTCGGCGCTGAAACGCACCGGCGCGGAGGAAGTGTGGGAGCTGATCGAGACCGCCATAATGGACAAAGGGATGTCTCATGAAGCCAATCTGCAAGAAATACAGTAGAAATATAAATAGCCACCAACATAGAATAAGGACGAAAACATGGGAACCATCCACGTCGTAGGTGCAGGCATTGAGGGGCAAGAAGGTTTCAGCCAGCAGGCTCTGCTGCTGCTAGAACAAGCTGACGCCATTATCGGCACAGCTAAACAGTTGGCCCGCTTCAGTCACTTGCAGGGAGAAAAAATTACCCTGGAAAATGAGAGTGGTTTATGCGACCTTCTGCGTAACGTTAACCATGAAACCGTTGTTATCCTCACCTCTGGAGACCCGCTTTTCTTCAGCATTGGACGGGAACTGCTGCGCAATATCCCCGAAGAAAAGTTGGAGTTCATCCCCAATGTTACCTCTGCACAATTCGCCTTTGCCCGGATAAAACAACCTTGGGACGATGCCGTCTTTATCTCCGCTGAAGGACTACCGCTGCAGATGGTAGTAAACCGGATCATCGCTAACGATAAAATCGCGGTTCTTACCCACGACGGTTGCCCCGCGTGCGCTATCGCCAAAGAGATGCTTCACAGAGGGCGCGAAGGTTACAGCGTCCACGTCTGTGAGAACTTAGGCGAAACAGATGAGCGCATTGAAGAAACAACGATTAAAGCGCTGCTCAAAATGAATATATCCCCCTTGAATGTGCTCATTTTCATCAAGCGCTTCGACAAAAAATCTACGATCTATCGAGCAACTCTAGGGATTGATGACTCACAGTTTCAGAGTTTGAAAAAACAGATAACCCCTGAAGAGGTGCGGGTTGTCGCACTTGCTAAACTGCAATTGCACATGGATATGACACTGTGGGATATTGGCGCGGGGAGTGGTTCCATTTGCGTTGAAGCAGATTTCCTCCTCCCTTACGGGCGCATCTACGCAGTTGAACGCAACAGTGAATACCTTGGATTCCTACGCCACAATCTAAATAAATTCTCGACCCGCAATGTCAGAATTATAGAGGGGGAAGCCCCTGAATGCCTAGAAAATCTACCCGATCCGGATCGGGTGTTTATCGGGGGGTCCGGCGGAAAATTATGGAGCCTGTTGGAAACTATAGATGAACGCTTAAAACCGGATGGTCGCATTGTACTCACCGCATCAACCCTTGACACCCTGAGCGGAGCAGCGGATTTTTTTGAAAATAACGGGTATACTATTCAGGTTACAACGATCAATGTAGCGCGCACCAGTAACTCCAGCGACTACAAAATATTTGAGGCACAGAATCCGGTAAACATCATCATGGCCATAAAGAACACCTGCTCAACTCATGACTGACTGGAGGACAGGTCAAATGAAGGAACGGCGCCAACATCCACGTTTTGAAACGCTGAATTTTGTTTATTATATAATGCGCGATGATGGGAGTTTCTTTACCCAAGACATGGGACGCACGCTTGATGCTAGCAAGAGCGGACTGCTTATTGAAACCAGGGTGCCGCTGGTCGAGGGATTGCAAATCCAGATGGATATCGCCTTGGCAGACGCCATTCTCAACCTTACCGGCGTAGTCATCTACTCCCGCAAATCAGAAGATGAGTCGCACCATTCAGGGATCAAGTTTAATACCCTGGACGCTGACAAACGCCAACAACTTATGGGCTATCTGCAACAATCCAACCTCGAAAAACCATAACGAAGCTCCCTGCCAATCAGCGCCAAGTGGTGCGATATTTCTTGAATCCATACGCAATCTTTGTTACTTTGTATCGATCAGCATTTTTCCAGTAGAATGCCGCTATATCAACCCTGTAGCATTCCTTTCTGTAGCACCACGATCTCTAGCAAAATCACGCTAAATTTCTACAAGTTTTGCTGTCTAATTTAGTTATCTATCCGTATTTGCCCTTTGCAGCCATTGTGCTAAGCTTGGGGTGTGATACTATTTGTTTCTGCACAAGCACCAAAACGTTTGCAGCTGGGTTTTCCAGCTCGCGTGACTACCTGGCGCATAACAGCGGACAGCAGAAAAACCAGTGTCAGCGGAATTTCTGCCCTGCCTTTTTGCGCCAGATTTATTATCCCTATTTTAATGTCGGAGGTACCATGAAACGCTTAGCCCTACTACTGATGTTGCTATTCTGCATCCCCGTAGCCTCATTCGCCCTTGAAGCCAACCAGGCTTCCCAGGAAGGGCGCTTTTACATTAACCCAATGGTTGGAGGATTACAGAAGGAAAGCACTCCTAACTTTAATCCAGGGATAAACTACACCCTAGGCGGTGGATACAACTACTCGGCTAATCTTAGTAGTTATCTGAATGCATCCTTTGCGCCACAGCGCAGTGGAGCAGACAGCGATCTCTTTACTGCTTCCATCGGTGCTCTATACCACTTCATGCCGCAAGAAAGCCTAGTACCATACCTCACCGCTGGCGTAGGTTATCTTGGGATAGACGGCAAGGATGGTCTTAATGACGAAAACCAGGCCCAATTCAACTATGGTGCCGGCCTTAAGTACTTTTTGAGCGAAAACATCGCCATAAATGCAGAAGTAAAACATATGCTCGATACCAGCGGAGAACCTAACAGCCTACTGTACCAAGCAGGTTTGGTGTTTTTCTTTGGAAAAGGAACCCAGCACGACAGCGATAACGATGGTGTACTGGATAGAGATGACAAGTGTCCTAACACTCCCGCTGGCGCTCCCGTAGACAAGCAAGGCTGCCCGCTTGATAGCGATAACGATGGTGTCTGTGATTACATGGATAAGTGTCCTAACACTCCCGCTGGCGCTCCCGTAGACAAGCAAGGCTGCCCGCTCGATAGCGATAACGATGGTGTCTATGATTACATGGATAAGTGTCCTAACACTCCCGCTGGCGCTCCCGTAGACAAGCAAGGTTGCCCGCTCGATAGCGATAACGATGGTGTCTATGATTACATGGATAGGTGCCCCAATTCTATCGCTGGCGCACAAGTAGACACTGATGGCTGCGAAATTCAACTGAGCATGGTTCTTGAATTTGCAACGGACAAGGCCGATATATTGCCAGCGCACCAGCAAGAGTTAACTAGAGCAATTAAGTTTATCCAGAAATATCCCGAACAGAAGATCCATGTATCTGGCCATACAGACTGTGTTGGGCCAGCCGCATACAATAAAAAGCTATCTCTGCGCCGTGCAGACGCTGTCAAAACATATCTTGTTGCGGCAGGGATAAAGGCCGATAGACTCGTGGTTGAGGGCTTTGGGGAAGAAAAACCAGTTGCAGACAACAGCACAGCCGCTGGCAAAAAGCAAAACCGGCGCGTGGAGACCACTCTTTTAAAAAAATAATACCCCTATATTACGCTACCATTGAACTCATTAGGTAGCTATCCAATCGAGCCCTTCTGCCGTCGAGTTTTACTGATCTCGGCAGAAGGGCTCTTGTGTTTTGGAATGTATTGCCAACCCTATGTTGTGCTGCAGTAGGGGCCGATTCTATATCGGTACGCGCTTCTTGAGCCCCTGACAACCATCCTCACCCTTTAGCTTTACACAAAAAAGGATTTATTTACAGGTACCGATTGCATGCACTCTCACTATTGTATACAATAAACACCGTTTGTTCGACTTTACTGCGAATCGATGAACATCATTTATTACCAATTTAAAGTAGCTTTGGTATCGAAAGGGGATTTTTCATGAGTGAAAAGTTTGATCTACAAGAAGCAATAAAAGACGCCATGCAGACAGAAAAAGATGCTATGGACTTTTATAAATATGCGGCTGAAAAAATGTTCGACGACAGAGCCAAGCGCGCTTTCGAAATTCTGTCCCTGGAAGAAAAGCAACACGCGCACATGTTCTTTGAATTTTATAAGGGTGATGATATCCCCGATTTCGAAGCCTTTATCGCGCGCGAACCCGACACTCAGTCAAGTTGGTGGAAAGCGCTGCAACAAGCCATGCTAGGTGACTTCGACGAGCGCAAGGCCATTGAGCTAGCCATAGAACAGGAAGCACAGCTGGAAAAGGAACTGCTGGCAATGGCTGAAAAAATTGACGACCCTGCAGTAAAGAATGTGTATCTAGCCAATGCTCGCTCTACCCATCATCACTACGAACTCTGCATGGAAGAGCGTAGCGCACTGCTGGGCGAGGCAGGCTAAATTTCACCTGTGCAACATTGAACAACGCTCAATCCCAGCTGTCTTTTACTGACAGATAACAAACAACGCCCGGAGCGATTTCAAAGCTGCTCCGGGCGTTGTTTGTTTCATTCACCTGTCATGGGTGGATTAAGCTGTTCCCCTCAGCACATCAGCCTAGCGCAACATCAAGGATCATCATCACCGTAAAACCAACCATAGTGAACATAGTGACCTGATCGATATGTGCCTGTTTCCGCTGGGATTCAGGGATGAGCTCCTCTACAACCACAAAAATCATGGCCCCCGCTGCATAACACAGGGCAAAAGGGAGAATGTCGCGCATATACAACACAAGCCACGCCCCCAATACCCCTGCAACAGGTTCTACAACGCCAGAAAGCTGCCCTAGGAAAAACGATTTTTTCACACTCAAACCTTCGCGGCGGAGCGGCATAGAAACTGCGGTCCCCTCTGGGAAGTTCTGAATCCCAATCCCGATAGCCAACGCTACTGCTGCTCCAATACTCGCCGATGGCAAATCGGCCGCCACCGCACCGAATGCAACCCCAACAGCCAGCCCTTCTGGAATATTATGCATGGTTATAGCCAGAACCAGCAAGGTACTACGTTGCCACGACGTTTTTACCCCTTCAGCTTGATTCATCGCCAAGCTCGGGTGGAGGTGCGGCAAGAACTTATCCACAATACGCATGGATATTCCTCCGCACATGAACCCCAACGCAGCTATAAACCAGGGAAGCTGCCCCATCAGCTCCGCCATCTCAATTCCAGGCGCTAACAGAGACCAAAAACTCGCCGCAATCATCACTCCGGCAGCAAAACCCAGCATAGAGTCGAGTAATTTATGGTTAATCTCACGGGTGAAAAAAACCAGCGCCGCTCCGGCTGCCGTCATCCCCCAGGTAAACATGGTTGCCAAAAAAGCCTGCATAACTGGGTGTAGCCCCAGTAGATAATCAAACATATAAACTCCTTAGATCTATCCCAGATGGCATAAAATCGCTTTACAAATGGTTATCAGACCGAATTCGTACGTACACAGGAAATCTGGGAATACCGGATGCATGGAAACCGTAATACTTATATGTTATCTCACTGCCAATATCAGGCGGACTCTGGCGCTCAGCGTCGGTGAAACCGCTGCCTATTTTGAATTCAGTACCATCAGGCGAACGTACCACCAATGCTCCGAGTCTACCCACATTGCGCCCGCGTCCGGGAACATAGCCAATCACCATTGCCTCGGCATCTTGGAAGCGTTTTACTTTCAGAATAGAGTCGCTGCGCCCAGAAGTGTATTTAGCTTCTGGGTCACGTACAATCAACCCTTCCCCACCCAGACCCTCCACTATATCTAATTGACGAGATAAATGGGCGGAATCCTCCACCACTATCTGCTCAATCAACCTTGCGTAGGTGGCAGGGTTAACGCTGAACCACTCTGCGGCGTGTTCCAAGCGCGTGCGAAAACTACCCTCGGCGGCGGGAACATCGAAAATCATGAACTGCACCTCTAGCCAGCTGGGGTGGGGTTGCTGCCGCATTACCGTTGATACCGTGCGGGGAAAGGTGCCACGTCCTCCCCATAATTCTCCCTCTAAAGCAAATGGGGGTAAAGCTGCGAGAAATTCAGGTGGTGGATTAAAGGCATGCCCATTCTTACTATACAGTTGTTTTCCGTCCCAATATGCTCGCACTCCGTCGAGCTTTTCACTCATCCACCAGCCGTTCACCTCAAATACAGCATTATATTCCCGAGCCAACATGGGAACATGCTCTGGGGGAACATCTTCCTGCGCCCTGACAAACTTCGACGTTGTCAGTACTGAAGCAAGCAATACCCCCAAGACTAACAATGCAAGCAAGATTAAATACGTATTTCCTCTAGTATTATTGCCTTGATGGATAGTGTGCGCCATCTTTACCTCAGCGTTCTCAATACTTTACGGCCTTTCCATTCTGCATGATGCTCTGCAAACAACTGGCAGTGCGATGAAAGAGATCACCTCTGCACTAAGCATCAGCACTACTTTTCGATATCTGCTCTAAATCTTGCCACAACACTGTGAGTAGAATTGATAAACACCAAAGTATTCCCTGCCCACCAATGCTGGTATCCGCCCTGCTCTGCTCCATCCACCTTCTTCTCCGGTTCGAAGGTGCTCTGGACATAAACCCCGACAACCTGTCCCAACATCGCCAAAAAAGCAGCTTCATACTCCATCGCTGGAATTGGACAAGCCATCATGGTTGCCCCCAAGGCGCCAAACTTCAGGGGCAGCGCAGTCCCTGTCACCTGCAGTTGAGCGTCAGCACCTGTTTTATACGCCCCGAAGAAGCGATTGCACCCGCTGAATCCATGCACACGTGCAGAGTCGCTTTCAAACACCAACCACGGCGCCGATTCCTGTTGAAGAAGAGGTTCGCCGTACAATTCAACAAGGTGCCAAGCGGTGCCGGCAAACACATTCACTGCTGCCAGCAAGTCATCCGCATGGATATCAGCACTTCTGGTCAGCGTATATGCCTGCGCAAGGACCCCATCAATCCTTACGCCAGCTTGATCCAGGGTAAAGAGGCGGTTCTCTCCTACCTGAAACTGAGTACTGCCCCCCCCTAGGCCAAGAAGCTCAATGTTGCGCCCATCCCCAGTCCACGCAAACACCCCGCTATGGACAAAACCGTCCCCGACCTCCTGGCGCCCAAGGTACCTACTGTGCAACACATAGGTACGCGCTGGGGTAAGGGTGAGGAGGGTCTCGATTCCAGCGCAATCAGCGCACGGCAATGTCCCCATATAGGTCCCCGCCCAGCTGAGCGCATTCATACTGGTGTGGCTGTCCGCCACGGGCACGCTGACCTGGCGCTCTCCCACAACGCTGCAGCCACAACAACATAGCAACGCAGACAACAGAACCCATACATTGACACCTCTACTGACACAACGCTTCATACAAACCTCTTTTCCATACTTCTCTTACACACAATTTGAAAACCTCTGATAGTTTAGCTAGAACGCCCTTACGCGGCTAAAAATTAGCCACCAGAGAGGCCGCCAAGATAGTATCGGTATTGTCACTGTTTCTAGCTGGCTCATTGTCATATTTTACAATGTAACTGGTTTTAAACGAAAAAACACTGTTGATCGCAGTAATGATGAACGTCTCAGAATTTAGCATATAATTTTGCATTCTTTCGAAATCAAACAGTGCCTCTAAACTTTGGCTGAACTTGGTATCCTTGGTAATTTGGTAAACATATTCAGTGTAGAGACGTCCCCCTATGTATTCATTATCGGTGTCATTGGTCAGCTTTTCCATCGTATACGTGAGACCTGCCTCTGCCAGCACAAAATGAATCGGCCCAGCAAGAAACTTATAACCACTACCAGCACCAAGGGTATAGCGATAATCGATATCTGCAAAGCGGTCTGTGAGCCAATTGACTGCGGTATA
>CAYPNO010000108.1:0-7773 GCA_964411865.1 uncultured Desulfuromonas sp. | reverse complement strand
ATTAATTTTTTTAAGCCGGTTGGCGAATTTATGACCCGCGACGTTAAGATGAAGAAGTTGATCATCGTCATATGGGGCGTGGCCACCTATGGATTTTTGTTGCTGCTTAAACTTGTAGCCGACCCTGAGGCTACTGTAGAAGTTACCTTGAGCACCGGTGAGGTTGTTACCCAGGTATCAGGTAAAAGTTATCTGACAGAAACGCAGTTTTTAGGTTTCCCGTTTCACTATTGGTACTCAGCCCAGTTCTCTATTCTGCTATTTATTTTCCTGTGCTGGTGGTACTGCAAGTTTATTGACAAGCTCGAAGCCGAATTTTCATCAAAATAGAAGAGGGAGACCATAAATATGAAACGTATGTTGCAATGGGGCCTGTCTCTTTACTTTGTACTGGTGGCGGGTAACGTATTCGCGAAAGAAAATCTAAGTGTTAACGTAGGTGAGGTTCGTGTCTTCCCTGCAATCTTGATGATCAGCTTGCTGATACTGTTCATCATGGTCGGGGTATTCTCCAAGGCGAAAGATACTGAGGACTACTGGGCTGCAGGGCGTGGAGTCGGGCAACTCGGTGGGGGTATGGCGATCGCGTCCAACTGGATGTCTGCCGCTTCGTACCTCGGTATGGCAGGTCTGATCTACCTCAAGGGCTATTCCGCCATGGCGTATATCGTCGGCTGGACTGGAGGCTATGTTCTGCTTCTGGTGCTGATGGCTGGGCAGATCCGCCGCTATGGCAAGTATACCGCGCCAGACTTTGTCGGTGACCGCTACTATTCAACTACGGCGCGGTTGATGTCAGCGCTGATCGTTATCCTGATCTCCTTCGTGTACGCCGTTGGGCAATACAAGGGTATCGGTATGATGTTCAACTGGATCTTCGGCATCAACTACGAAATATCCGTTCTTGTCGGTACCGGTGTCGTGTTGGCCTACGTCCTCATCTCGGGGATGCTCGGTGCCACCAAGAATATGCAGGTGCAGTATGTGGTTATCGTTATCACTTTCTTCCTGCCTCTGTTTTTTATTGCAAGCAAGCTGGGCTACTTCTCCGCAGTTCCACAAATTGGCTACGGCGCAACGGTATGGGATATCGGCCACGGTGGTAATGGTATAACTGCAGTCGCTGCCGATCCAAGCTTCTATCTCCCCTTTGCTAATAATACTGCGTATCACTGGTTTGCCCTGTGCATCACCCTGATGCTCGGTACTGCAGGTCTGCCCCACGTTATCGGTCGCTTCTATCTCGTGCCCCGCGTCAGTGATGCACGCTGGCAGGTGGTCTGGGGCCTGTTCTGCATCGCGCTGGTATACTGGACTGCGCCTTGCTACGCAGCGTTTGCGAAGTTCTCCAACATCGCTGGCGTAACTGGGGTCACCATATCGCCTGATGCCATCGTAGTTAATGCCGCCGAACTTGCGGGCTTACCTCAGTGGTTTTCCGGGTTCCTCGCTGCCGGTGGCGTCTCTGCCGCGTTTTCAACCGTTGGTGGTTTGTTGATGGCAGGTTCTTCGGCCTTCGCTCATGATATCTACTTCCGTGTATTGAAGCCCAATGCGACTGAAGAGTCGAAGATGAAGGTTGCACGTGGTGGTACCATTATTCTCGGGGTTGCTATTGCGGTTATTGCCATGAATCCACCGGCATTTATCGCCCAAATCACTGCAGTCGCGTTCTCCTTGGGCGCAAACACCTTCTTCCCACTGTTCCTCCTTGGGTTATGGTGGAGCCGCACTACCAAGGAAGCTGCCATCGTGGGTATGGTTGTAGGTCTGGCGGTTACTTTTGGTTCGATGTTGGCACCAAAGGCATCACTTTTCGCCTACTACGTACCTTTTACCTCCAGCGCAATTCTTGGAGTTCCGCTGGTACTAACTACTATGATCATTGTATCTCTAATGACCAAAGAGCCTTCCACCGAAATCAAGGAACTGCTCTACAAGGTTCATAACGACGAGTAAGAGTATCATTCGGTACGATTGACAAACCAAAAACCGCCTCTAACGCAAGTTGGGGCGGTTTTTGGTTTTAGTTGGACGTTAGCGCCCTGTCTTTGTCAGTGGTTTAGTGTTTTTTGCGTAATCCCATTTTTCGCTTCAGATATTTTTTACTCCCCTGTTTGACATCGTAGTATCCAACCATCAAGCGCCAGTATGGAGGGATGTCCTGTCCCCACTTTTGTGCGTAATTCTTTATCAAACGCTCCCGCTTGATCCAGCTTAGTTTATAGCAGATCCGCATTAAATCCAGGATGCGATTACGCGCGTGTTGAGGTTTATCGCTAATACTCGCGCGGCCGATATCGATCAGAAATGGGGTTATGCTTCCGTTAGACTCTTGTTTAAGCATTAGATTTCCGACTGATAGGTCGCGGTGTACAATCCCAGCATCATGCATATTACAGATAGTGGTTGCGAGAAAATCTAACCATTGATCGGGGCTTAAGCCCTTGAATTGTTCCTCTCCGGCCTCAACCGCAGCACAGACTTGACGGGAAGAAAATGCATGAGGAATAAATTCACATAGGTAATAACTGTGCTTGATTCCACCCAGGGTGTGGCGTTCGTAAAAGGCTATGGGTTTCGGCGTGCTTATCCCTCGTTGCAACATGGTAGAAGCGTTGTTCCAGTGTCGCCGCCCTTTGCTGGGGGTTAGGATGTAACTTAGACGTTTTAATCCGGTAGGTCGATTCAGCTTGACCGTAAGAAGATTGTTTTTTGCAAGGGGATGGACAATATTCCATAGGCGATTCCGCCCGTTGCGCAGAACCTCAACTTCAGGTGCTGCCATAATTTGACTTGGCTGGAGCTTGTCCCCGAGAGCATGGTCACTAATTTGTGGTGTCAGGCTGAAAGCACCACGCCAGTCGTGGTTCTGCCAAGGGAGTGTCTGCATCTGAGGCAGGCACGCATATACAACTCCTTTATATACCCCTGGAGTTGTGCTGATGTATGTCGGTAATTGCTGGAGTTCCCAGGAAGGGAAGTTTATAAATATCGGAGATTCTGTGATTAATTGCGGTTGTGGTATAGGGTCACCACAGGCGGTGTAAAAAGTGGCGTCCTGGAGTTGTCCGCCATCATAGATGGTGCTGAGGGTAGAATTTTGCCCATCTCTGCACCAGCAGACGTGAAAATGGATTCCATCCGCACCGGTGAAACAAAAATGGCTCAGCCCTTGCTCATTGTTGATGGCATTGGCGCAAAAAGCACCCGTAAGATGTTTTACCAAGTGGGCGTAGGCGTAAAACGCAGGCTTAATCTCTAGTTCTGCAAAGGAACCGCTTATTTTACGATAAAAGGTTGACTGGTCAATCTCAGGATAGGAGGTAGTGTGGTCGTCAATCAGACCATCTCGGTGACAAATAAGTGGCCCCCAATATACCCGATCAAGGCTAGCACTGGTGGCGGCGAGAATGAGGTAGCGTACTAGATAGTCAACTTTTTTATCCTGGGGGGAAAGACTCCAGCGCCTCAGGCGTTTGGTAGACCAGAATGAGCAGGTAGAAAATGTTTTACTGCAGCCAAAATGTTGCCCTATATAATTGAGGATTCCGGCTTTTTTAACCAGGTTAAATTTAAAGATATGTGTTGCCCAGCTACCTAGAGCGCGGTGGTCATAAGCTTCTGGTTCAACCATCCGTTCCACAAACAGGTTGTCGGTATGCGCGTGTGGACCTCGCCCCAAGCAGCGCATTGCCGCAAGGAGAGCAACATTGTAAAGAGGTTCGAAGTCCTGCACATTAGGGCCTGCAAGTTTTACCTAATATTGCTCTGCCTCCTCGCACACAATAGTCCAAGCCTGCAGATAGCTACGCCAATTCAATCCTGACCACTTTTGCCGGTTAGGGGTGCTCCCCACTTCAAAAAATTCAACCTGTGAAGCATAACGGCTGAAAACTTCCGAAACAAAGGTGCGCCATTGCTGTTGTTGAATGGGATCGGTTAACAACGCCTTGGCTGCATTGTGTTCGGGTAATAACACGAGGGTCACTGCATAGCCTTGCTCCAGGAGCAGATCGAGGAAGCGTTGTGCGAAGGTGCCCGGACTAGAGGATGTATAACCGACCCGCACGTGTTTGATGTGCAATTCCTTCAGGCGTTCCAGCACATATGCATCACACGCCGATTCTTCGCATGAAGCGACATTGATGGCGAAAAAATTAGCGGGAATAATGCCCGAAGGGCAAGAGAAATGGGTCACTTTGTGCCACACGGATGGGTTCAGGAGTATACGCGCTAGCTCAGCAACTACCGAAGGGTAGAACAGCAATTTTTGTTGCAATTTATGCATGTTGAAAACTTTCAGTAATTAGGCATTAGAAGAAGTGCCAGAGCCTGTACTTCTGCGTCAGCCATTCAAACTATAGAGGTCGGAGTTCAGATGGTTGACTCAGTGTATGTTGGTTGCCTACTATGGGTAGGTGCGACAAGAAAGGCAAATAGATCTTGCAGGTGGTTATTGCTCTAAGGATAATTATGTATGTGTAAAGTTTATTTTAGATGTGAGAGTACTTGTAACGGAATGGGCATTAGAAATCAACGCGAAAGGAGTAATTAACGCATAAGGTCAATGTGGTTAAAGACCTTTGCGCCGAAACTATTATGTTATTTAGGTTGAAAGATAAGAAGAAATTATGGCGCTTTTTAGGCCATGACGATGAACAGGATATCTTCGCTCAGCCTCACACCTGTATCAACTTGGAGGGTGAAGAGGTTACCTCTGACCGCATGAGCAGGGTATCCCGCGTCAAAACTGAAACAGGGGTATACTATATTAAGCAATATTGGGACGGCGGCAAGCAACTGCGCCGCTTTATAGGGCGCAGTCGCATTCAAGGCGAATGGGAGAACTTGGAATATTTCGCTGCCCATGGAATACGCACTCCGCGCCTTATAGCATACGGGAGGGATACGCGTGCGGGGGGGGTATTGATTACCGCAGAAGTGGAAAATTCAAGCGATTTAGCAACCATAGCGCGTCAGGAACCGGAGCGCTTTACCCATAGACGTTGGACTTTGGCGGTGATGCGCCAAGTGGCTGACTATACACAGCGCTTGCACGCAGATAATTTTGTCCACTGGGACTTGAAATGGCGCAATATTCTGGTCCAGGGCGATGTTGAGCCCAAGGTTTATTTCTTCGATTGTCCGTTGGGGCGGCGCTGGTATGGTGGCTTGCAGCGCCGCGGGGCGATCAAAGACCTGGGTTGTCTAGATTCCGTAGCACGCTTGGTGCTGACTCGCACCCAACGCCTGCGCTTTCTTTTGCTGTATCGGCGGGAGAAGCGCCTAACTCCGGCAACGAAACGTCAGATTCACCAGATAGACATGTTCTTGCTGTCAAAAGCGCGGCGACGCGCCAAACGGCGCGCCAAGCAGTGATCTCTTGTCGTTTGACGTTTATGTAGCTAGGCGCTCAAGCAACACCTTGTTCAGTATCCCACCGCTGTTAAAGAAGACCACCTCCTGGTGGGTGTCAACGCGGCAGATCACTTCGAGGTGGTGGATCCCAGTTTCTGGATGGTGGATCTTCAGTTCCAGAATCTTGCCAGGCTTTATCGCGCTAAGCGGTGCCATGCTCAAGGTTTCGCGACCGTCGAGGCCAAACGTTTCCGCAGATTCCCCCTTTTTAAACTGCAAAGGCATGATCCCCATCCCCACGAGGTTGGAGCGGTGGATACGCTCGAAGCTTCGAGCCAATACCGCCTTTACCCCCAGCAGCAGAGTGCCCTTTGCGGCCCAGTCGCGACTGGAGCCCGAGCCGTACTGTTCCCCTGCAATTACCACCAAAGGGGTATTGGTGCATTGATACTGCTGGGCTGCAGCATAAATGCTCATCTGCGTCGCATCGGGCTGGTGCAGAGTTACCCCCCCCTCGATACTCGGAACCATGTGGTTACGCAGGCGGGGATTCGCGAAAGTGCCGCGCACCATCACTTCGTGGTTACCACGCCGCGAGCCGTAGGAGTTGAAATCCTGCGGAGCTATCCCCTGACTCTGTAGATATTCTCCTGCGGGGCTAGAGTCCTTGATGGCTCCGGCGGGAGAGATGTGGTCAGTGGTGATGGAATCTCCCAGGAGGGCCAGTATCCGCGCTTCTTCGAGTCCGGAGAAACCATTTTGGCGGCCTAAGTGGTGAAAGAAATTCGGCTGGCGGATGTAGGTGGAGTGTTCCTGCCAGGTGTAGGTCAACCCTTCGGGCGCGGGTAGCGTTTTCCAGGCGGCGTCACCGTCAAAGACAGCGGCATAGTGCTCACGGAACATCTCTGGAGACACAGCTTGTTCCAGGGCGTGAATCTCCTCGGGAGTGGGCCAGATATCTCTAAGGTAAACGGGCTTGCCTTCTGTGTCGTGCCCCAGGGGTTCGCAGTCGAGGTTGATGCGGGTGGTGCCAGCGAGGGCAAAAGCTACCACCAGTGGCGGAGAGGCCAGCCAACTGAAGCGGGCAAGGGGATGTATCCGCCCCTCAAAGTTGCGATTACCGGAAAGAACGGCGCTGACCTGTAGATTGTCACGGGTGATGGAGTTCTCCACGGCGTCCGGTAAGGGCCCGGAGTTGCCGATGCAGGTGGTGCAGCCATAGCCGACGATGTTGAAGCCAAGTTGGTCGAGGCTGTGTTGTAGGCCGGTCTCTTCTAGATATGCACTAACTACACGGGAGCCAGGGGCCAGTGAAGTCTTGACCCAGGGGCGTGTCTGTAATCCACGCGCACAGGCTTTTTGTGCCAGTAATCCAGCGCCGAGCATCACCGCTGGATTGGACGTATTGGTACAAGAGGTGATGGCGGCTATCACCACATCCCCATCCTGCAGCGCGTGCGTGGCGGAGTCTATATAAGGCTTCATACGCGGGAGAGGATTTATTAGCTCAGCATCCTGAACCATGCGCAACTGAGTTAGGAGTACCTGGTCCTGGGGACGGTGCGGCCCTGCAACACAAGGTTCTACCGTGCTAAGATCCAACTCTAGCAATGCACTAAATTCCGGCTCAATGGTGGAATCATCACGCCACAGCTGTTCCTGTTTGCAGTAGGTCTCTACCAAAGCCAACGTTTCCGGGCTGCGTCCACTTAGGCGTAGATAGTCAAGGGTGATATGGTCGACGGGGAAAAACCCGCAGGTGGCACCATATTCTGGAGCCATATTGGCGATAGTAGCGCGGTCAGCAAGCGGCAGATGGTTCAAGCCAATGCCGCAGAACTCGACAAACTTACCTACGACTCCATGTTCACGCAGCATACGGGTGACGGTGAGCACTAGATCGGTGGCGGTTACCCCCGCTGGCAGCGTCCCGGAGAATTTGAACCCCACCACTTCTGGCACTAGCATGGAGATCGGTTGCCCAAGCATGGCAGCCTCGGCTTCGATGCCTCCAACACCCCAGCCCAGCACCCCAAGCGCGTTGATCATGGTGGTGTGGCTGTCGGTACCCACTAGGGTATCGGGAAAGATCCAGTTTTTCCCGTCAATGTTCTGATCCCAGACTGTGCGGGCCAGGTATTCAAGATTAACCTGATGGCAGATGCCGGTACCCGGAGGAACAACCCGAAAATTACTGAAAGCGTTCTGTCCCCAGCGCAAAAAAGTGTAGCGCTCATAATTGCGCTTCATCTCCTTGCTTACATTTGCTTGCGCTGCCATGGCGCTACCGAACTCATCCACAACGACAGAATGGTCAATGACTAAATCTACTGGAATTTGAGGATTGATGCTGGCGGGATCACCACCATTTGCAACCATAGCATCGCGCATGGCCGCAAGGTCGACAATGGC
>CAYPNO010000107.1:0-7782 GCA_964411865.1 uncultured Desulfuromonas sp. | reverse complement strand
CTGGAATCGTTGTTAAATGCCCCTACGGAAGAAACTTCTACATGGTTGCAGGAACAGTTGACTGACCTTGGACTGCATAATTTTATCCGCCAATGCGCTGTTCCACTGATCTGGTTCGTAGATATCAGCTGGAAAACCGGTGCCATCGGGATTGCGCGTGAGCATCTTATCAGTGATCAACTGAGTATTGTTCTGCATCGATTCTTGCACCAGCAACTGCAGCAAAACACCCTTGGAGATTCGGGCACAAAATGCCTGTGCCTGACTTTGAATCACGAACGGCATAAGTTGGGTCTACTCATGGCAGCATCCATTATCGCAGCAAGCGAAATCCATTGCACCTGGGTGCAGGAAGATCTCCCCTTAACCGAGGTTCCTGTCGCCCTTGAGGCGACGGGAACAAACACCATAGTGCTGTCTTTCAGCACCCATTACACGACCAGAGCATCCATGGAGCAATTGGCAACCCTACGCAGGATGCTCCCACAAAATATGCATATAATCGCTGGTGGGGGTGCGTTGAATGGGCAGAAAAACATTCCCGGCGTGCACATCTCCACCGACCTCATGCAGTTACCCTCAATCCTCGCGGCGATAACCCGCCAACGCATACAAAAACTGCCGCCATCCCTGTAACAAGGATGGCGGCAGCACTTACATTTTTTTCAATATCCTGCCTTAACGGCAAACTAGCTAGAATCAGAAGCCAACCGCAAACTGCAGAGTTATGAGGGTCTCGTCCTGGATGTCGCTGTATTTTCCTTTTCCGGTCACGACATCGGCATAGCTAACAGACTTGCTCTGATCCATAAAGACCCCCTCCAGAGTAATCTTATTAGCTGCGCCTTTGAGGTAATAGTTCACCCCTACCCCGTAGATATGGGTCTTGGCACTTCCGTTCCCGTCTGGGTTGATAAGCTGATAGTGCCCGAACGGCTGCAGGTTACCCGGCCCCAATTTAGTCCCTAGGTAGTAGCCTGTCTTAAGTGCCAGAATGGAACCATCATCGCCGGAGTCCAGGTGGGTAAAAGAGATTCTGTTAACCGTGTTGCTCACATCGATATAGGATGCAGTAAAAGTAACAGCATCACCATCCCCCATGGGCTGCTCGTAGAACACATCCATAGTCCAGGCAAAATAGTTCTGCTCTTTACCCGCAAGGATAAGATCACGCTGCATATCGGCACCCACACCGAAACTTAAAACCTTTTTGGTGCCAAGATAGGTGCCAGCATTAAACCATTTGGTTTCAGGGTCGAACAAGCTGTAACTCAGACGCCCGGCATAACGCATGGTGTCATCATGATTTTTCGCGTTATCTTCTTCCCCGTCACCGATCATGAAACGATACTGGAGTTTTTCATCCAGGACATTTCCCCATACGGTCAGGGCATCATCGCGACCTACATTGCTAGGATAAAATATGGTACTGCGATGTCCCCCTTGACCCCAGTTGAGGTCGGTGGTCAGCAACGCCTTGGTGGAGGTGGTACCGTAATCACGCGTGAATGGAACATACATGCGCCCGGCCTGCACCATGAGGCTCTCCCCCAGCACCTTGTAATTGACCCAACCATCGCGCAAAGCCAGACCGGAACCTAGCCCACTGCCTGAATCTTTCTTGATCTCGTCCATCCCTAGCTTATCCCCAGCATAGTGCACAAAGAAAGTGAGCTCTGGGGTAACGGTGCCACTGAGGTAAAAATAGGAGCGGCGCACCAGAAAATCATTCAGGCGATCGTTATAACGTCCACTGTCATTGGTATCCATATTCGATACGCTCTGACCCCAGACTTGGCCCCACCAGCCGGCGTCAAGTGAAAGGTCATCTTTACGATAGATCTCCAGCGCAAATACGTTACCTGCCCCTAGCAGAACCAGCAGTGCGACCAATACAATCTTTCTTATCATACCTCTTCTCCTTCTTCCCGCTTTGATTTTAGTGCCATTTTCGGTGCAATACACCCTGCGTCCCCCCTATTAAGGCTACTCGGTGAATATCCAGACGAATACCCCCGACGCAGGTTCAGGTACCTTAACCTGAACAATTACGCTGCTTATACCATAGTGTGTACATCTGGTATATATGGAAGCGTCTACCCATGGAAGCGCCTACCCTCCTGCGCATAAACTGACCCGCCGTTATTGAGAAATCCTTGTGGAGGGATTCCCCTGGCGGGCCTAGTCTTAATACTCAGTATGCTTCAAAAATCAAGTATGTAACGCCTCAAACACTCAGGAGCCTTGCCCCAAGCCGTCGAGAAAGCGTTCGGAGTCCATCGCCGCCATACACCCGGTACCAGCCGAGGTTATCGCCTGACGATATACGTAATCCTGCACATCTCCTGCGGCAAACACCCCCGGGACACTAGTTTGGGTGGCAAGTCCTTCTGCGCTATGGCTGGTCTTGATGTAGCCGTCCTGCATCTCCAACTGCCCGGCAAAGATTCCACTGTTGGGAGAATGCCCAATGGCGATAAACACCCCATCCACCTCAATATCCTGCGTCGAGTTATCCCGCACATCGCGGATGCGGATGCCGGTCACCCCCATGTTATCTCCAAGCACCTCCTCAAGAACATGGAACCAGGCGATATCCACGTTGCCACCTTCAGCTTTTTGCTTGAGCTTGTCCGCCAGAATCTTCTCGGAACGAAACTCATCGCGCCGGTGCACAACAGTGACCTTGCTGGCAATATTGGCCAGATACAGCGCCTCTTCTACCGCAGTACTTCCCCCACCGATAACCGCGACCGGCTTGTTGCGGTAAAAGAAACCATCGCAAGTGGCGCAGGCAGAAACCCCCTTACCCTTAAACGCTTCTTCAGAGGGCAAGCCCAGATAGCGCGCCGAAGCCCCAGTGGCGATAATCAGGGCATCACAAGTGTAGACACCATCGCTGCCTTCGAGAACAAAAGGGCGCTGTTTCAAGTCGGCCTTTTCTATATGGTCGGCAATAAACTTGGTCTCAAAGCGCTCTGCGTGCTGACGCATCCGCTCCATCAGCTCCGGCCCTTCAACCCCGGCATAGTCTCCCGGCCAGTTATCCACCTCAGTGGTGGTGGTTAGTTGCCCACCGGGCTGCATTCCGCTGATAAGGGCAGGCTCGAGATTCGCCCGCGCGGCATATACCGCCGCAGTGTAACCGGCAGGGCCTGAACCCAGGATAATTACACGGTGATGCTGTGACTCTGAAGTTGAACTCATTGCAATTAACTCCT
Source organism: uncultured Desulfuromonas sp. (assembly GCA_964411865.1). Lineage (GTDB taxonomy): Bacteria > Desulfobacterota > Desulfuromonadia > Desulfuromonadales > Desulfuromonadaceae > JAIVHC01. The sequence goes on along the minus strand of CAYPNO010000107.1, from coordinate 4,561 downwards.
TTTTGGCTAGAGTGTTGGGTACGTGCTGGGTTTTGTCTGGTTGAAACGTTCAACAGTCGCCTATAATAACAGATTTAAAGCCTAAAAGCAGCGGGGGAGAACGCGTGAAGCATATAATGAACTGTAATCAGCGGATTGAGCAGTGGTTAAACATTCGCAAAGATGCCTTTGAATCGGAGATTCGCCCGTTTGTCACCCTCTCCTACGCTCAGAGTTGGGGGGGCAGCATCACCACCAAACGAGGCCAACCGGTGGTGCTAAGTGGGGCAGATTCCAACCTTCTAACCCACCAGCTCCGAAGTCTGCACGATGGAATTCTGGTTGGGATAGATACCGTACTGGCGGATGACCCCCAACTGACGGTTAGATACTGGTCGGGGGAAAACCCCCAACCTATCATCCTGGATACTGCGTTACGGATGCCGAAAAATGCACGCCTGTGTCACCATCCAGACAAGGATTGTTGGGTATTTACCACCCGTATCCCTGCAGAAAACGAGTTTTCAGGCGTCGAAATTATCCCCTTGGTAGATATGCGCCCCAGCACCCCCGCCAGAATCAGCACTGCGCAGAGTGCCATGGAAAATAGAAACAACGGGGTAGCAAGAATGATTGTGGAGGTGTTTTCTGTATAGCGAAAAGCCACTGCAAAGAGGAGTACGGCAAGAATAAAGCGCAGCAAAGGCTGAAGATAGAAAGTGATGGCGTTCTCCCCACGCTCCAACACATCCGTATTTATGAAGGATCTTTCCGTAACCCATCCACTCACGGCCAGCCAGTCAAGGATAAACCCCGCCAATACTGGTACCATAAAAGCGAACCCTGCAATCATTCATATAGATACCCATATAGACTCAATGAATAACAGCACTTGCAAAAAAATGACGTGCGAACATTTTACCATTTTTTATGCTCGGGTTTAATCTGTTAGTACATCATTTTATAGGGATTTGATCCTGAACTCAGTGCATAACCTCAGCAGAGCAAAAATGGCGGTATCTGGCAGGTTGGTAATAATGCTTTGATCCAACTTAAGATGGTAATTGTGAAGTGCCATGACTGCCCGGATGATATTCAGCAACACCTTAAGGGTGGTAGAGACAAACTGCGAGTCTTTAGCTGTTTCGTTTATACCATGCATAGCTTATACAAATACATTTTAGACAAAGTATCGATATTTATTATTTGCAACTCTTGGATATTTATATAAGTATTCTGCACCGTCAATCCTCTGAACGAAAGGATGGCCCGCTAAAGTTCTCCGTTGTTATTCATGCCTACAAGATTGCGCACAGGTCGTGAAAACGTAATGCTAGTGCTCTTGGGAGCAAAACAGTGCTGTATCATGACACCACTCTGAGATCCCTGCTTATCAAGTTAAAGCAAATATAGGTATTTTAAGGTGCACCTAGGAAATGACAGGCATAATTCTGCGCTGTGGATGCCGGATCATCCAGTACGCTATGTATCAGGTACTTTCTCAATAAAATTCAGGCTTTAATTCATGCACTCCTTATACACATCAGAGTTCAACATCAATCAATGGCAGCGCTATGAATATGCGGGTACACCTGTGTATCTGCAGCCACAGCATCCGACCTGGTTTGTTCCGGATGAGAACGCGGATATCCTGCTGCAGTCGATAGGCTCACAAGACGGGCCAATGACCGAGGCACAACAGGTGTTTGTGCAACGTCTTCCTGCTGCAAAGGCAAAGGCGTATCCAGGCAGGGAGTATTTGCTGAATACTGATGCGCTGCGTGAACTTTGGCTGCACATAACGGATCGCTGTAATCTGACGTGTAGCCACTGCCTGTTCAGTTCCGGCCCGACGCAACAGCGCGAGCTGCCTCAGGAGATAATCCTCGAGCGTGCCCGTGAAGCAGCCGCAATGGGGTGCCGTATCTTCGCCCTGACGGGGGGCGAACCTCTGGTGCATCATGATTTCAGGGCATTGGTAAGCGCTCTTCTGGAAATAGATAACGCCCATGTGGTGGTACTTACCAATGGTTTGCTGTTGCGCGAACAACTGGAGGGAATGGAATGGCCAAAGGAGCGCCTGCATCTACAGATCAGTGTTGATGGTGACAGAGAACGCCATGATCATCTGCGTGGGCGGGGTAGCTATGAACGTCTTGAAACACAGCTCGAATGGTTACATCGCTCCGCGCACCCTTTTACTCTGAGTATGTGTGTAGAACGCAACAATGCCCCAGATATGCCATGGCTGGTTGAATACGCCGCTGCAAGCGGAGCGAGCAATGTCCATTTCATGTGGTATTTCATTCGAGGCCGGGGAAGCAGAGAACAGTATATTGCTCCCGAAAGCCTGCTCCCGTATCTTATCAGGGCTTATGTACGCGCCCGGGAACTCGGGATCGGCATTGATAATATTGACAGCCTGAAAAGTCAGGTTTTTGCTCCACCCGGCACCATCCATGACGGAGTTAATGCAGGATGGGAGAGTGCAGCTATTGGCCCAGATGGGCATCTATATCCCACCGCTGCAACCGTTGGCGTGCCAGAGCTTCAAACCCCTTTGAGCAGCAGTGATTCCTTGCTGCAAAAATGGAATTCCAGCTCCGTCTTACAACGGATTCGCCAAAGCAGTGTTGCCGGGGCCGACGACCCCTGGCGTTTTATTCTCGGAGGCGGCGATATCGACCACAGCTACTTCCACTCCGGTACCTTCAGCGGTTCAGACCCGTATCTGCCGTTGTTGCAGCAGCTGGCTCTGTATCTGATAACCAGTAAAGCCGATAAGAGCCGTACTGCTGTCTCCCCGGCGTTGCGCCTGAAAATGGGTGATGTGCTTAAAACCTGCGGAAGTCACGGACGCGTGGCCTTGCTCCACTCCAACTGTCTGCTGGCCCTGGCCCAGGATGACAGTCGCACCGTAGTGAAAAATTTTTATACCCAGGCTGTGGGTGACACCAAGGAAGATATTCTCAATCCGGTGTGCTATGAAGGCGATATTCTGGAACACATCCCAGTGCAGTACCGTTTTCGTGGCTATGGATGCGGCAGTCCGGTTCTGGATGCTGAGCTGTGCAAGGATGAGTCGGTAACAGATCTAGGGTGTGGCACTGGGGTGGAATGCTTCATAGCTGCACGCCAGGTGGGAGTCAGGGGCCATGTAACCGGGGTGGACATGCTCGGTCCGATGTTGAATCTGGCCCAGGCTGGGGCTGACGCGGTACGGCGTAATCTCGGATATGACAACCTCAAATTCACTCAAGGATATCTGGAAGATCTGCCCTTAAAAACTCAATCCCAGGATGTGGTTATTTCAAACTGTGTCCTCAATCTTTCTAGCGACAAACGCGCAACCTTCAAGCAGATATTTCGCATCCTCAAACCCGGTGGACGTATGGTTGTTTCCGATGTGGTATGTGAGAAGGAACCGGATGCAGCTATTCGCAACGATGAAAAGCTGCATGGCGAATGTATCGCAGGGGCTCTGACCCAGAAAGACCTCCTTGGCCTGCTACGCGAAACCGGTATGGTGCAAGTCCGGATTCTGAAACGTTTTCCCTACCGTGTGGTACAGGGGCATCCGTTTTTCTCCATTACGTTCCTAGCCTTAAAACCATATGGATCAGCATACCATGGGACAGCACAGGAGAACGTGAGAGTGTTTTATCCGGGGCCGGCACAGTGGTTATGTACTCCATCCGGACGCATATTGCAGCCGGGGCACAATGCTATCCTGCCGCGCCATGAAGCCGAATCCCTTGGAGAACAGGTATGGCAGCTGGACCGGCATGGGTATGTCACCAATATAACCTTGGAAGCCGGGTGCAACTGCAGCCTGCCGCCTGAAGCACTGGCACCACCGGAGCCGCAGGGCGGCACGCATAAACAGCAGTGCGGCTGCATGCTGTGCGGCGCCCCCTTGATATATGCGGAGGTGGAGAAAACCCGTACCTGCACGTATTGCGGTAAAGATTATCCAGCCAACGCCTGGTGTGAACAGGGGCATTTTGTGTGCGATGCATGTCACAATGCCGACAGTCTGGATATCATTGAACGCCTGTGTATAGAGTATAATCACCTCGATATGTACAGCATGTTTCAGCAGGTGCGTCAGCACCCGGCTATTCCTCTGCATGGCCCCCAATACCATTCCCTGGTTCCGGCTGTAATAATAAGTTGTGTGCAATACAGTGGTTACCTGACAGATAAGGACCTGCTCCGCACCGCGATTCAGCGCGGCAGCAAGGTTATGGGGGGCAGTTGCGCGTTTCTGGGCACCTGCGGGGCCGCGACTGGAGTGGGAATCGCTTTGAGCCTGCTTCTGGAAGCCACACCTGTAAAGGCGCGGCAGCGGCAGAATGTTCAAAAAGGGGTGGGAGAAATTATTCGCACTATTGCAGCATACAGAGCGGCACGCTGCTGTCAGCGTGATTGTTGGCTGGCCCTTAACCATGTAAGAGATATTGCGGCTGAGGTACTGGGTATTTATCTGGAAGCGCCAAAATTCCAGGTTTGCAGCCAGATGCATAACAACGCTGAATGTATAGGTACAGCATGTCCTTTGTGGGCGGATTCTCAGCGGAGT
>CAYPNO010000106.1:0-7793 GCA_964411865.1 uncultured Desulfuromonas sp. | reverse complement strand
CGGGAGATTAAAGGAATTGGAGATAAGTCGCTGAAGGTAATGGCTGAAAGTTTAAGCTTGGAGCAATAATAACCAAGCATAGCCACGATATGGCATCAAATAAAAAGCCCGCAACGGTAAGTTGCGGGCTTTTTATGTATTCAACAGGTACCCGAGGCTGGAAACGGTGTTACTCCAACGGTTGCAGATCTAAGGCTTAGTAAGTGCGACTAACCACGTAATCAGCCACTGTTTCGAGCGCATCTCTGGCTTCTCCAGCCTCAAACACCTGCAGGTAACTTTTCGCTTTCTCTACAAGGGTGCCGGCACGCGCTTTGGTATACCCGATCCCGTCGTAGCGATGGATAAGATTGATGACATTTTTTAAAGATTCTGGAGCCAATTCGTCGCCTTCTATTATCTCTTCCACCATAGCGCGCTCGGCGGCAGTGCAGTGGCGTAGCGCCTCAATAAGGGGCAAAGTCATCTTCCCCTCTTCCAGATCGTGGCCACAAGCTTTGCCAAACTCTGCTTCATCGGCCACATAGTCTAAAGCATCGTCCATAAACTGAAAGGCTATCCCTAAGTCGAGACCAAAATCATACAGAGCTTGCTCCTGCTTGGGGGTAATGCCGCCTAAAATACCACCACACACACACGCAGCCGCTATCAGGACGGCGGTCTTCTCGCGCACTACCTGCATGTATTTTTCTTCGCTCAAATCCAGGTCGCAGGTGCTAATAAGCTGCAGCACTTCCCCTTCGGCCATTTTGGTGGTGGCATCAGAAAGAGCCTGTAAAATCGGCAAGCTGCCTGCACGCACCATGATGGAAAAAGACTTGGCAAACAGGAAGTCTCCCACCAGCACAGAAGCCTCATTGCCCCAAACACGGTTGGCGGATTCCGCCCCTCGTCTGATCACCGCAGCGTCAACAACGTCGTCGTGCAGCAACGTGGCAGTATGGATAAACTCCACCACGCTTGCGACCCCTATGTGTTTATCTCCCTTATATCCAGCAAGCATAGCTGTCAACAACACCAGCATGGGGCGCATGCGCTTCCCGCCACTAGCAAGAACATACTCGCCCACCTTACGGATAAGGGGAACCTCTGAGTTCAGGTCGTGTTTAAACTGGCGCACAACCTCATTCATTTGAGGTTCAAGCATCTCAACTACGTTTTTCATAGAATTCCCCCACCGGTAACGCGGAATGTGTCCAAACAACTAATCAGAGATCGATGCTGGACTCTTAACTCCAACAAAATGTGTTGTTTCTGAATCCCAGTAATAATGCTCTGCCATCCATAATTTTTCAAGTACTTCCACCCCCTGCGAGGACAAATTTGCATATTCTGCCAAATAGTATGCATCCAACATCTCATCGTCATCTATGCGATTATCTGCATTAAGGTCAGCCCAATGCACCATCTCAATCACCAGCTGATTGGCTCCAAGCATGCTGCTCCGCCCGTGTCTTGTCATTTCGGAGCGCAACACCAGTTCACCATTAAATTTCTGCAGACTATGCAACGGCGCGTGCGCAAACACCTTGACTATGTAATAAATTGCAATGTCCTGTTCTCCAACCTCTAGAATCCAACGCATCAATCCAGAAGATGGATCAAAACTATCGGGCTTTGGTACCGCTTTAAGCAACTCCCAGCCGGGAGGAATCTGCTCACGCACAACTATCCGCGCAGCAGAGCCGGAAAATGTCAACTTTACCGGCAGGACGGCGCCAGGCGCAGCATAACTGGGCAACAGGCGCTCTGCGCGAATGTCTTGTCCAAGAGGGGGAAGTAGCTTCCAAAGTAGACTTAACCCAACCGCAACCAGCGCTACTCCGACCACAATGAGGCGCAAACGCGAAAGCCTTGCTTTCTTCTGCCCCCCTGTCTCCGGCACTGCCTCCACTTCATCTTCCGGCAGTTGCTGGAGAATAAACTCCACATCGACCTCTAAAGCCTCCGCTAAACGCTTTGCATTGGTGGTCTTAATGCTAGGATAGCGATTATTTTCCCACCTGGAGATAGTGTCGGACGTCACTCCTACCACCTTAGCTACATACAACTGGGTCAGTCCCTGCTCTTCGCGCAAGCACCGGATCGCATTCCCGTCAATTTTAACATTGGTCTCGGGAGAAAATATTTTATCAGGGTTATACATAGAATTACATTCGGAGGCAGCACCACCATTCAGCGCCCAGGATAGAATTAAACCGGACAAGATTGGTCGAGAACCTAGCAGAAACCAAATAAAAAGGCAACTAATGCCGCAACCCGCCCATTCACTAGACGTATCCAACTATCTGAAATCACATAATTCATACTCGACATCGGGTGAAATGTCGCTATATGTCGAATGCAATTGTTCATGCTGGGGGATATAACTCACCCCAAGCGATGGCTGTACACATAAAAAATTAATTTGTGCGATACAGCGAGTTCAAGCAAACCTATTTCAGGTCAACTACCAAGGAGGTCTAACATGAAAAAACTCATTTTTACTGCCTTTCTATTCTTTATGGGCACAACATTTACCTACGCTGCGGATGTATATACGTATGAAGGGATGGGCACCGTCACATTCAATCACAAAGAACATATGTCGCTTGGATGCAAGAGCTGCCACGAAGGCAAGCCGGAGCGTATCGTAATTGAAACCAAAGAGCAGGGCCATGACAACTGTCTGACCTGTCACAAACAGCAGGGCGGCAATGCTCCCACCAAGTGCAGCGCGTGCCACATTAAGTAAGCAAACAACCGATGGAAATTTAACCCCGCACTAAAATCTACACCTCACCGCCCCTACCCCACCAGATTCTGAGCTTGTTTCAGGATCTGGTGGCTTTCCCAATCAAGCCTACAGCACAACATATCTTCGAAGATTAAAGACAATCCTAGTTTGCTTTTTATCCTAAAGTAAGTTATTTGAATTCCATGAATTGGTGGACACAACTAACCCTGCCGCATCTTTCCGCCGGGTTTAGTTATTATCTGATATTGTGTGGAATAACTCTGGCTGAAGGGATCCCCGTCGCGGGACTATTTATGCCTGGCAGCGTTCTATGCATAACTGCAGGCGCCCTGGCGTTTCATAGCCACGGAAACATTTATTATGTATGTTTAGCTGCGGCAATTGGCGCTATCGCAGGTGATTGCATGAGCTATGTGTGCGGCGCACGCTTCGGGGCATGGTTGACAATATACCTGCAAGAGGGAAGATTTTACCGTTTTTTGCACCGCGCACAATTATTTTTTGGGGCTCACGGTGGTAAAAGTCTGCTGCTGGCACGTTTTATGGGGCCAGTGCGCGGATTTATCCCTTTTGTAGCTGGCGGTGTGCAGATGAACCCAGGGCAATTTTGCGTTTACACTGCCGCTGGCGGCATATCTTGGGGAATCGCCTATCCACTATTGGGCTACTTTGGCGGTAAAGCTCTTAATTTAAGCCACATTTCACCCGTAACCTTTGTAGTGGCGGGGTTGATTATCACATTTTTACTTTTTACATTTTTGAAGCTGAGGCGAAAAAAGAACAATGAATCAGACAATTAACTTACCAGAGCATAAGGTACGCCTACCAGCGGAATGGGAACCACAGGATGGCATATTACTGGCGTGGCCTTGCCCCGGCAGTGACTGGGATCCGATCCTCCCTGAGATTGAGGCGGTGCTCGTTGAAATTATCCGCCACACCGTTGCGTATGAAAAAGTTATTGTAGTTGCACCAGAGTTGAAACACACCGCAGCCATCCTTAAGAAGCACGGGCTCGACTCTCCTGCGATAAGGTTGGTTGAAATTGACAACAACGATACTTGGGCGCGCGACTTTGGCCCTATCGGAGTGGAGATTCACACAAAGCTGCACCTGCTCGATTTCGGTTTTAACGGCTGGGGACTGAAGTTTCCGGCTGATCTGGACAATCAGATTAATAAGAATCTGGAAGCGGCGGGAGCATGGGAGGTGCCCTTGCTGACGCAGGGACTAATCCTGGAAGGGGGAAGTATTGAATCAGACGGTAAGGGAACCCTGCTCACCACGACTGAGTGCCTGATGAGTCCGAACCGCAACCCACATCTGGATAAACCCACGCTGGAAAGTTATCTCAAAGATGCCCTCGGTGCTACCCACATACTTTGGCTCAACCACGGCGCTCTGATCGGGGATGACACCGATGGACATATTGACACCCTCGCCCGCCTTTGCCCGAATGACACCATTGCATATATACGCTGTGACGATCCTACGGATGAGCACTTTGAAAGCATGCAGGCGATGGAGCAAGAGCTGAAGCAATTCAAAACCTTGCAGGGGCACAGCTATAACCTGATCGCCCTCCCCTGGCCGCAACCGGTCTTCGACCACCAGCAGCAACGCCTACCGGCGACCTACGCTAATTTTCTGGTGCTTAACGGCGCGGTGCTGGTTCCCACCTATGCAGATCCTGCTGATGCCGAGGCACTGAGGATCATCGGCGCTATCTACCCGGAGCGGGAAATCATCGGCATCGACTGCAGCAGCGTTATCCTGCAGCACGGCTCACTGCACTGCCTCACCATGCAACTACCGGAAGGGACTTTGGCATGAACAAGTTAAAGCTTGCACTTATTCAGCAACAATGCGGCCCCGACAAGGATACAAATCTGCGCCACAGCGGCGAGCTTATCCGCAAAGCTGCTCTAAAAGGAGCCCAGCTGGTGGTGTTGGTGGAGTTACATAACGATCTGTATTTCTGCCAGCATCAGAACCCTGAATTCTTCGATAAAGCTGAATCCATCCCCGGCCCCAGCACCGCACAGCTTGCCCAGATGGCGCGGGAAAATCAGGTGGTGCTAGTCACCTCCTTATTTGAAAAACGTGCGCCAGGGCTGTATCACAATACGGGGGTGGTGTTTGAAACCGACGGCAGCATTGCCGGAATTTACCGCAAGATGCACATCCCCGATGATCCTGGCTATAATGAGAAATACTATTTTACCCCCGGCGATCTGGGCTTTAATCCAATCCAAACCAGCGTTGGCTCTCTTGGGCTGCTGATCTGCTGGGATCAGTGGTATCCCGAAGCGGCGCGCCTCATGGCTCTGGCCGGAGCCGACATTCTCATCTATCCCACTGCTATTGGCTGGGATTCCGCCGACACCCCCGCTGAACAGCAGCGCCAGCTTGACGCTTGGATCACCATTCAGCGTAGTCATGCCGTAGCCAACGGCACCTATGTCGCGGCGGTTAATCGCGTAGGTTTTGAGGCTGATCCAAGTGGGATAACCGCAGGAGCGCAGTTCTGGGGCAACAGCTTTGTAGCAGGGCCACAGGGGGAGATTGTGGCGCAGGCCGGGGCTGAAAAAGAGGAGATGTTACTGACTGAAATTGATCTGAGACGCTCAGAAGATGTGCGCCGCATTTGGCCATTTTTACGTGATCGGCGCGTTGACGCATACGCAGAGCTGACCAAGCGTTTCAGAGACTTAAAGTAGAACCTGCCCAGCTTATTTCCATCTGCTGGGCAGAAAACATCCAAAAAAGGAAAGGTTGGCGCTAGCTACGCCGCCAGAGTTTACTCAGAGAGAACGTACTTCCCCATGATTTTTTTACCCCCCTGCTAAGGAGGAATGGACTGTATTTTTTATCTTCGACCATAATGTGGTTGGTGATCCATTTTCGCAGAAAAAACAGTAGTTCGGGAGTAACGGTTTTTTCACCATTTTGAACCTTAGTGTTAATTTCGTAGACTTGTGTACGTAGATCTTCGTGAAGCTCGCAATGGGCCTCGTATTCAGGATATTCAAAGATCCTAAACAGGGATTCCTCAACCGCGAAATGTATCATTGTGTACTGAACCAATTGATCCAACACTTCATTGGCGACGGCAACTTTGTCTTCACCAATAATCATGGCTGCATATAAACGATTAATAAGATCAACCAATTTCTGGTGCTGCTCATCTATTTCCTGAATACCGACACTGATTTTATCTGACCATTCAATAAATTCTGCCATCTATATATTCCTCTTAAAGATTATCTGAAGCCAACCTGAGCATGGTTAATATCAATATAGCGCTGCTAAAATAAATATCGTGTGTTTTTAGCATCTTCTCACCTTCCCCGTCAAGCGCTGGCAGCCTATCCAGCTACCAACGCCGCGAAGGCAGCATCGTACTGCGGTACCATTTTCCCCCAGTTGTAACCCTTAACTACATCCACGTTGAAATCGCGCCATGCGTGTGTTGTACAGATCTTGACTAAGGCCGTTACCATATCAGCGGAATCCTGATAGAAACACTGCGGGTGGCGCACGGGATCTACATGCTCAGGGTAGGCAAGGCGCAGCGGCAACAGGGGGAAGCAACCGCAGTAGATGGCCTCAACAACGCTGATACCGAAAAAGTCGTGGATAGAAGTCACCGGCAGGATATCTGCCCGCCACAACCACTCCGCATATTCAGCATAGCTTTCAACATAACCCCAGTGGACAATATGATCTTGCAGACGCTCACGAGCCGTGGCAAAAATAGCTGGTTGCTTCTGATACGCTTCCCCCAACACCGCCAGCTTAAAATCAATTCCCTGCTCCTGCAGCGCAAACAACGCATTAAAAAACTCGTCGGGATTCTTATCGTATTCCCAGCGGTGGTTCCACAAAATGAGGGGGGTAACTTCTTTCGTGGAGGCTACCTCTTTTGGCCTTGCCCGATCCAGGGCGTCAAGGTCAAGACCTAGGGGCAAAGTGATGCTTTTAGAGTCAATATCGGCAACCGTGTCCAACTCGCAATAGTCAGGGAAACTGTTTAAAAATTCAGGTAATCGAGTCAGAAAATCATGCCGATGATATGCTGAATTGAAACACACCAGATCTGCCGCAAGCGCGGAAGCGTAATTGATAAAACAGTAGTGGGCATCGCGTTGCTGTACAGGGTCAGCGTCACTCGGAGACCACGGATAACTGAGTTGATTCTCGTGAAAATAAAGCACACACGGCAGCCCCGCGATCAGATCTCTGGTCAGGGCCAGAAAAGTAGTAAGGTCGAGCATATCCGTGGCCAAAAGCAGGTCTGGAGTGAAACCACGGGCGCGATACTGACGCGCCAGACTGACTGCACCTCCGTGCATGCGCCATTTCCAGTATTTGCCCTCAAGGCTGAATATCTCTACTCTGTGGCGACTATGGGTCGCATATCCATTGGCCCAGCTCGCATGGGATCCAGCCATGAATGGTTCAAGTAGCGCAATTTTCACGGCACACCTTCTTATTTGAATAAGCAAAGGACAGCGTGTCAAACACACTGATCTGGCATAAACCATATAAAAAAAGGCCGCTCCCAGAAGAAGCGGCCTTTTTTATTTATGCCTGCTGTGGTTTAGATATCGCAGCGTTTGTACACTGCGTCAAACTCACCCAGTTCGTCAAACTGCAGGTAGTCGTATATCTCTTTTGTGTTTGGCGCTACCTTTTCTTTATATACAGCGAGGTACTCTGCCGGAGTCGGCAGCTCACCTTTGAGCGCGGTTACGGCACCAAGCTCGGCACTACCGAGATACACTTGGGCACCATCGCCGATACGGTCGTCGAAGTTACGTGTAGAGGTGGAGTACATATTCACTCCCGCTGGTACACGTGCTTGGTTGCCCATGCACAAAGAGCAGCCTGGGGTTTCAATGCGCGCGCCTACCTGGTTAAAGGTAGCGAAACTCGCTTCATCCTTGAGTTTAGCCTGATCCATACGGGTCGGCGGGCAAATCCAGATACGATTATTTGGATTGAACTTATGCCCTTCCCAAATCTTAGCAGCGGCGCGGAAGTGACCGATATT
>CAYPNO010000105.1:0-7858 GCA_964411865.1 uncultured Desulfuromonas sp. | reverse complement strand
GTTTGGGAGGCACAGAGGGAATATTTGCGTCTGGTGCAGAGTTTAAATGAGGAATAGGGGGGTGCTGTGCCATGCCCAAAAAGCAGCCCCGAGCAGTGTGGGCACAACCCAGGGGCTGACCACACCCCTTCCAGGAAAGGAAAAAGGATCACGGCTAAAACAGATGTTGCTACCGCAAGTGATTTTACTACAGAGAAATTGAGTGCAAGGATTGACCTTGAAGGGCTGACTCTAAAGGGCAGTACGTTTCCAAAAGGGGCCACCCAACACCCCCAAACCAAAAAAGCACCTACAGGAAAAACCCGTAAGTGCTTTTGAATTTTTGGCTCCCCGGGCCGGATTCGAACCAGCGACAGGGTGGTTAACAGCCACCTGCTCTACCGACTGAGCTACCAGGGAATGTGTCGTTGCGACAGATCCGGAATATACGGAAACATGGCCGGAGTGTCAAGGTCTATTTGTGATATTTTTTAGGGACAGCGCGTTTATTTTTAGCGCCCCCCTTTTTTAAGATCGAGCAAAACCAACTTTGCTATCGCTTTTAGGGTGTCGAAAACACCCGCTCCAGTCATGGCGCAAGCACGAAACTCTGGGACTTTATTTGGATTAAGATATTTCTGCAGTTCTTCCATAGGGCTGATATTTGGCAGATCCTGCTTGTTGTACTGCATCACAAACGGCATATTGTCCAGATCATAACCGTGTTCGTCCAGGTTATCGCGCAGATTCTCCAGACTTTCAATATTAGCGTCCATGCGCTCTTCCTGAGAATCGGCGACAAACACCACCCCATCCACCCCTTTTAAGATCAGCTTGCGCGAAGCATCGTAGAACACCTGCCCGGGAACCGTATATAGATGAAAGCGGGTCTTGAAGCCGCGCACTTCGCCCAACGCAAGGGGCAAAAAATCAAAAAACAGGGTACGCTCTGACTCCGTTGCCAGAGATATCATCTTCCCTTTTGACGCTGGTGCCGTTTTCTGGTATACGAACTGCAAATTGGTTGTCTTACCGCACAAGCCGGGACCATAGTAGACGATCTTGCAGTTTATTTCGCGCGAAGCATGATTTATAAACGACATTCTAGCTATCCTTAATTAAACAAATTGTCGATGTCGTCATCGGTAATTTCGGCAAACGGATTGGCAGTGTAGCTGGTCGCACTCCGCAGTTCCTGACGTTCGGCAATATCCTCAAACACCTTGGCCAATGACGCGCTGGCACGTTTAACCCGCAGGCGCACCAACCCCAAGGAACTATTAGAGTCAAAAATCACCACCAGGATAACCTTGCTGGCAACTATGGAGAGATGGATGCTATCATTCTTACCTTCATGAAACTGAATGGAAAACTCTTTCTCTCCAATAAGTTTAGCCAACCCACCGGTAGTCGCTATATTCCCTGCCGTTAGAGATGCAAGGCTGGTGATATCGAGTCCATCAACCTCTCCGGTGGAAGAGATCATCAACCCGTTTTTATCCACCAGAAATATCGCTTTCGCATGTGCAACTTTGAGAAGATGGGTAATTATCTCATTTATCTGGCCTATCTCTGCATCGTATAGTTCAAAATTTGACTGGGCACTGTACATGAACTCTCCCGTAGGAAGAAATAATGTGAGGCAGATACAAACATGGGGCCTAAGTATTAGGAAAGAATCCCTCTCGGACCTCCACTCCGCTGCAATTTCATCGTCTCATGTATATCATCGGCAACACAGTGGTGCAAGGTCTTAGCCCACGCTTAACTATTCCCACATAATAAATTCTGGCGCCAAAACAGCAAGGCTCCCGCCACTTATATAAATGGCGGGAGCCTCTATTCTTTGCTTATTTCAGCAAAAGTACTTTACCTACTTATCTGTGCCGCAATCAGGATCCATGTCGGCAAGTTTCCTGTACAGATCGTAACGCGCGGCAGTTTCCGTATTGGCCTGCTGCATCAGTCTTGCAGCAACCTCCGGCTGACTTTTCTTCAGTACGCGGAAGCGGTTTTCGCCGTTAGCAAACTCCTCAAAGTTCATGCTTGGCGCCTTACTGTCCAGTTGCAGCGGATTCTTCCCTTGCTCACTCAGACGTGGGTCATAGCGGAACAGTGGCCAGTGCCCAGAATTAACCGCATTTTTACACTGCTCGATGGCGCTAGTCATGTTGATACCATGCGCGATGCAGTGGCTGTACGCGATAATTAGAGAAGGACCAGGGTAAGATTCGGCCTCAATGAACGCCTTGACGCATTGAGCCGGATTAGCCAGGGAGACCTTTGCAACATAGATATTGCCGTAGGTCATAGCAATCATACCTAGATCCTTCTTGCCCATACGCTTACCCGCCGCAGCAAATTGCGCCACTGCTCCAAGTGGAGTAGCCTTGGAAGCCTGCCCACCGGTATTGGAGTACACCTCGGTGTCGAGAACCAGAACATTGATGTTTTCACCAGAGGCAAGGACATGATCCAGACCACCGTAACCGATGTCATACGCCCAGCCGTCACCACCAACTGCCCACACGGATTTCTTAACCAAGTAATCCGCCACGGACAGAAGCTGCTTGGAGTTCGCATCTGGGCAGCGCTCCAGCCCCTGCTTGAGTTTGGCAACCCGAGCACGCTGCTCTTCAATCCCCTGCTGAGTACCCTGGTCCGCATGCTGAATCTCTTTAATCAGATCGGTATACTCGCCACCGGCTTTGCACAACTGTTCTGCTGCACTTGCAAGAAGCTCAAGAGCGTACTCATTGAATTTATCCACCGTCAGGCGCATACCGTAACCAAACTCAGCATTGTCTTCAAACAGGGAGTTACTCCATGCCGGACCAAGACCATCCTTACGGGTTGTCCACGGAGTGGTAGGCAGGTTGCCACCGTAGATGGAGGAGCAGCCAGTAGCATTGGCAATCAGCGCACGATCACCGAACAGTTGGGAGAGCAGTTTCACAAACGGGGTCTCACCACAACCAGCGCATGCACCGGAGAACTCAAAGGTTGACGGCAGGAACTGACTCCCCTTCAGGGTGTGGCGCTTGACTAAGTTTTCGTCCACATCGGGTAATTCGAGGAAGAAATCCCAGTTTTTAGCTTCGCTCTCGCGCAGCGGCGCCTGAAAGGTCATATTGATGGCCTTCTTGCCCTCTTCAACCTTGCTCTTTGCCGGGCAGTTATATACACAAGCACCACAGCCAGTACAATCTTCTGGCGCTACCTGCAGGGTAAACTTTTTACCCGCAAACTCTTTGCCATTGGCATCAACAGATTTGAATGTTTCCGGTGCGCCGTTCAGTTCCTGCGCAGCGTAGATCTTCATCCGAATAGAGGCATGCGGACACACGAAGGAGCAGATACCGCACTGAATACAAAGATCTGACTCCCACACTGGGATGTTAACCGCGATGTTGCGCTTCTCGTACTTCGCGGTGCCGATGGGGAAGGTTCCGTCGCACGGCATGGCGGAAATAGGGAGATCCTGCCCTTTGCCTTCAATGATGGCGGCGGTGGTTCTCTTGATAAATGCAGGGGCATCACCCTCAATCGCGCCGTGGATGCGGAGCTTACTGTTAACCGCACCCGGCTTCACTTCAGCAATGTGCTCCAGCGCGCGATCAACAGCTTCCTTATTCATGTTGACCACTTTTTCGCCAGCCTTGCCGTAGGATGCAACGATAGCATCCTTAATCTCAGTTAGCGCAGTCTCGAGCGGGATAATGCCGGAGATTTTGAAGAATGCAGTCTGCATGATGACGTTGATGCGGGGACCAAGGCCAATCTCCTCACCCAGACGCACCCCATCGATGACAAAGAACTTCAGCTCTTTATCGACAATGTACTGCTGCACCTCCTTGGGAATGTGATCCCAGACCTCATCTTTTCCATACGGGCTATTGAGGAGGAAGGTGCCACCCTTCTTGATATTTTTAAGCATGTCGTACTTTTCCAGGAAGGAGAAGTTATGGCATGCCAGAAAGTCAGCACTGTCGATTAGATACGGCGACTTGATCGGCTTTTTACCAAAGCGCAGATGGCTGGTGGTTATGCTGCCAGCCTTTTTGGAATCGTACACAAAATAGGCCTGTACGTTGTTGTCCGTGGTTTCGCCAATGATCTTGATGGAGTTTTTGTTCGCACCTACAGTGCCGTCGGAGCCCAACCCGTAGAACATGGCCCCGTAGCAGTCGGACGGCACAGAGAAGCTCGGATCGAAATCGAGGCTGTTACCGGTAACGTCGTCCTTAATCCCGACCACAAAGTGATTCTTCACGGTAGCGGCGTGGAAGTTATCAAACACCGCCTGCACCATGGCCGGAGTGAACTCATAGGAACCCAGACCGAAGCGCCCACCAACTATTTTAGGATAGCCCTTACCGGGGTAGATTTTCTCTTCCATCGCCTCACCAATGGCGGTACGCACCAACTGATACAGGGGCTCGCCGATGGAGCCAGGCTCCTTGGTGCGATCCAGCACCGCGATATTTTTCACACTTGCGGGCAGTGCCTCAACAAAGGCTTTGGTCGGGAACGGCAGGAACAGGCGCACCTTGACAACCCCGATTTTTTTGCCCTGTGATACTTGATATTCCACCAGCTCTTCGACGGTATCAGCACCGGAGCCCATCACCACTATGACATCTTCTGCATCTGCAGCGCCGACGTAATCTACCAGGTGATACTGACGGCCAACCAGCTTCGCCAGTTTGTCCATCTCTTCCTGCAGAACCTCAGCCACCGGCTCATAGAACCTGGATACGGTCTCACGCCCCTGGAAATACACATCGGGGTTCTGGGCAGTGCCGCGCAGTACCGGATGATCCGGCGACAGCGCCCGCGCCTTGTGATCACGCACCAACTCATCGTCGATCATGGACTTCATATCGTCCATGCTCAACTCTTCTACCTTCTGGACTTCATGCGAGGTGCGGAAACCATCAAAATAATGCAAGAAAGGGATCCGGGTACGCAGCGTGCTCGACTGCGCCAGCAGGGCGAAGTCCATCACCTCCTGTACGGTGTTGGAACACAGCATCGCCCAACCACAGGAGCGGCAAGTCATGACGTCGGAGTGATCGCCAAAGATTGAGAGCGCCTGGGCGGAGATGGAACGCGCTGATACGTGAAAAACAGTAGGGGTAAGCTCGCCAGCGATCTTGAACATATTGGGGATCATGAGCAGAAGCCCCTGCGACGCGGTAAAGGTCGTGGTCAGAGCCCCCGCCTGCAGCGCCCCGTGGACGGCCCCGGCGGCACCACCTTCGGACTGCATCTCCACAACCTTGGGAATGGTTCCCCAGATGTTCTTTTCCCCGGCGGCACTCTTGGCGTCAGAAATTTCGCCCATAACCGATGAAGGGGTAATAGGATAAATTGCCACAACTTCGTTGGTCGCATGTGCGACATGAGCCGCAGCGGTATTGCCATCGATGTTAACCATCTTACGCGACATACTTGATTCCTCCTGTTTTAAGTGTAATCAAACAATGGATGGCGCTGTCACCACCCTGTCTTAAGGTAACTCACACCCTGCGTTCAACACAGACGAACCAGGTATGGGCCTGCAACAATAATAACCGATACATACAAGCTGTTCTGAAACGGGCCGGCTTGTACGCCAGACCTGTAAAATGCTACATCTGCTGACGTCTGGCGATGGCCCCGCTGAGGGTTGCGGCATCGAGATATTCCAGATCGCCCCCCATGGGAATTCCATGGGCCAAGCGGGTAACTTTAACCCCGAGGGGTTGCAGTATCTTGCTCAAATACAGAGCAGTGGCCTCCCCTTCCATAGAGAAGTTTGTCGCCACCAGAACCTCGGCAACCCGACTCTGCTCGAGGCGCTGCAGCAACTGCGGAATCCGCAAATCATCCGGACCGATTCCATCAAGGGGAGAGAGTACTCCGTGCAACACATGGAAGCGCCCGTGATAATCGTGTCCCCGTTCTATCGCCAACAGATCCTGCGGTTGTTCCACCACACACAAGATGGTTTCATCACGCTCCTGCGCGCGGCAGATCTGACATGGATCAGTTTCGGTAATATTGAAACAGCATCCGCACAGACTCACGTTCTGTTTCACATCCGCAAGCGCCTGCGCCAGGTTGCGCACCTCATGCCTCGGCTGCTGTAAAATAAAAAAAGCAAGGCGGGTGGCCGTCTTGCGCCCTATGCCTGGCAGTCTGCACAATTCATCAATTAAACGTTGTAGTGAAGGGGTAGATTCTAACATGAAAAATTCCAGAATTACAATAAGATAAAATGGTGTTTTATTTTTTCATTCTCAAGAGAATTTTTTTCATGTGCGTAAAATTCTCAGCCACACTGCATACAACAAAGCCATCGACGCCACTGGCTGTCGATGGCCGTTTGCAATGCTCCGAACTTGCAGAAGCGCACCCTAAAACAACCCCGGAATATTGAATCCCCCGGTGAGTTTACCCATTTCAGTTTGCACCATCTCCTGACTCTTGCGCACCCCTTCATTGACCGCAACCATTATCAGGTCTTGCAACATCTCCACATCCTGCGGATCGACTGCGTCAGGCTCGATGGTGATAGCAAGCAGCTGCTGCTTTCCATTAACCCGGACCGTAACCATCCCACCACCAGCACTTGCTTCCACCTCGCGCGTTTCAAGCTCTTTTTGCATCTCTTCCATTTTGCGCTGCATCTGCTGCGCCTGTTTCATCATGTTACCCATTCCTTTAGCCATAGCATCTCTCCTGTATTCTATTTTATAGTTCGTTCGTTATATTGCTAAATCGCCCTACACATAACCTTTATCATTCGGCGTGACATCCACCACTTTCCCAGCAAAAATCTCTAGCACCTGCTGCACAATAGGGTGGTTTGTCGCGTCATCGCGCAGGCGCCGGGAGCGATCACTCTCCTGCTGTTGTTTACTCTGTTGCAGGGATGGCGTCACCTGCTCTGCAGCCAGCGCTTCTACCTTGAGCACTATCTTCTGACCAGTAAAAGTCTGCGCCAGCACAGTTATTTTTTCACAGGTTTCCTTATCCTTGAGCTGCTGCATCAGAAAAGAGCCCCCAGCGGCACCCAGACGCAGCACCGGAGGAGCTAGTTCAAGCAGACTTATATTGTCTAGCAGCGCCCCGATGCGCGGATTCTTTGTGCCCACATAGCGCACCAACTCCGCCCAGCCTTGGGTTGAACCATCTGCGTCAGCAGGTGGAGCAGGCGTGGCAACTGCAGGTTCCATCTCAGAATCAACAACAGGGGGCGGGGAAGCTGGCGGTGGCGGGATCGGAACGAAACCTGCCTTGTTCTCGCTCTGACTCGGTTCATCTGTCAGTGTAGACGCTGGTGCAGTTGGAGAATATTGCGACACTTGTGATGCTACCTGCGCTGGGGGTTGGGGGCCGGATCGCGGCGCGAGTTGCACAGATTTAGCAGAGTCTCCCCCCGCCTTGGCAGAAGATGCCCCCATCTGCTCCAACTTGCGTACCACATCTTCAAGCAGGCGTGCCGGAGGTAAACTCGCCGCGCGAATCAGGGCCATCTCTACGAGCAACCGCGGATAAGCTGAAGCGGAAATCTCTGTTTCAACCTTTATCAGTATGCTCAAAAGGCGTTGCCAGTCTTCCGCAGCGCCCGCTTGACCTAGTTGAGCAAACTCCGTCACCTCATCGGCACTCAGGCCGAGTTGCAACTCTGCATCATCGATCACTTGGGTTAAAATAAGGGTGCGCACGGTCTGAATAAGAGCCTGACAAAAGGTGCGAAATGAATATCCGGCTTCGTCCACACGCCGAACCACCTCAAACACCTGCGCTGGCTGGCGTCCAATGCAGCCCTCCAGAGCATCCAACACCAGGCGCCGATCAACCACCCCTAAAATGGCTGTAACATCGGCAT
>CAYPNO010000104.1:0-7887 GCA_964411865.1 uncultured Desulfuromonas sp. | reverse complement strand
CAAGAATGATAAAGTATATGGGGTGGAGACGAGAGAAGGTATTTGTTTTTCCGCTGAGGCGGTGGTGCTTACCACAGGTACCTTTATGCACGGGATTATCCATGTTGGTTTGAATCATTATCCTGGTGGAAGGGGAGGCGAGCCGCCATCTGAGGGGTTGTCAGAACAGTTAAGATCATATGGTATGGATGTGGGAAGATTAAAGACAGGCACCCCGCCTCGTTTACACAGTGGGAGTATAGATTATTCCAAAACAAAGGAACAGCCTGGGGATGATCCTGCGCGTCCATTTTCCTTCCTGAATAAGGCATGTAATCGACCCCAAGTGTGTTGTTATATAACAGAGACAAACGAAGAAACACATGCTGCAATACGCAGTGGACTGGATAGGTCACCGCTATATGGTGGAGTGATTGAAGGTGTAGGTGTGCGCTATTGTCCTTCTATTGAGGATAAAATCGTACGTTTCCCGGAAAAACATAGCCACCACGTTTTCTTGGAACCTGAAGGACTGGACACTGTAGAAATATATCCAAATGGGGTTTCGACGTCGCTCCCAGCGGATATTCAATTAAAATTTTTACGCACTATACCCTCTCTTGAACGGGTAGAGATTATGCGTCCCGGGTATGCTATTGAATATGATTATGTAGATCCTATCCAATTGAAAAACACCTTGGAAAGCAAAGCGATTAGAGGATTGTTTCACGCTGGACAAATAAATGGAACATCTGGATATGAAGAGGCTGGCGCCCAGGGACTTGTAGCAGGTGTAAACGCTGTACAGTATTTAAGAGATAGGTCTCCGCTGGTTATAGGTAGAGGTTCTGGTTATACTGGCGTATTGATTGACGATCTAGTAACACTGGGATCAAAAGAGCCATATCGGATGTTTACTTCAAGGGCAGAATATAGATTGCTACTAAGAGAGGATAATGCAGATCAACGCCTAACAAGCATTGCAAGAGAGTTAGGTCTTATTGATGATTACCGTTGGCGCATGTTTCAAGAAAAAATGGAAGCTAAAGAACGGGGAGAGAAAATAATACGCGAGCGTAGGGTGCGCCCTAGCGATAGTGATTTTCTCCGTAAAATGGGAATAGACGAATTGAAAAATGGACACAGTTTGTCAGAATTATTGAAACGTCCTGACGTAAATATTGAAAAGTTAGCGGCAATAGAAGACAGTCTTGCTGACTTACCCGCTGACGTATTGCTTCAGTTGGAAGTAGAGACAAAATATGCTGGATATATAACAAGGCAATTGGAACAAGTACAGCGAAGTAAAAAAACAGAGGCCATTAAAATACCAAAGGGGTTTGATTACTCTAAAGTTCCAAGCTTGTCTGCAGAAGTGAAAGAGAAACTCAGCGCAGTACAGCCGGAGAATTTAAGACAGGCAGGTAAAATTTCTGGTGTCACTCCTGCCGCTGTAGCGGTGTTGTCTGTATTACTTAAGGCTCGCCATTAAATGGAGCGCCATAAGGAATATGTAAGGGATTTGTTGTGTGGAGTAGTAGATGATCCAGAACAGGTATTGTATAAGTGCGAACTTTTTATACAAGAGCTGCTCAAGTGGAATGTTAGTATCAACCTAACTTCGATAACCGACCCAGTAGAATGTTGGGAAAAACATATTCAAGATTCTCTGCTTCTAGTGCAATATGTTCAGTATGAATCTAATCTGTTGGATATGGGTTCTGGTGCGGGATTGCCGTCCATACCCCTGAAAATATGTTGCCCTGAAATAGAAATAACCTCAGTTGATAAGGTGAGGAAAAAAATTAATTTCCAAAAACACTGCAAACGAATGTTAGGCTTGGAGAAATTGAATCCAGTCAACGATAAATTGGGTTCCAATGTAAAGGTGGATAAAAAATTTGACGTTGTTACGGCGCGGGCTTTAGCTCCACTTGCAGACTTGATAGAAACAGGAAGTCCCCATTTAAAGTCGGGAGGACTATTATTGGCAATGAAAAGTAAGGTGGGGGATGAAGAAATGAATGCGGGTCGAATAGCTGCAGTAGCAGCAAATCTTGAATTGAAGGATATAGTAGAATGCCGCCTTCTGCCTTCCGGGGCAATACGTCAACTTATATTATTTCGTAAAAAGAATTATACCGAGGGTGTAGAGAACAGAGCATAAATCTAATATAAGGTTAGAAACCTGCACCAAGAGATAAATTAAAGGAAGTTGCCCTGCTTTTACAAAACTTAGATGGAGATTGAAATGGCTGATGTTATCGCCATAGCCAACCAAAAGGGGGGCGTGGGAAAAACTACAACGGCAGTTAACTTGGCAGCTTCATTGGCAGCAGCTGAGAAGAAGGTGTTGTTGGTAGATATGGACCCACAGGGTAATGCGTGTAGCGGTGTGGGAGTTGATGGCAGTAAGCAAGAATACACCGTATATGATGTGTTAATGCACGCCGAAATCAGCGCTGAAACAGTTATTATAGAAACGAGCTTTCCATATCTGAGCCTTCTCCCGGCAAACAGTGATCTTATCGGAGCAGAAATTGAGCTGGTTGGAGAGAGCGACAGAGAATTAAAACTAAAAAATAAAGTTGATGAAATAAAACTTAGTTACGATTATATAATAATAGACTGTCCCCCCTCACTTGGATTGTTAACCCTAAACTCACTGGTGGCTGCTTCAAGCGTGATTGTTCCGCTACAATGCGAGTACTATGCTATGGAAGGTTTAAGTAGACTTACGCAAACCTTAAACTTAATTAGAAAACAGCTGAATGTAGATTTGCGCTTAGAGGGTATAGTTTTAACCATGTTCGATCGACGTAATAACTTGTCGCATCAAGTAGGGGATGAGGTGAAGCTTCATTTTAAGGATCAAGTCTTCAAGACAATAATCCCACGAAATGTAAGGTTATCGGAATCACCTAGTTATGGAATGCCAGTACTTATGTATGATGTCGGTTCAAGTGGAGCAAAAGCGTATCTTGAATTGGCTCAAGAGTTAATTCAAAGGAAAACTAATGGCTAAACGACCCGCACTAGGCAAAGGGATGGGTGCTCTATTGGACTCTGCAGCGCAGGCTGGGAGGGGACAGTTTTTCTTATGCCCCATCGAAGAGCTTAAACCTCATGAAAACCAACCGCGTAAGTATTTTGACGGGGAAAAAATGGATGAGCTGGTGGAATCTATCCGGCAAAAAGGGGTTATCCAGCCCTTAGTTGTGCGCCGTGAGGAGGATTACTATCAGATAATAGCCGGTGAACGACGTTGGCGTGCTGCTCAGAAAGCAGGTTTAAAGGAGATTCCGGTAACCATTCAGGATGTTTCGGAAGACTGGGCGCTTGAGATCGCTTTAATTGAAAACATTCAGCGAGAAGATCTAAATCCTATCGAAGAATCAGAGGCTTATGCATATCTTATAAAGCACTTTGATTTATCTCAAGAAGAGGTTGCTAAGCGGGTAGGAAAAAGTAGATCAGCAGTTACAAATGCCTTACGACTACTTCGTTTGCCAGAAAAAATCCGCGAACAGATATTAATGGGAGTGTTAAGTATGGGTCATGCGCGAGCATTACTCGCCTTGGAACATGAAGAAGAAATGGATGAAGCGGTAGCACAGATTATTGCTAATAGTTTATCTGTCCGCGAAACTGAGAAGTTAGTTAAAAAAATAAAGACATATGATCAAGTAGAGGTAAAAAAAGCATCCACGAAACCGGATCCAGAATTGAAAAAACTAGAAGATATTCTGCGCAAGAATCTGGGAGCTAAGGTGAAAATTTCCTCCAAAGGGCAGGGGGGAAAGATTGAAATATCGTACAGTAATCCTCGTGATCTTGATCGGTTACTCGATTATTTAAATCTAGTATAAAAGATAAGTATCAAAGCAGTCCTAAGTTTACCTCGATATGAGAGAAATCTAGATAATAAAAGCCGAGAAGCACCCTTGAATTGCTTTCTTTAAAGGTAGCGAAATAAAAGAAATCACCCTATTTAAGTAGGTGTTAAACGTACACTGACATGTAAAACCTTGACTTTCAGCAAAGCCCTATGCTAAGTCTTCCGTGCTCTGCGCTGCAGAGCTTTTTTGTAATGTCGTACCAAGCAGTGTAGCACAATGAGCTACGGCCTTGATTACAGAAGAGTTAGAACGTTTACTCAGTAATGAGTGAACATATATATAATTAGTTTAGAAAATGAAAAGAGGGGTAGCGCCGTGATAAGCATTGATTGGACAATCTTGGTGCAGTTTACCAACTTCCTGGTACTGATGGTGATACTTAATGTGTTACTGTACCGCCCACTGCGTAACGTAATGGCAAAACGGCAGGAAGGGATTAAAACAAAGCATCAAAAAGCCCGTGATCTCGAGGTCTCTATAAACGAAAAAATGGAGCGCTACGAGAAAAGTCTGTATGAAGCGAAGGTTGAGGCCGGACAGGTAGCAGCTTCTATTCGTAAAGAGGCTACAAAGCGCGAAGCAACCATTCTAGGATCTGCACGCATGGAAGCCAGCGGCCATCTAGACCTCATAAAGGCTCAGGTAGCAAAGCAGGCAGACGCAGCTCGTAGTAGCCTTAAAAGCGAGACACAAGGGCTTGCCGCAGCGATCGCCGGAAAGGTTTTGGGGAGGAAGGTCAAATGATTTCTTTGCATGCAGTCAAGAAGAATGCAGCAACATGCCTTGTTAGCATGAGCCTGATCGGTTTAAGCGCTGGGTTTGTATTTGCGGCAGGTGATGGTGCGCAACACGCAGATAATAGCGTGTTGTTAAAAGATTTTCTTTACCGACTGTTAAATTTTGCCATCTTGGTCGGAGGACTAGTTTATTTTGTAGCTAAACCCCTTAAAAACGCGTTGTCCAGAAGACGTGAAGGGATTGAAGACGAAATAAAGAAAGCTCGTGAAGCTGCAGAGAATGCGGAACTACGCTTTGCAGAGTATGATTCCAAGCTGACGCGGGCAGAGGACGAGATAGAGCAAATAAAAATCGTCATCCGTGAAGAGGCAGAGCTGGAGAAGCAACGTATTATTGCTGAAGCAGAAGAAATGGCGCTAAAGATCAAGGAAGATTCAGGTAAAACTGCAGAGAATGAGATTGAGAAAGCGCGTCTAATCCTGCGTCAGGAGGCAGCAGAACTAGCAGTAGAACTGGCAAAAGGCATTCTAGTGGACAGTTTTAACCGCGAAGATCAAGCTCGCTTGGTTGAGGAATACAAGCTGAAGGTAGGAGAACTGCATTGAGTAAAAGTGCGATTTCAAAGCGGTACGCCAAAGCGTTGGTAGATCTGGCAAATGAACAAAGTTTGCTGGAGCCTTATGCAACAGAATTGTCTCGGATAAACACACTGTTACGACGCGAGACTTCACTACGGCTGTTGTTGGAAAGTCCGACCTTGGCGGTCGAAAAAAAGACAGCGATTATAGCAGATGTCGCTCAGGCTATGCAGTGTTCAGACGGAATTCGCAATTTTGTCTGTCTGCTTACACTCAGGGGTAGGATTCAATTTGTCTCACAAATATATGCTGAATATATAAAGCTAGCTGATGAAATCAGTGGGGTTGTTAGAGCAACAGTTGAGAGCGCGACAAAACTCACTAAAGCCCAGGTAGCCAGTATAAAGGAAGGCCTTGAACGGCAGACCGGTAAAGCGGTCAATCTAAAGACCAAAGTTAATTCAGCCTTGCTGGGTGGTCTTAAAGCCGAAGTTGGCGGTAAAGTATTTGACGGTAGCATTAAAACCCAGTTGCAGCGGATTGAAGATACCTTAAAGAAGGGGTAGACGTACTCATGGAAATTAAAGCAGAAGAAATCAGTGCGATAATAAAAAAGCAAATTGAAAACTACGCTGGCGGTGTAGAAGTCAGTGAGACTGGCAGTGTTATCTCTATTGGAGACGGTATTGCCCGAATCCATGGTTTAGACAAAGCCATGTCAGGTGAGCTTCTGGAGTTCCCAGGTGGCACCATGGGGATGGTTCTGAACCTTGAGGAAGACAACGTTGGTGCAGCTCTGCTCGGCGACTCAGAACATATTAAAGAGGGCGCAACCGTCAAGAGAACTAAGCGTATTGTCGAGGTTCCAGTCGGGGAGCAGTTGCTAGGACGTGTTGTAAACGGAATTGGCATACCTATTGATGGTAAAGGTGAGATTAAAACAGACACCTATGGCCAAGTAGAAATAAAAGCTCCCGGCATTGTTGAACGTAAGTCGGTACATGAGCCTGTTCAGACTGGACTGAAAGCAATTGACTCCATGGTTCCGATTGGACGTGGACAGCGCGAACTGATCATTGGAGACCGTCAGACGGGTAAGACTGCAGTTGCTATAGATACAATCATCAACCAGAAGGGTCAGGATGTAGTATGTATCTATGTAGCTATTGGGCAGAAACGCTCCACTGTTGCACAAGTGGTTGACAAGCTGAAACAGCACGGTGCCATGGATTATACCATTGTCGTAGCTGCTACTGCATCGGACCCTGCGCCCCTGCAGTTTATTGCTCCGTACTCTGGTGTAACAATGGGCGAATATTTCCGCGATAATGGCAAGCATGCGGTAATTGTCTATGATGACCTGTCAAAACAAGCGGTAGCATATCGCCAACTTTCACTGTTGCTGCGGCGCCCACCAGGACGTGAAGCGTTTCCTGGAGACGTCTTTTATATCCACAGCCGTCTGCTTGAGCGTGCCGCCAAGCTGAGTGATGCGCGTGGGGCTGGTTCTTTAACTGCTCTGCCTATAATCGAAACTCAGGCCGGAGACGTATCGGCATATATACCTACTAACGTTATTTCAATAACGGATGGCCAGATATTCCTAGAAACAGATCTGTTTTATTCAGGGGTAAGGCCAGCTATTAACGTAGGACTTTCAGTTTCTCGTGTTGGCGGAAGTGCGCAGATTAAGGCAATGAAGCAGGTCGCTGGTACGCTACGTCTGGCACTGGCACAATACCGTGAAATGGCTGCTTTTGCTCAGTTCGGCTCTGACCTAGATGCAACTACTCAAAAACAACTTCAGCGTGGGGAGAGACTGGTTGAGATTCTAAAGCAACCGCAATACAAGCCGCTTAGAGTAGAAGAGCAGGTGGTCATTATTTATGCTGCTAATAACGGCTATGTAGATGGTTTCCCAGTTAGTTCTATGCAGAAATATGAGCGTGAACTGCTGAACATAATGCACACCAAGCACGCTGATTTCCTGAAGGATCTGCAGCAGAAAAAAGCTATAGACAGTGATCTTGAAGAGCGTCTGAAGAAGACACTTGAAGAGTTTAATAGTCAGTTTGTAGCATAAGCCACCAGCTGAGGATTCAAAAATGGCAAATCTCAAGGAGATAAAAAAGCGCATAAGCTCAGTCAAGAATACGCAGCAGATAACCAAGGCTATGAAAATGGTTTCTGCAGCAAAATTGCGTCGAGCCCAAGAGGCGGTAGTTGCAGCAAGGCCCTATGCAGATAAAATGCATGAGGTGCTGTGCAGCATTGCTGAGCGTGACATAGAAACCACGCATCCTTTACTCCATCAGCGAGGAAAGAGAAATGCTTTAGTACTGCTGATAACAGCCGATCGTGGTTTGTGCGGAGGATTTAATAGTAGTGTTGCGAAGGAAGCGTTACAGTTTGTCCTCCAGAAAAAGCACGATTACTCTGATTATACCCTGCGGATTGTGGGTAAAAAAGGCAACGATCTGCTTAAGCGCCAAGCAGAGCTTTCCATAGATAAAGTATACGAAAATATTACCGCCAGTGTTACTTACGCCACAGCTGCATTATTAGGGCAGGAAATTGTGGATGACTATGAGGCAGAAAAATTTGATGCCATATACATGATTTATAATCAGTTCCATAGTGCCATAAATCAGGAAGTGACGATCAAACAATTGCTGCCGATTGTTCCCGACAGT
>CAYPNO010000103.1:0-8021 GCA_964411865.1 uncultured Desulfuromonas sp. | reverse complement strand
GGCTGTAGTAGAGTCGGTTACAACGCCGGCCTGTCACGCCGGAGGTCGCGGGTTCAAGTCCCGTCAGCCCCGCCATTTTTCTTGACCCCTTTTGAGTAGTTAATATTCCTAAAACAAGAAAAGAAACGACAAATGTCGTTTCTTTTCTTGTTTTAAAGGGTCAGAGTAGCTACTTGGAGATACTTGCCAAGGATTGTGATTTGCAGCGGTTGTAGATTACTTCATGTAATTATTGAACCAAGCGCGCTGTTCAAAGGTTTTTTTCTCTTTCCGGGGCCCTTCTGTAACGGGTTTCCCAACGGGCAGTAAAATCTGAACCTTCTTGGTCGAAGGGATGTCAAGGAGACGGGATATAGCATCTGCTCTTCCCTCAGAGCGTAACCACCCGTCTATCCATACGGAAGCATACCCCAGCGCCGTGATAGCTAGCAGCATGTTTTCTGCAGCAGCAGCGCAGTCCTCAAGTTGAAAATCGTAGTTAGCGTAAATTTTTTCTGGTTCAACGTCAATTATACATGCGATCATAGCAGGTGCCTGCTGCATCGCTTTGTTGGCTGGATGGAGTTTGTGCAGTTCCTGCAAAATTTTACTATCATCGATGATAATAAAATGAGTTGTCTGTGCGTTCTTACCTGACGGTGCTTTTAATCCACATTCAACAATTTGAATAAGTTCAGCCCGAGGGATATCCCCTTGTTCCATGTGGCCACGATAGCTGTAGCGCTTATTTATGGCAGTAAAAAGATCCATTTCTAATCCTCATCTGTTCTCAATAGAGAAGCTTAGGTAACGCTGTTCCTCCCCGACTGTTTGGCGCAATAGAGGGCTTCATCTGCTTTTTTTAGCATACTTTCAATATCATCGGTTTTTTGATTGAGGGATGCCACGCCAATACTTATGGTGGTAGAGAAGTTCAGCCCTGCAAAGGTAAAGGGATGGTTACAGATAGCCTTGCGCACAGTCTCAGCAACTCTGTATGCATCAATTTCGGCTGTTTCTGGCATAACTATACAGAACTCATCGCCACCGTATCTAATAAGTGAATCGCTTTTTCGGATATTGGCAGTGATGCGTTTGCATATGGTTTTTAGTGCATAGTCACCGCATGGGTGGCCATAGCTATCATTTATGGTTTTGAAAAGATCTATGTCGACCATTAGTAGCGACATGGCGTGGTTATATCGCTGGCAGCGTTCAATTTCCCTGGCTAGGTGAGATTCCATGTAGTTTCGGTTATATACTCCAGTTAGCATATCAGTGTTGTTCATGGAGATTAGTTTTTTTTGGTAGGAAACTACTTCGGTAACATCCTGTATAGAAATGTAAAGCATTTCTATTTCGTTTTTCTGATTTCGCAGCGGGCCTATGGAGCAGCTTTGCTGCATATAATCAAAAGAATCCGCCAGTGAGCCTTGCGCCGGCATGGGGAAGATATACTTATGCAAACGCTGGGAAAAGTAACAAAAATTTCCAAACTGAAATACGGATTTACAGTTGCGGCGAAAATTGGGTCGATCCAGTTCAGGGAAATGACTGAAAAGAGAGGTACCAACAATTTTTTCCACACTGATTTCACTGTGCATGGCCATCCACCTGTTCCAGTACTTGACGGTCATATCACGATCTATAACTAGGAGGCCACTGTTAATGGTGTCAAAAATCTGAGCGAAAATCACATGAACGACTCCAGAAATGTCTGCAATGCTTTTTTGAGCCACTGTACTGAGTGCTGACGGGTAATTAAGAACAGATAGCCTTCAACATTTTGCTGTTCAAAACGAAAAACGGTGCGGATGGATATTGCAAAGCTGTCCTTGTCGATGGGGAACTGAGATGGAGTGGACTTTGACAGATCCTGAATTAACAGTCGAGGGGGGTCATAGGTAACAAAATCTTTAAGTAGCTCTGTTATTTTACCTATGCATGCCCCGATAAGTATGTTGCTAACTTCAATGAGGGTTTCTCGCTCTAGGGTGTCAATATCCACACCATAGGCCTCTGCTTCATTTTCCTGATTAAAGAGCTTGATAAGTTCTTTCTCGGCTCCGGAAGGGAAGATAAGCAGTGCCTGCCCGCTGAATTTACCAATATAGTTTTGCTCTATAAGGTTGACTACTGGCGAGCTATCCATCTCCTTAAGAAGATATCCTGGCAGGTCAGATCCTTTAATCACTCTTATATATGGAACACTTAAAATTACAAAAATATCTATTACTTCAGCCAATTCAGCTGTGGCTTGACCGAAGGCTATATTCATCACTTCTTGTAGGATATCCTTCTCATCTGAGGAGAATATCTGCTCGGCGAGCGTGCTCATTTTTGCACCTGTTTAAATGCTTCTGCGCCGCGTTGTAGTGCTTCTTCTAGAGCTTTTTTGGAGGGAGGTTTTTTCATGGTGTACAGAGCACCTAGATTTTGAACCCGCTGAATCACCTTTTCTTGAATATCTGCTGTCGAGACAATAATTATGGCATCTGGATCGGCGGCGCGAATGCATGCTAGAGCTTCAAAGCCATCCATTATCGGCATGGTGAGATCCATCAGGGTAAGATCAGGATTGTGTTCGTGATATTTCTCAACACCTTCTTTACCATTACCCGCTTCGTATATCTGGAGCCCGTGGTTAAGTGGTAAGCACTTTTTTATAATCATGCGAGCTACTGGAGAGTCGTCAACAATCAGTAAATTTTTGAGCATATCTTGTGTTCCTCGGTCTTGATTTGTCTGCTTAGGATCGCTCAGGTAATAAAAATATGATATATAACAGTAGCACATATGCGCTAGTATAATAAACAGTTAAGCGCCAAAGTTCCCCTTCTTGCACAGCGGTGGGAAGTATGGTTTTAATTTTTTACTGTCCCATCTGTATAGAATGCAATGCTAATGTTTAAACGTAATATATCCTGTTAATAAATGGTAGACAAATCAAGCTATCTTCGATATCTGGGCAGTGTATAGTGGGCAAGTGGCTTGTCTGATCGCCACTATTTGATCGCCACTTGTACAGGTACCGGATTGAGCAGTGTGTGCAGTTCTTTGGGTGCAAGTTTAACCAGCAAGCCACGTCTACCTGCATTAATATATATTTCCGTAACAGATAGAATGCTCTTTTCGATGTATAGTGGTAATTTTTTGCGTGTCGCAAATGGTGAAGTTCCCCCAGTCAAGTATCCGGTATGTCGCGCGGCTACATCCGGTTGACACGGGCTGATGCTTTTGCATCCGATACTGCGTGCCAATTCTTTTGTAGAGACACTGCAATCTCCATGCATGAGCACTATACAGGGTGCAGCGTTCTCATCTTCCATAACCAAGGTTTTAATAACCAGGTGTTCGTCCACTCCCAACTCTCTGGAAGAACAAGCTGTACCCCCTCTAGGCTCATATTTGTATGGATGTACACTGAAAATGACCCCATGTTGGTGCAAGAATTTGGTCGCAGGTGTCGAAGGTGTTTTTTTCTTAGTCATCTCCGCATATTCCTTTCTGCAACTACGCTTAAAACCAAGAAGCCACTAACATTGCAATACTTAATACAATGATAACTGCGCTGCTTACAAACAATATGCGGATTAGTGGGGCTATGGCGCGCCTTTTTTGTACCAAGACAGGGAAGATAGCTCCCAGTGCAGCTCCACTCAATGCTCCCCCAAGGTGGGCAGCATTGTCTGCGCCAAGCAGAAGCCCAAATATGAAGGCAAACGCTGCCCATTTCAGCATGAAATCGCGCTGAGCGTGGGCAGATCCTCCGCCGACGCGGTGGAAGTAGGTAATAGAAAAGCCGATCAGTCCGAACAGGGCGCCGGAAGCACCAACCACGATGATTGTCGGATGCCAGAATAACCCTAGGATGGTTGCGGCCAAGGCAGTAAATAGGTAGAGAAAGGTAAATCCGCCGGTGCCAATCTCCTGCTCCAGCTGAGGTCCGACCTGATACAGTACCATCATGTTGAAGGCTAGATGGATAAGCCCTCCATGTGTAAAGGCATAGGTTACACAGCGCCACCATTGGCCACGGTCTATTACCAGTGGCCACCATTGGGCCCCGAGTTCTAGGAGTGTTCTGCTGTCGGGATTCAAGATGCTACCCAGGCCTTGGCCGCCGACAGCACCACGAATAACCAAGGCTGAAAATAGAAACAGATTTGTTAACAGCAGGATTTTGCTGGCAGAGAGGTCAAATGGGTTGTTCCCTCGCCTGATTTGTTCAATCCGGTGTTGCCAGCGAATAATGCGCCACTGCCATTTGGTGCCGTTAAGTCCCATAGAGTCGAATGTTTTCTTCCAGTCCAAACGTTTCCCTCCCCCTTAGTTCGATATCTTCATAATTTTACCGCAGCAGGACTATTGCAGAAAAGAGACGGGTGGGCAAGAGGCATATAGATCGTGGCTGGGATTAAACTGTTAAAAATTCCTGCCCCAATCTTGCTAAGATTTCATGTATGGTGCAGTATGTGCGCAAGGCTGGATATTGTTTAGTTAAACAATTAAAGAGCATCATCGAATAAAAATTTATCTTTCGGAGGTAAAAGTATGGCTATTGAATCGTTGAATCCGACAACTGGTGAAGTGATGGAGGTCTACACTGAGTGGTCTGATGGAGAGGTGGCGCAGACTATTGAGGCCGTGCATCAGACCTTCCTGCAGTGGCGCAACACTGCCTTCGCCTTGCGCAAACAACTGATGCTTGAAGCTGCCTCCATTTTACGCCAGCGTAAAGATGAATTTGCTTTGCTGATGGCACGTGAAATGGGCAAACCCATTACAGAAGGAGCGGGGGAGATCGAGAAGTGCGCCATTGTGTGTGAATACTATGCTGAGAATGCGCAGCAAATGTTGGCAGATGAACCGCTTGAGAGCGACGCTGGAAAATCTTATGTTGCATTTCGTCCCCAGGGGATTGTGTTAGCGGTGATGCCGTGGAATTTCCCCTTCTGGCAGGTGTTTCGTTTTGCTGCTCCTGCGCTGATGGCAGGAAATGCCGGAGTGCTCAAGCACGCTTCAAATGTACCTGGATGTGCACTTGCTATAGAGAAAGTTTTTGTTGAAGCGGGCTTCCCGCAAGATGTTTTTCGTACCCTAATGATCGGATCTGGAAAAGTAGACAAAGTGATAGAAAATCCGCGAATAATAGCCACTACCCTGACAGGAAGTGAAATCGCGGGAAGTAAAGTGGCCCAAAAATCTGGTGAAATGTTGAAAAAATCTGTCATGGAACTGGGTGGCAGCGACCCATTTGTGGTGTTGGAAGATGCCGATCTAGACGAAGCTGCGAAGGTCGGGGTGAAGGCTAGGTGTCTTAATTCGGGACAGAGTTGCATTGCGGCCAAGCGTTTTATTGTTGTCGATGAAGTTTACGATAAGTTCCTAGAGAAATTCAAAGCAGGAATGCAGGCCTTGAAGATAGGTGATCCTGTCGATGAAAAAACGCAGATTGGACCGCAGGCACGTGAGGACCTGATGCTGGAACTACACGAACAGGTTTTGGCTAGTGTAAAGCGAGGCGCTAAAGTTGAGTTGGGCGGCAAGCCATGCGGCGAAGGGGCCTTTTACCCTCCTACCATCCTCGCGGAAGTTGATAAGGGTATGCCAGCTTACAGCGAGGAGTTTTTTGGCCCAGTGGCTATCTTTATCCGGGTCAAGGATGAGGTTGAAGCTCTTTATGTGGCTAATGATACTCCATTCGGGCTGGGTGGGAGTGTGTGGACTGCTAATGTCGCGAGGGGAGAGGCATTGGCGGCGCAGATTCGTGCTGGGGCGGTGTTTGTCAATGGCATGGTGAAGAGCGATCCGCGTCTGCCTTTTGGCGGAGTAGGAATCTCAGGGTTCGGACGCGAACTGTCATATTACGGCATCAGGGAGTTTGTCAACGTTCAGACAGTATGGGTCAAATAAGCCTTTTGGGGGATTTGACAGTCTATAAAAAAGCTGCCCATGGCGTTGAGTCTGGGCAGCTTTTTGTGCTCGATTTGTAATGGCAAAGTTTAGGGGCTAAGAAAGCAGGCCAGGAGCGTCTAGAAGTTTTTGTCTTATGGTTTTGACTTCAGCGGCTGTATATTGTTGCTTGCTCTGGCTCTGCTCGTTCGATGTCCAGCCCCACACAGTACCTGGCCAGCATGGGTCTTCATGGTAACGCGCGACTATGTGGACGTGCAATTGGCTCACAATATTGCCGATGGTTGCAGTGTTGATTTTGTCCGGCTGGTATTCGGCACGCAGAAATCGAGTGATGCCAGCTATCTGGCGCATAATGGTTTTCAACTGTTCAGGCTCCAAGTCTATCAGTTCATGCACTTGGGAGTGGGGCACTAAGATGAACCATGGCCGAAACATGCGTTTATCCATGAGGAGGATATCGCTTTCAGGGGTAGTCCACAGTTTGTGGCAGTCTGCAGCCAGCCTCGAATCTAGGCTGAAACCGCTAGCAGGCATATATGGAGATCTGTCTTTACTCAACGCTTAAGTAGCCCCTTGAGTTTGTTGGTTGCCTCGTCGGTCTGCTGCTGAAGTAGTTCGTTGCCCTCCTGCGGTAGCTTTATATCTTGCAATAGTTTTTGCTTAACTTTGTCTATCTCTACATTAGTTTTTTGTTGTATCTGGCCGGAGATGTTCTGTTTTAAGCTGTTTAAGTCGATACTTTTTCCATCCAGCAAACCTGCAAGGGAAGAGGAGAGGGTGCCTGAGTCTTTTATAGAAGCATTTAGAATAGCGGAAACCAACTCGCGGATCATTTCCTGCATCGGCAGGCCGTCGGTGGATTTACCAATATTGTTCAAGCGGATGGAAGGGATGGTTATGTTCGTGTCTGTGATAACATTATTCAGGGCACTGATTTTAGCGTTTACCCGGATTTTGTTTAAAACTACGCGCTCAATGATAAACTGTTTAGATGCAGTTTCACTGCCTTTTTGTACAGTAGGTTTAGTGTCCTGAGGCCCTTTGGCACGGGGCGCAGCATTTAAACGCTGCATCAAAGTGCCGACGTTAGAGGTGCGATCTTTCTGCTCTATATTAAGGGCTAGGTCGGAAAAGCTTATCTCTGGAATAATCACTATATCTTCTGTGAGGGACTGCAGATTTATCGCCACTGTGCCGCTGCCGAGTTGCATTAGATTGTCGGCACCAAACCCTTCCACATTGGCTATGTTTAGGTTTTTAAGCGATGTGCGTCCCTCCAGCAGGGCAATGTCTATTTCTTCGAGGGATGTTGTGAGACCTAAGGCTTCGGTGCCGCCGAACTCAATGGCCTTTTTGGCGATGCTGTCAAGATAGTATACCCCAACGCCGAGAGCGATAATGACCAAGACAATAAGAGTGAGCAGCATTTTAAAAATAAATTTCATTTAAGTCTCCTTGGGCGCGGGTTAAACGCTGAGTCTTGACTCAGACACGAGAGCGTTGTTGATGGTGAGAGAATATTCGCTCCCATCATAACCTCCGAAGAACAAGATGCAAGTCAAAAGGGAGAACGTTTTATTTGTATATGTAGCGATAGGATGCACAGTTAGAACCGAGGAGGCGTTATTGCCTTTTTCTGTAATAGTAAGGTATATTCTTCGCATTTCCATCGCGCCATGTGCGTGCGTGAGCGCATGGATTTGTGTATGTAGCGGGGATTAATTTTATGTGCCGGACGTAAGGACGAGTGCCGCATGAATATTATCTGTTAAGCAACTCACGTCTACTTATCGGGCTATTTAAGATCTGGCTATGTCAGGATAATTTGCAGCACTAAAATCTAAGGAGTATTTTTACATGATAACCGCGATTAGCCCAATTGATGGGCGCTATGCCAGCAAGGTCAGTGAACTGCAGGAATGTTTTTCCGAATATGCGCTTATGCGCAACCGAGTCAAAGTAGAAGTCGCTTGGTTACTGCGTATCAGTGCCGAGCGGCAAATTCCGGAGTGTCGCCCACTCGGCGCATTGGAAGTTGATGACTTGAAAGCGATTGTGGATAACTTTTCCCCACAAGAAGCGCAGCGGATCAAGGAGATAGAAGCAGTCACTAATCACGATGT
>CAYPNO010000102.1:0-8170 GCA_964411865.1 uncultured Desulfuromonas sp. | reverse complement strand
GTCGGACGGGTTATATTCACTGGTTAAGTTGATATTAAATACAACACTGACAATACCGCCGTCGCTGTCGTTGAGCTGATATCTGAAGCTGTCGGTATCTTCGCTGGGAGCACTGAACTTATTGCTGTATCCAAGCTTAGTCTCCATGACATCCTTGTGGGTAAAGGTGGAGCCAACCCCGAGACGCTGTCCGTCAAGAAGCAGCCACCCCTTTTCCGGCATAACGGTCAAGGTGTAAACCTGACGCAGGGCATTTTTGCTGTCATCGTCCTCAATGCCAAGGAAGCCACCGCCATCATTTATATCAAAGCCTGAAATAGCAGCGCTGGTACCGCCTGCAAGGCTCAGTGGGGTATTGTTCGCTATTGGCGGGTCGTTTCTGGGTGTTATGTTCAGAGTGATAGTTGTGCTGTCAGTGGTTGGTGTCAAATTTGTGTGACCATCGGTGGCACTGACGTTGAAGGTTGTTGAGGCATTGTCCCCGGTTGGTTCGATGCCGGTGGATATAAAATGTAAGGGATTAGTATCCAGAGATGCCTTTGTTATCTGGGTTCCCACAGTGACATCCGCATAGGCGCTGCCGTTCCAGTACTGGAGTCTGCCGACACTGGCATCAGGCAGAGAGTCAATGGTTAAAGTCATTAGTGCAGAATCACCATCACCATCGGCCATGTTTAAATTTAGCTCAGTATAATTTTGTGTATCGCCGTCAATCCATTCGGGAACGTCCTGGCTGCTTCCGGTTATTTCAACCTGTGCATTAACATCGGTAATGTTCAATGTGATGGTGGCCCATGGGTTATCTCCTTCAACAATTCCGCCTTCGACAAATTTGGTGCTTGCACCAATTACGCCGCCTGCTCCATCACGAACGCTGACACGGAAGGCGTCTGTGGTATCGCTGGACAGCTCTCCTCCGGTGTAGGTGTAAGTTATGGAGCCTGCTGCAAGCTCTGCCTGGGTAAAGAGGGAGCCGATACTCATGCTGATACCGTCTTTGGCAATATTCCCGTCTTCAGGCAGCTTTTCTATGCGGTACATGATCTGGTTTGCAGCGTTATCAGGGTCAGAGAGCTGTATCATCTCTGTTCCGGCAATACTTTGGGGGCTGGAGTTGGATGTTAAGGTGATAGA
The DNA here is from genome assembly GCA_964411865.1 of uncultured Desulfuromonas sp. Lineage (GTDB taxonomy): Bacteria > Desulfobacterota > Desulfuromonadia > Desulfuromonadales > Desulfuromonadaceae > JAIVHC01. The sequence goes on along the minus strand of CAYPNO010000102.1, from coordinate 7,036 downwards.
TCCAGGAAGGCCGTTAGCTCCACGTTCGGCAAGGGTTATCTCCCCAGGTGTTGTCAGCACTGGTGCATCGTTTCTGGATGCAATACTTATGGTGGCACTGATGGAATTTTCACTGAAATTTGTTGTGCCACCCCTGTTTCCTTCTGAGACATCTGCCGTTTCTCCGATGTCGCCATCCGGGCCATCCCAGGCGTAGTAGGATAAGGTGTCCGTGCCCGACTCTTTGGTGTCATCCGCCGCATTGACTGCGGCCACAAAACGTACCAGGGCGTCATGGGGAATTAAAGTGGCTGCAGTGACAGATGGGGTAAAGGCTACCCAGCTGGTGGAAGAACCGTCTAGTTTATACTGCCAAGTGCCGGTCATGCCGTTGGTGGTTGTGCTGTCATAGGCGGCAATGCCCGAGGTGTCGCTTGCATCAATATCCGCCACCAGGGGGATGCCGGTCACAGTGGAGAGCAGGTCGGCCACAGCGGTTCCGGGGTTCTCATCATCTGAGGCATTTTCCGGAACCGTTTGCGTTATTTTGATGTCATGGGCTGTGACAACGGGGGCATCATTGGTGCCATTAATGGTCACGGTGAGCACGGCTGTAGCTGTCTTGCCGCCGCTGTCTTTCACCGTATAGTTGAAGCTGTCGGTGAGGGTGTCGTTCTCCCCAAGGCTCTGCACCGCTTCGGATTCGTTGTCAAGGGTGTATGTATAGCTGCCAGCGGAATTGATGTTAAGTGTTCCATGGCTGCCTTTAAGGTCTGTTCCCAGTGTTCCTGCCTGGCCAGCACCGGCAGTAGCGCCCAGTCGAATTTCGGACACTGACAGTGACGCTTTATCACCTAAGTCTGGATCCGTATCGTTGCTAAGGACATTTCCCGTTGATGGTGTGTCGTTATCTTCCGTTGCAGAGGCAGCGTCGTCAACTGCGACAGGGGCGTCGTTGTCGGCGGTTACATTCAGGGTGTAGGTTTTGGTGTCACTGTATACACCGCTGGAATCCTTTACCTGAAATTCAAAGGTGGCGTTGTAGTTCGCATTCTTGTTTATGGGGGTAAAAACGAGATTGGCAAGCTGATCCTGGGCAATTTCCTGATCGATGCTCACACTTGATTCATTAAAGGTTAATGTACCATCTTCAGCATTGGGCAAAGCGCTGATTTTGATCCCCGCAAAGGTATAGGCAGAATCAGCGTCAGCAAAACCAAAGGTTTCCCCGCTAAAGTTTTTGGTTGCACCTTCGTTTAGATCCGCACTTTGGTCACTCGCCGTGGGCGCTGCCAACACATGCTGATACCCCTCCAGCTCCTGCGCTGACACCGGCAAGAAAGACTCTATCTCGCCCACAGCATATTCCAGCGTCCAGTTTGCGCCCAGGGCGGCGGCGCCGGTTGCATCTATGGAGGCAGCGACATCAGATCCGGTCCATTGGGCTATTTGGGTAAACATCTGCTGCCCCTGCTCAGATTCTGCGGCGGCGCAGCCATAGAACAGGATATCTGCACCCTCGGCGAGGCTTTCACCCCACTGCTGCAGGGTTTCGGCGTATTGATCTACGCTGGCGCTATTCAGCGCAGTGCTGCCGAGCTGCACCATGTCGTCCCCACCATGGGAGAGTAAATGCAAGGCGCTGGTGTGCGGATTGGCGGCAAGGATTTGCTGAATTTGGTCGAGGCCGTTGTGTTCTGCGTCCAGGATATGGACGTTGGCGCTGCTATCCAGTAGAGCGAGCAGTTGTTCTTTGTCAGGAACGGAAGGATCGACAATGATAATGGTGTGGTTGGCGGCATGGTTGGCGTTGGGATTGGCTTGGTCAGGAACCAAGTCCGCCACTGCTTGCGCGTTGCTGAGGGTGGATCTATCTGCATCGGCTTGAAAATCTGCCGCTTGGCCGTCGTGAACTTCAGCGGGCTGCCCGTCAGCGTGATGGTTACCGTCAAAGGCGGCATCTGCCAGGACTGTCAGCGCCGCAGCGACGCCGGAGGCATCATACAGGTAGCGGGGTTCGAGTGCGAACGGGCTGGAATGGTCTTTAATGTTGAAGCGTGTAGGTTTTGAAACTGGACGTTTTGAAAACCACTTAAATCTAATCATAGAATCACCCCTGGCCGAGATTGCTACCCCCCAGCGCTCTGCATTTGTGTCTTTTGGCAGGGCGTAGCGATTGAGATCAATATACTAAAATAGTAACCTTTATTTATAACAAATAGGTTTGATTTGAGATAGACCATCAATACCGACAGAATGCTATGAAAAACAACAAATTCAGTCATACTAACGTGGCTGGGAGCAAAAATTAGAGCAGGGCACAGATGCTGCAGATGATTTTATGTGGAAAGGAGAGAGGAGAAGCAATACCCCGAGCCATACACGGTTCTGATCGGCTGGTCGGTTTCTGGAATTGTGTCAGTTATTTTCTTGCGTAATCGCAGCACCATCGCGTCCAGAGCTCTGCTGGTATATGTATCGCTGCGGGGATACAGCAATTCTATAAAGCGGTGACGATTGATAACTTGGCCGTTGGCTTCAACTAAAATACGCAAAAACTTAAATTCCAGCGCCGTAAGCTGGACCTCAGCACCACAGGGAGCAATCAATACCCACCGGTTTAGATTCAAGTGCCAGCAGGAAACATCACTAGCGGGGGGGGGCAATTTCAGAGGCAGATGGCATCTGTTGGAGGCGGAACAAAAGACCTTGTATGGCGGATTCAAGCAAAGGGCCGGAAACAGGTTTAACCATATAATTATCGGCGCCAGCCTTGTAACCTTTGACCTGATCAACCTCAGCATCGTTGGCGGTGAGAATAATTATGCCGATGTTACTACCTATAGTGCGAAGATGCTTTGCCAGCATAAATCCCGATGCGTCCGGCAGGCCAATATCAATGATAGCGACTTTATAGGTCTCTTTTTCCAGCGCGGTATAAAACCCTTTAGCGTCAGCGACTCCGGTTACTTGATACCCTGTCAGTTCGAGATATTCCTGCATGTTTTCGCGCAGGTCGGTATCATCTTCAACCAGAAGCACTTTTGTCAGATGTTTGCTTGTCATATTAATCCTCGCGGTTACGCACCAAACTTACGCACAAGGGGAATTTTTAATTTTGCTGTCACTTTACTCTCAGCATCGGAGAATAATTCAATTGTTCCACCACATTGGTGTATTCCTGTTTCTACCAGATGCAAACCTATTCCCGTGCCGCTCACGCCGTTAGCGTTGTCCCAGCGGCAAAACTTTTTGAACAACTCGCGCATATCCTCGGGCAGGGGGCCGAGGGCAGTGTTGGTTATGCACACTTCAAGCTCAGCATTATCCAGATCGAAATTTAAGGTTACTGGTGTGTTTTTCTGGGCATATTTAACCGCATTTTCGAGCAAATTGAGGAAGACCGTGTCCAACACAGCTTTATCACAGTACAGCATCCATCCTGGCGGTACATGGTTTACTGCACACAAAGACTCTCCACACATATCATTGGCGGCTTGATGGAGTTCGTGAAAAAGTTCGTGAACCTCAATTTCAGTCGCGCCGGAGTGCAACAACCTATGTTGGCTCCCTCTGCGGCGTTGGGTGGTTTCAAACACATCCAACAAGCGTGTTGTAGCCCGCTGCACTCGATCCAGGTTGTTTTCCAGGCCAGCGCCACTGGCAACATTTTTACGCTGCATGATGTCAATACTCGACTGGATCACCGCGAGGGGGGTGCGATATTCATGCGCAATTATATCGAGGGAGCGTCCCTGTTCCTCCCGAATGCGTGATTCCTCCTCCAGTTGTACACTGAGGAGCTCTTTCTCTTTTTTACGCCGACTGACATCCCAGATGATGCAGATGTACCCGCGTACAGCGCCAATTGAATCATGTAACATATTGACCCTTACTTCACACCAAACAGACGTGCCCTCTTTGTGCAGGAGCAAATACTCCGAGTTCAGGCTTCCCGTTTTGATGCCGTTACCTTTATTCGCGATCAGTTTTATGCGACGTTGCATAATTTCAGCGTGACTGACTTCAACCATAAAATCACTTATGCAACGATGCAAAATCTCTTCAGAGTCATAACCAAGAAGCGTGCGGCAGAAGGAATTAGAGTAAATAATATTCATGTTCAAATCGAGCTTAAGAACCAAGTTTGGAGCACTCTCGGTCAAGCTCTTGAAGCTTTCCATACTGGAGCGCAAGTCTTCAACAATCCGAGCATTAGTCAACAATAGAAACGTGTATAAATGGACGAATTGAGAAATTATGCCGAACAATAAAATGTATGCAAGAACCGGATCAAGGTGCAAATCTGGAGCTAATAATTTCCCCCCGTTCGGCTGAGACCAGTCACAACAAAACGGTAATAACCAATAGCAACGAATCAGCAACAACAGAACTACTGGAGCTAAAGAGATTGACCATAACTTTTGAATCGAGAAAATATAAGGTTTAGCGCGTGCGGCAAACGCTGGCTCGACAATAAGGCGGGTAAAGTAGAAACAAAGCAGGCTGGAAGCAAGGATTGAGCGAAGAGCAAAGTTGTCGTCAATAAAAACAAAATAGGCTTGAAGTGCGAATTGAAACGAGAAAAGGCCCAGGTTCAGCGGAGTACCCCACCAAAGCTTGGGCAATTGGTAATAGCGCCTGAACCCTTCGTAGTACAACATTACATGCGCCATCATGAGAATATTGCCCACCAGCACAATAGCCGCTGTGGGGACAAATTCCGGGCGCACCAGCACAAGTACCGCACCCAAGGCCCAGCACCCAGCACCTATTCCCCATAAACCAAAGCCTGAGTAGGTCTTGCCTCGATACCATGCATGTAATAACAAGCCTGCCATTACACAATTTAACAGTGCGGATGAGATGGCAAGCGTTACGTGATCAAGGGAAATCATTCTGGCAGCAGCCCCATATAAAGCCTTCCCGTTCCAGCGGTCGCATATCTGCGGTGTTGAACCAGGGCACCCACGGGTAGGTGCCCCTACGATTGGCAACGATACCATGGATATGCTTTGGATGTCGCGTCATCTCCCAACCGCACCGCCATCCTGAACTCGATTCAGGATCCCCTCAAAAGAGAGTCATCGGGGGTCGAACCAGATTACAGGGTCAAGCCCGCAATGACGGGGTTAAGTCAACGTCGAGCGAAAGAAAGTACCTAATTTACTCAGTAGAGAGAAGATCCCTCCTCGCCCCAGAGTTTTTTGAGGGTCTTGGTCAGGATAACGCTATCTACCCCCATGCCGATATAGCCGGTCTGCCCATAGGTGTCGTAGAGCGCAAGCTGATCCACGAGCTCGCGCAGTTCAGCTTCGCGCCCGCGAAACGGGGTCGGGTCGTCCAAAATAGCGAAAACCTTGGCGGCGAGGAAATCGGGCAGCTCCTGCTCGCGCTGCGCCGCCTGGGTGGTGCTTTTGAGTTCGGCAAAAATATCCATAGCTAATTACGCTCCTTTCGCCGCCAGCTGTGCTTCATCCAGCCAGCGCAGGGTGCGCTTAATATCTTCGTGGTCGTACGCCCATTTGCAGCAGCCAGCTTCAGCGTAGACGTCGTATTCAAGCACCTGCGCCAGCAACATTTCTACGTGATATTCGTTGTCTGCATATTGCTGCGGATTACGCGCAACCTCCAACACCGGATCCGCCAGCCATTGGGGCAACTCGCCGTGGTTGAACTGCTCCAGGGTTACCTCTTCTAACTCTTTAAATAATGTGTTCATGTGGCGCTCCTTTCATGCTTTACGCAAGTGTTGAAGAATGTCGCTTACTTGCTCCCAATCCACCGCCGGGGTCATATGGCACCAGGACAGGCGCAGGGAGCTTTCCGCCAGCTCAAAGGGCAGCTGCATAGCTGCCAGCACATGGCTGGGGGTACGGGTGTGGGAGGTGCAGGCTGACGTGCTGGAGATGGCAATCACCTCCTTCAAAGCGTGGATCGCCTGATCGGAAGGGATGCCGGGAATTGAAACGTTTATCACATGGGGCAGGCAATGGGCTTCCGCTCCATTCTGCACCGCACCCACGCGCGTTAGCGCCGCCAGCGCCGCCACCCGGAAAGTTCGGCAAAACTCCTGACGCTGTGCGTGCGCACGTAGGGCGAGCTTCGCTGCTTCGCCAAGGGCAACAATGAGGGGAACCGGCAATGTGCCGGGGCGCAACCCCTGCTCTTGCCCGCCGCCAAACATCAGAGGCTGCAAAGGTGGCAGTTTGGCATCGCGCTTGCGCGCAATGAGCGCCCCTATCCCCTTGGGAGCGTAGATCTTGTGCCCGCTGATACTCAGGAGGTCGATGCGCGGCTGGCGCAGTTGTTCGAGCTCCTTGCCGAAACCCTGGGCCGCGTCCACATGCCACCAGGCCGAGTGCGGCGCAAGAATGTCGGCAACCGCGTCAAGGGGCTGCACAATCCCCGTTTCATTGTTCACCTGCATGGTCGAAACCAGCGCCGTATCGGGGCGCAGCGCCGCCGCCAACTGGTGCGGCTCAAAGCGCCCATCCGTCCCCGCGGGGAGGATTTCCACCTCAAACCCAAGGCGCTCCAGCGCCTCAAAGGGTTCCAACACCGCTTTATGCTCGATGGCGGTGGTGATGACATGGCGCTTCCCTTCAGCCAACGCAGACTGTGCCAGACCGAGGATGGCGATATTGTTCGCTTCGGTGGCACCACTGGTGAAAATCACCTCGTCGGGGCGCGCACAAACCACGCGGGCAATCTGGGCGCGTGCATGTTCCACCGCAGCGCGGGCAAAGAGCCCATAATCGTGGATCGGGCTGGCGGGGTTGCCATAATCCTGTTCAAGAAACCGCGCCGCCAACTTGGCGACCGCAGGTTCCACCGGAGTTGTGGCGTTACAGTCAAGATATACCGGCATGGTCGCTGCTCCTTGCTTAGAGTTCAAAAGCACCTCCATTTCCGCTGCGCTCCCTTCCCCCCTATTTCATAGGGGGGGATTTGGGGAGGATTGAGGGGGGTTGGTTGTTTGCGTCATTGCGGGCTTGACCCGCAATCTGCCTCGAACACCGCAGCCGCCCTTGTGAGGTTTAGTATAGAAAGGAAT
>CAYPNO010000101.1:0-8236 GCA_964411865.1 uncultured Desulfuromonas sp. | reverse complement strand
CCACCACCCAGTGCCATGACTCTCTGCCCCGGTTTCCAGTTCTTAACTTCGGCTCCAACTTCTTCGATTACTCCAGCAACCTCCAGGCCCAGAATTTCGGAATCGCCTGGGGGGGCGGGATAGTTGCCGGCACGCTGCACCAGATCGGGGCGGTTGATACTTGTAGCAGCTACCTTTATCAGGACTTCTCCGCCTTTCGGGCTCGGCTTGGCAATCTCACCGACGGACAACACCTCAGTGCCGCCAAATCCATCCATTAATACGGCTTTCATTTAGTAAACCTCCTGTCGTTGAATTTAAAAGTATAAATAGAACGCTGTGTCAATTACTCGCCCGATTATAGGGAACGTGTGCTGTTATGCAACTGATTTCGCCTTACTCTGTCTATCTATCAATTATCTGCGGAACAGATAGCCCTTGCCGCGCTTCGTGATGAAGTGAACAGGGTGGGAGGGGTCAGGTTCGAAATATTTACGCAGGCGCACAATGAAATTATCTAAGGAGCGGGTTTCGGTGTCTGGCGCCATCCCCCATACGGACTTAAGTAAAAAAGCGCGTGGCAGGATTTCCCCCTGACGCTCAATAAACAGGCGCAGCATGCGCAGCTCAAGTTCAGTTAAAATAAAAGAGGTTGTCCCACGCGAGGTTTCGCCGCTGCCAAGGTTGATCTGCCATCCCCCCAGGCGGAATAATTCCCCTGTGGGTTTGGAGCGGTACCACTGGGCGCGGCGTAACATACCACTTACACGTAGAAGCAGCTCGGAGAGATTAAATGGTTTGGTCAGGTAGTCATCAGCACCATGGCGTAGACCATCGATTTTGTCCTGTTCCCGCCCCATGGCGGTGAGCATCAGGATCGGCAACTGTGCGTCTAATGCGCGAATCTGCGCGCAGACCTCCAAGCCATCGGGTGAGTCAGGCAACATGCGGTCGAGAATGACTAGGTCGAAATGGCTCTGGCGCAAATGTTCGAAAGCTGCTCTGGCAGTTTCTACATGCTCCACATGATAATTTTCATGCTCAAGGTTAAAGACAATCCCCTTGGCGATGTGAAGCTCATCTTCGACCAATAGAATCCTTCTTGGCACCATGTTTATTCTCCTGCGCAGGTTCGAAGCAGCGGGATCTTTATGCTCACGCAGCAACCACAGTCGCGTCCGGCGCTTTCTAGATCAACCCGCCCCTTATGCCGTTTGACCAGCGCCTTGACAATGAATAGCCCCAGGCCAGTGCCCTTGACATTGTATTCTCCCTGAGGCCGCCGATAGAACATACGAAAAACCCGGCGTTGCTCCTCTGTTGGTATCCCTCGCCCCTGATCGCGTACCTGTAAAAGGGCGAAGTTGCCAACACGGCTCAGGATAACGTGGATGTGCGCTGGGGGGTTGGAGTATTTCAGCGCGTTCTCCAGCAAGTTGCGTAGCACAATGTTGAATGTTTCTGGGTCCAGACGCACATGGATAGCGGCTTCAATATTGCAGGTTAGATCGAGAGTTTCCTGTTGCTGTTGCTTTCCCCAGGTTGCAACGAAGTTTTGTACGAAGTTAGATAGGTCATACGGGCGCAGGGCTAAACGCCACCTGCTCTGCTCTAAACGGTTTGCGGTCAGCATTTTGGAGATCAATTCATCAAGGCGCCTAGTGTCGCTGATCATGGTGGTGACAAACGCACCCAGTTGTTCATCAGTTGGATGATGGCGCTCGATGGTTTCGAGATGGAGTTGTAACGACGCAACCGGTGATTTTAGTTCATGGGTAACCTGTGAGATAAAAAAACGCTGCTCGCGGTTCAATGAAAGTTGGCGTCTCCAGTAAAGAAAGATGACATATACCCCCCCTAGAATTACCAGGAGCAGCAAGAGTCCTTCAAACAGGATGAACCATTCTATGCCAGGATTAAGTAATTCGGGACCATATTGTTCTGCGACGCTACGAAACTTCCGATGGCTCCCGAGAAACCAGTAGATCCAGAAAACCACAACAGCGATCCAACAGCATTGAATCGCAATAAAAGCGAGTAAAGGGTTTAAGGCCGGTTTTTGAAATTTCATCAAGAACTCCGGTGTTGCGATGGTAGGGATAGTAAATGATGTCTGAGATTATAGCTCAACAGAGTAGCGTGAGTACGCTCAACTTTTACATAAATATTACATAAGTTGCCAGACGTCATCTGCTAGTATCCGAGATCAAAAGGCTGCCTGGAACCTTCGAGAATTAGGTTATGGTGTCTGCGTCGATATTTGTGGTGGCGTGGGATCTAAGTGTTGTCCCACCGCTGCAATAAAAAAAGCCAGCTGTAAATAGACCCAAGGAGCCCAAGGAGTCCAAGGAGATATAGTTATGATGCCATTGAGTATAGGAAAACACCAGATCCCTTATCCCATCATTCAAGGAGGAATGGGGGTGCGTATATCGGCAGCCAATCTGGCAGGCAATGTCGCCCTGTGCGGTGGCGTCGGTCTGATAGCTACCGCTGGTCTAGCTCTAAATAGCCCCCTTTACACAGGGAAAAATTTTTTCACTGCTGATCCCGAGGCGCTTAAAGAAGAGCTGCGCAAGGCATACGAAATTGCCCCGGACGGCATAATCGGCACCAACTGCATGGTCGCGGTGAGTAATTACGATGACATCGTGCGTGCCAGTTGTGAAGGGGGCGCCAAGGTCATTGTCTCCGGAGCCGGGTTGCCCATGAACCTGCCAAAGCTTACAGAGGATTATCCTGATGTCGCTCTGGTTCCCATTGTGTCATCGCTCAAAGCGGCAGAACTGATCGCGCGCAAGTGGAGCAAAAGCCACAAGCGGATGCCCGATGCTGTCGTGGTTGAAGACCCTGATACCGCAGGGGGACACCTGGGTGAGAAGCTGGAAAATATCGGCACCGGCCAGTACGATCAATACGCCACAGTGCGCGCGGTAAAAGAATATTTCAGAGAAAAATGGGGCACAGATATGCCGGTGATTGCGGCTGGTGGCATCTGGGACCGCGCCGATGTAGAATATGCCTTGGCACAAGGGGCGGATGGGGTGCAGATGGCGAGCCGTTTTGTGTGCACCGAAGAATGTGATGCCGAACCAGCGTTCAAACAGGCATATCTCGATTGTACCAAGGAAGATATCGGCTTGATTATGAGCCCTGCCGGATTGCCGGGACGCGCCATTAAGGGCAATCTTGAGCAAATTCGTGCCCACGATGTGGACGGGAACATCCATTGCCGGTCTGCGTGTCTGAAAAAATGCGCTTACCGCGAATCCGGGGAGCGTTTTTGCATTGTCCATGCGCTGGATCGGGCGCAGCGGGGGGATCGCGAGACTGGCCTGATTTTCTGCGGTACCAACGCCTGGAAGGCCGAGCGCATCGAGACGGTCGCAGAGATATTTGACGAACTATTTGGTGCGATGAAGTACCAACAGGTCAGTGGGAAGTGAGGGCGTGAGTAAGCGGGCGGCGGGTCCGCCACCCTGCAAAAATATCACCCTCATCGGCATGCCTGGGGCAGGGAAGAGCACCGTCGGAGTGGTGCTGGCTAAAAAACTCTCTTTTGCCTTTGTGGATACCGATATCCTGATTCAAGCGCGTCAGGGTCGCTCTTTGCAGCATATCCTTGATACGGAGGGCTACAAGGTTTTGCGCCACATCGAAGAGGAGGAGATTCTCCAGCTACGGGTGACAAACTGCGTTATTGCCACCGGGGGCAGCGCGGTGTACAGCCATAAAGCCATGGAGCATCTGCAGCGAATATCCACCATAGTGTTTTTAGATTTGCCCTACGCCGAAATCTGTCGGCGTATCCATGACTTTGAAACCCGCGGCATTGCCTGCGCTCCCCAGCAGAGTTTCGAAGAACTCTATGCGGAACGCCTGCTGCTATATCGCAAATACGCAGACCTCACCCTTAATAATCCCACCGCCACCCAAGATGAGGTGGCTGATTCTATCGTAGCTTACTTGCAGCGGTAGGGGCGATTCACGAATCGCCCTTGCCACTCCATATTTACCCTTCTTCCTTATCCCGCAAAGCGTTAATCTGCGCTAGAATCTCGGCGCCACCCTGATCCAAGGTTCTTTGTGCCAGTTTGTGTCCGAGCTCTGCCGCTTCTTCCTTGGGGCCACACAGCTCGTTAAAAATTTTCTGTGTTCCATCGAGGCTAATGATTCCACCGCAGACTTTTAGTTCGCCGGCAGGGTTATAGTCAGCGGTGCAGAAGGCAGGAATGCTGCACCCACCCTTGAGGGTTTTCAGAAACGCGCGCTCTGCATTCAGGCGATATTCGGTGGCGGGGTGATTGACCGCAGTGCGGATTAATTCGCGCTTAGCGGCGTCTAGGGTGTCAGCGGCTTCGATAGCGACACTGCCTTGTCCTACCGGGGGTATGAACTGGTCTGCCGGTAGAATTTCAGCAATCAGATCGTTGTAGCCCATGCGGTGGACCCCGGCATACGCCAGCAGGATGGCGTCACACTGGCCGTCATCCATTTTGCCGATTCGTGTTTGCAGGTTGCCGCGCATTTCAATCACGTTGATGTGGGGATAGTAGGCTTTCAACATCGCGCGGCGCCGTACCGATGAAGACCCAACCGTCAGGGGGTGGCTGGTGTCGGCCAAACGTAGGTTTTTATCTCTACTGACCACCACATCATTGATTTTTTCTCGCTCGGTGAAGGCGATAATCTCAAATCCAGCAGGTAGTTCAGACTGCATATCCTTGGCGCTATGAACCGCGATATCTATATCTCCGTTGCGCAGTTGCTCTTCTAGTTCTTCGGTAAAAACCCCCTTGCTGCCAATCTTGGCAATAGACACATTGAGAATTTTGTCGCCTTTGGTTTCTATTTCGACAATGTTGGTATCAAGCCCGGCCTTTTCAAGTAGATCCTGCACATAATATGCCTGCCATAATGCCAATTTGCTGCGTCTAGTGCCGATATTGATGCTCTTACGCATGTAGGAGTCTCCTGGATTTGAATTTAGAGTAAAGATTGTTTTGCGGGTCGTTTGAGTGGTCTGAAGTGGAAATCAGCGGCATTTTTTCAGGTAACAGGGTGGGTGTCAAGCCCAGCGCGCTAAATTCGTACCTCAGCCCAAGTTGGGCGCGCCATCCTAGCATAAAAAGCCCCGGTAGAACGATGTGCATAAATATAAATGTGTGCCGAAGTGAATTTCATCGCTTTTAGGAGCAATTGATGGGGGCTGCTTCAGCAATGGGCTAAGATACTTTGCCTTAAGACCCGTGTGACTTGTATTGCAGGTTGTGCAGTTTCTGTGATACTGAAGAATTCAAGCAGATTAGCTTAAACGATATGGCTGAAATTGTGTAAATTCAAGGTGATAACCTGTTTCAATGCGTATGTGATGAGTTGTTCTTTAAGCGTAGGAACTTAGATTTATAGAGGCATCTAAACATGACTAAAGTGAAAAAACAGACATGTGCTGCCACCATGCTACCCTGTAGCCCTACCAACCGGACGGAGAGGGACGCGGGCGGCGGGGATGAGCTTGATGTGCTGTTTGTCTCTGGTGATGCCTATGTGGATCATCCCTCTTTTGGAGTACCGCTATTGGCGCGAACCCTTGAAGCCAAGGGGTGGCGGGTCGGGGTTATTGCCCAGCCTGACTGGCATAATCCGGCGGCATTTCAGGTGATGGGGCGTCCACGGTTGTGCGTGGCGATCTCCTCCGGTGCTATGGATTCGATGGTGAATCATTATACGGCGGCGAAAAAGGTGCGCAACGATGATGCATACACCCCTGGCGGACGTGCGGGGGCGCGTCCGGACCGAGCTTTGATTGCCTACACTGCTGCAGTTAAGGGGGCGTTTAAGGGAGAGCTCAGGGAGGATCAGGGGAGTGCGTCTACAAGCATGCCGGTAATAATTGGGGGTATTGAGGCAAGTTTACGCCGTTTCGCCCACTATGATTACTGGAGTAATAAAGTACGGCGCTCAATTTTGGTTGATTCTAAAGCAGATCTGCTTGTGTACGGGATGGCCGAGAAGAGTTTGGCGCAGGTGGTGTCCCTGCTCGATAGCGGCCGGCGGATTGAGGCTATCACCCGCGTCGAAGGGACCGCTTGGCTCAGTTCGGTCCCCGTGTCGGGGGAGCAGTTGCCTGCTTTTGCCGCTCTTGAGCATGATAAGGCTACTTATGCAGCTGCGTTCGCACTAACTGAGCGTGCGGGGCAGAAACGTTTGGTGCAGGAGCATACGGGGCGTTATCTGGTGGTTAATCCCCCCGCTGAGCCTATGAGCGCAGCGGAACTCGATGCGGTGTATGCCCTCCCATTCAGCCGCCGCCCCCATCCGTCCTACAACGAGGAGATCCCTGCCTTTACCCAGATTCGTTGGTCAGTTACCAGCCATCGTGGATGTCAGGGCGGGTGCGCCTTTTGCGCCATCAGCGCCCATCAGGGAAGGCGGGTTCAATCGCGTTCGCCGGCGTCCATCGCTGCCGAGGTAAGGGATATCGTTCGTGATGATGCGTTTGGTGGCACTATTACCGATGTGGGTGGACCGACGGCGAATATGTACGCTACAACCGTAATTGATCCACTCCGTTGCAAGAAATGTCAGCGCGATAGCTGCCTGCATCCGGCCATCTGCACCAACTTGAATACCGATGATACAGCTGCCGCCGAACTGTTACGCACTCTGCGCAAGATAGCCGGGGTAAAGCACCTGTATGTCGCGTCGGGAATCCGCTTTGATTTACTGGCACGCCAACCAGAGTATCGCAACGAATTGCTCAATCATCATGTCGGTGGGTTGCTCAAGGTCGCGCCGGAAGCGTTAAGTGCGCAACTCCTCAAGCATATGCGCAAACCAGCACCGGAATTATTCGACGTTTTTCTGCGTCAATTTTATGCCACCCAACGTAAAAACGATCGCCGTTGCTCCGTCGTCCCTTATTTGATGGCGGGACATCCGGGCAGCAGCCTTAACGATATGTTGAACACAGCGCTAGCATTACGTCGACATGGCCTTGTGGTGGAACAGGTACAGGAGTTTACCCCGACTCCAGGCACCTTTGCCACTTGTGTTTACTACACCGGAATTGATCCATTCAGCGGTGCTAAGGTGGAAGTTAGCAGAGATCCACAGGAGCGCCGGATGCAGAAAGCCCTGCTCCTTGCACATCAACCACAGCAATATAGTTTAGTACGCAGTGCGTTGCGTATGCTCGGGTGCGAAGAGCTTTTTGAGCAAATTACAGGTAGAGCCTCAAACCGTAACGCCAATTACGTTACTAAGAAGATGGGCAAGGGTTCAACCCCATGCATTCGAGGTCCAGGTGCTCAAAAGAGTGGACAGAAACGAGAAAAGGGGGACAAGAAAAAGATGGGTAGGTAAAGAATTCTTCGATACAGGCATTTGTTTAACTTGTGTTACTCTTTAATTATATCCGCAACAGCTGAGTTATCTGTCAGGGCTTTTAGGGCGGGTTATCCGCTTGGGGTGTTTTGCACTTCTGCACCGGAAAGGAATGAGCATGCAGCCTGCTTTTTTTCTCCAGGACTCTAGCGTTTTTCTCCGTACTTGCTTTGGCCTCGGGTTGCGCGCCACCTGGTGGTTGTTGCTGCTGGTTACAATGTTGCTGGTGTTGGGGGCAGAACTACTGTGGGCGGAGGCTCCGGTGGCTGCGCATGATTATCTCCCTGGTTTAACCCTGGAGGAGCGTGATTTCCTGCATGCACATCCGGTAATAAGGGTGCACGCAGAGCGCGGCTATCATCCATTTGTGTATGTGAAGAATGGCGAAGCACACGGATTTGTGGTTGACTTGACCAACATTCTGGCACGGCGCCTCGGGGTTGAAATTGAGTACATAACGGATCAAACCTGGGCCGATGCTATGACAGGACTTAAGCGAGGCAAAGTTGATGTCGTCATGGCTATGGTTGATACCCCCTCCAGGCGTGAATTTGCCTGTTTCACCAAACCGTTTCTAAGCACCTACACCGGGCTGGCTACGAGGAAAAAAAACCCCGCAGCAAAATCGCTGGAATATCTGAGTGGAAAGAAAGTTGGGGTTATTCGTGGATACTGGCATCAGAAAATTCTTGCGAAACACTATCCGCAGATTAAAGTAGTTGAGTTTTCAGATCATGTCTTGTCTCTTGAGGCCCTGACCAATGGTGATGTAGACGCCGTGATATCGAGTGATCCAGTGCTTATTTATCATATCCGTCAGCATTATATGCTTGGTCTTGAAACCATGCCTATTCTCAAAACAAAGTTATAT
>CAYPNO010000100.1:0-8306 GCA_964411865.1 uncultured Desulfuromonas sp. | reverse complement strand
CCCTCCTGGCGTGATAAAGATGGTTAAAGTTTATGTCGCCATCAAACGTAAGCTCTCGGTCGGAGATAAAATGGCTGGCCGCCATGGTAACAAGGGGGTCTTATCGCGGATTCTTCCCGAAGAGGATATGCCTTACGCCGCAGATGGAACACCTGTGGAAATTGTTTTGAACCCACTGGGCGTACCGTCACGCATGAATATCGGGCAGATCCTTGAGATTCACATGGGGCTTGCTGCCCGTGGCCTTGGTGCTCAGATTCAGGTAGAACTCGATCGTAGAGCCAGTAGCGATGAGCTGCGTGCGAAAATAAAAGATATTTACGCAGACAAAGGGTTGGATCCATTTGTGGATGATCTATCCGAGCGAGACGTAAACAAACTAGCTATGCGTCTGTCCCGTGGAGTGCCGATGGCAAGTCCAGTCTTTGAAGGTGTGAGTGAAGAAGATGTCAAAGCACAGCTTACCAAAGCCGGCTATGCAACATCGGGGCAGATGACCCTGTATGACGGAAGGACTGGAGAAGCATTTAAGGAAAAAGTCACCGTCGGGATCATGTACATGCTTAAATTGCACCACTTGGTTGATGATAAGATTCATGCTAGGAGCATTGGTCCTTACAGCTTAGTTACGCAGCAACCCCTGGGTGGTAAGGCACAGTTTGGTGGTCAGCGGCTCGGTGAGATGGAAGTGTGGGCCATGGAAGCATATGGAGCATCTCATGCGTTGCAGGAATTCCTTACGGTCAAGTCGGATGATGTGGCTGGAAGGACCAGAATGTATGAGGCTATTGTTAAAGGCAGGCATACCCTTGAAGCTGGTTTGCCTGAGTCCTTCAATGTGTTGCTGAAAGAACTTCAGGCTCTGTGCCTTGATGTTGAGCTGCTCGAAGACGAAAAAGAATAGCACTGCCATCCCTTAAGGAGATGAGTTTTGGAAGATATTATTAACCTGTTTGAGCGTCCCAAGGATCCGTTGAGTTTTGATACCATACGTTTGTCGATCTCGTCACCTGAGATGATCCGCGAGCGCTCCTTTGGGGAAGTCAAGAAACCCGAGACCATAAATTATCGTACCTTTAAGCCGGAGCGTGACGGCTTGTTCTGCGCTAAAATTTTCGGCCCAGTTAAGGACTATGAGTGTAATTGCGGCAAATATAAACGCATGAAGCACCGTGGGATTGTGTGTGAAAAATGTGGGGTCGAGGTTATTCCAAGCAAGGTGAGGCGCGAGCGCATGGCGCACATTGACTTGGCGTGTCCGGTAGCGCATATCTGGTTTTTAAAGTCGCTGCCGTCACGCATCGGCACCCTGCTGGACATGACTCTCAAGGATCTAGAAAAAGTTTTATACTTTGAAGCGTATATTGTTCTCGATAGTGCAGATACTGAGCTTACAGTTGGACAAGTTCTGCTTGAAGACAAATATCATGAGCTTATGGCCGAATATTCTGGTCAATTTGTTGCAGGTATGGGCGCTGAGGCAATTCGGGAACTTCTTGCGGCACTTGATCTTGAAAATATTGGGCAGGATCTACGTGTCGAGATGCGCGAAGCCACGAGCGAAGCTAAAAAAAAGAAGGTGGCCAAGCGCCTTAAGGTGGTCAACGCCTTTTTGCGTAGCAATAACCGTCCGGAGTGGATGATTTTAGAAACTCTGCCGGTTTTACCACCGGAATTGCGTCCTCTAGTACCTTTGGACGGAGGAAGGTTTGCTACCTCTGATCTCAACGATCTGTATCGACGTGTTATTAACCGTAATAACCGGCTCAAGCGCCTTATGGACCTATTTGCACCGGAAGTAATTATTCGCAACGAAAAACGAATGTTGCAAGAAGCTGTGGATGCACTGTTTGATAATGGTAGACGTGGGCGCGCCATTACTGGGCCGAATAAGCGCCCGTTAAAATCATTATCAGACATGCTCAAAGGCAAGGGTGGTCGTTTTCGGCAAAACCTGCTAGGTAAGCGGGTCGATTACTCGGGACGTAGCGTTATTGTTGCGGGGCCAGAACTTAAGCTTCATCAATGTGGCTTGCCAAAAAAGATGGCTTTGGAACTATTTAAGCCCTTTATTTACAATAAGCTTGAAGAGCTAGGTTTGTGTACCACCATTAAAAGTGCAAAAAAGATGGTGGAAAAAGAAAAGACCGAGGTCTGGGACGTGCTTGAGGATGTTATCCGGGAGCATCCTGTTATGTTGAACCGTGCTCCAACCCTGCACCGCCTTGGTATCCAAGCTTTTGAGCCAGTTCTAATTGAGGGCAAGGCCATTCAATTGCACCCACTGGTGTGTACCGCTTTCAATGCTGACTTTGACGGAGACCAGATGGCGGTTCATCTGCCGCTTTCCATCGAAAGTCAGATAGAAGCGCGCGTACTGATGATGTCAACCAACAATATCCTTTCTCCGGCTAGTGGAAAGCCTATTATTGTGCCGTCCCAAGATATGATTCTTGGGCTGTATTATATGACGCGTATTCGCCCCTTCATTAAGGGCACGGGTAAGATATTCAGTTCTCCCGATGAAGTACGTATTGCGTACGATTCTGGGGAAGCTGATCTGCAGGCTGGAGTCAAGGTTCGCATGAGCCCAGTTGCGGGTGGGAAGCCGGAGCTTATCGATACTGCAGTTGGGCGTGTTATTTTGCGCGAAGTTGTTCCAGATGTGATCCCCTTTGATCAGATTAACAGGGTGATGACTAAGAAGCAGGTAGCGGAACTCATTGACGCCAGTTTTCGCCTTGCGGGGAACAAGCAGACTGTAATTCTGGCAGACAGGCTCAAGCAAACTGGTTATCGCTACTCGACCTTGGCCGGCATCTCAATTGGCCTTGATGATATGGTAGTGCCTGAGAGCAAACAAGACTATATTGATGCCTCAATGGAAGGTGTTAAGGAGATTCAGAGCCAGTACACCGAAGGTTTGATAACTGACGGAGAGCGCTACAATAAAGTCGTGGATATCTGGGCAAAGTGTACTGAGGATATCTCAACAACCATGCTTAAAGATTTGTCCACCGATCGGTTTGAGTCTGAAGAAGGAGAAGTTGTTGACGCACCTTCGTTCAATGCCATTCATATGATGGCAGATTCTGGCGCTCGAGGTAGTGCGCAGCAGATTCGTCAGCTGGCTGGAATGCGTGGACTCATGGCAAAGCCTTCGGGAGAGATCATCGAGACCCCCATAACTGCGAATTTTCGTGAGGGGTTGACGGTGTTACAGTATTTTATATCATCTCACGGTGCGCGTAAGGGTCTGGCTGATACCGCACTCAAAACTGCAAACTCCGGTTATTTAACACGTCGTCTTGTGGATGTCGCACAAGATGCCATAATTACCGAGTTTGATTGCCAGACTCTCGACGGTGTTGTGATCTCCTCACTGATAGATTCTGGAGAGGTTATCCAGTCGCTAGGGGACCGTATTCTTGGTCGATCCGCTCTTGAAGATGTGTGTGACCCTGTCAATGGTGATGTGATCGTCAAGGCTAATCAAGAGATTACAGAGTCATTGGTGCATCAAATTGAAGATGCTGGGATAGAACGCGTAAAGATACGCTCAGTCCTTACCTGTAAAAGCAAAAAGGGCATTTGTGCATCGTGCTATGGACGAGATTTAGCACGTGGGCATTTGGTAAATCTTGGTGAAGCGGTAGGCGTTATCGCAGCTCAGTCCATCGGTGAGCCGGGTACTCAGCTTACCATGCGTACGTTCCACATTGGTGGCGCGGCATCTAGAAGTGCTGAGCAGACATCCCTCGAAGCACGCTACGACGGGGTGTTGCGTTTTGACAACCTGAAGTCGGTGCTCAATCGAGACGGACATCATATCGTAACCAACCGTAAAGGACAGATTGTAATAGTAGATGAGACCGGTCGCGAGCGCGAGCGTCACGAGCTGCTATATGGAGCGAAAGTGCTGCATGGTCCAGGTGCTGAGATTGCAGCGGGAACCCACCTTGCGGAGTGGGATCCGTACACAATGCCGGTTCTTACTGAAGTAGGTGGACGTGTGCACTACGGCGATATTATCGTTGGCCAGACCATGGATGAGAAAGTTGACGATGTAACTGGGCTGTCACGTAAGGTTATCATCGAGACTAAAGCCTCTGATAAGCGTCCCCGTATCATTCTCAAGGATGAGGAGGGGAAGTCTATCAAACTGCCTAATGGCTTGGTCGCACGTTATATGCTTCCCGTTGGGTCGAACATCAATGTCGCGGAGGATATTGATGTGGCTCCAGGGGACATTCTCGCTAAGATTCCGCGCGAAACGACCAAGACCAAAGATATCACTGGCGGCTTGCCACGCGTAGCTGAACTGTTTGAAGCACGTAAGCCAAAAGAATTTGCCATTCTCAGCGAGATAGACGGGATAGTTACTTATGGCAAAGACACCAAGGGGAAGCGTAAGGTTGTAGTAACTCCTGATTTCGGTGATCCGATGGAATACTTGATCCCCAAGGGGAAGCATATCAGTGTGCAGGAGGGCGATTTGGTAGTCGCTGGTGACCCCCTCATGGATGGTTCGAGAAATCCACACGATATTCTGCGCGTCCTTGGCGAAAAAGAACTTGCAAAGTATTTAGTTGACGAGGTTCAAGAGGTGTATCGTCTCCAGGGGGTAAGTATCAATGATAAACATATCGAAACAATTGTGCGTCAGATGCTCCGTCGCGTAGCAATCCGCGAAGTTGGAGATACTGATTTTCTGATTGATGACCAGGTATCTCGTGCGGAATTTGAAAAAGAAAACGCGCGTATAGTCGCTGATGGCAATGTGCCTGCAGTAGGGGAGCCGATAATGCTTGGTATAACAAAGGCTTCACTCTCTACTGAGTCCTTTATCTCTGCCGCTTCCTTCCAAGAAACTACAAAGGTCTTGACTCAGGCAGCGATTGAGGGCAAAGACGATAATCTGACCGGTCTGAAAGAAAATGTCATTATGGGCCGCTTGATACCAGCTGGTACCGGAATCTCTGAATACCGTACGGTAAAGCTGATAAGTTCTGAACTTGATGATGGGGCCAAGGCCGAAGGTTCTGACGATAGTTCCGATAAAAATCCAAAGGAGGTTCAGGAGCCAGCTGCGATATAGATAGACTCCACCGGCTCTCATATCTGTTAATATGCAGAGTCGGTGGTAAAAATAAATGGTGGCGTGATAACAACTGCTTGACTTTGGTTTAGACAGTTGTTATTGTCCGCGAGTTTTCTCCCCCCTACGGGGGGTAAAGTTCTTTCAATTCTGTGAATAGTAATTTCGGGAGTAAGAAATGCCGACAATCAATCAATTGATCAATAAAGGGCGCAAGAAAGAAGTGCGCAAAAGCGCCTCGCGTGCGCTGCAAGCTAATCCACAGCGTCGTGGAGTATGCACTAGGGTGTATACCACTACCCCTAAAAAGCCGAACTCGGCGCTCAGGAAAGTTGCTCGTGTGCGTTTGACCAATGGAATCGTAGTTTCTTCCTATATTCCAGGGGTGGGGCATAACTTGCAAGAGCACTCCGTCGTACTTGTACGCGGAGGGCGAGTTAAGGACTTGCCAGGTGTGCGTTATCATATCGTTCGCGGAGCGCTGGATCTTGCTGGCGTGCAGGGTCGTATGCAGGGTCGTTCCAAGTATGGAGCAAAGCGTCCAAAGTAGGACATCAGTTATAAAAGAGGTCGTTTAAGATGCCTAGAAGAAGAGAAGTAGCAAAAAGAGTTGTTCTCGCTGATCCTAAGTACAACGATCGAGTCGTGACAAAATTTGTAAACCACCTGATGTTGGGGGGTAAAAAAAGTGTTGCGGAATCGATAGTGTACGGAGCCTTTGATTTGATTGCCGAGCGAAGCGGGGAGGAGCCACTAGAGGTATTTAAGAAGGCGTTTGAAAATGTTCGCCCTCTGCTAGAGGTTAAGTCTCGCCGAGTTGGTGGCTCAACATATCAAGTGCCGATTGAGGTTCGTGCCGATAGGCGTAATGCCTTGGTTATTCGCTGGGTGCTCGACGCATCACGTAAGCGTGGTGAGCGTACCATGCGTGAGCGTTTGGCAGCAGAGTTTCTTGATGCGTCCAACGGTCGCGGCGGAGCAGTAAAGAAAAAGGAAGACACCCATCGCATGGCCGAAGCGAATAAGGCTTTTGCCCATTATCGCTGGTAGCGAACTGAGTCTGGAGGAAGTTGAGAAGTGGCACGTAAAGTATCTCTAGAAAACACACGAAATATCGGTATTATGGCTCACATCGACGCCGGTAAAACCACTACGACAGAGCGTATCCTTTTCTATACAGGTATATCGCATAAAATCGGCGAAACCCATGACGGTGCAGCAACTATGGACTGGATGGAGCAGGAGCAAGAGCGCGGAATTACTATCACCTCAGCTGCAACTACCTGTTTCTGGAAAGATCATCGTGTAAACATCATCGATACCCCTGGCCATGTTGACTTCACCATTGAAGTTGAACGCTCGCTGCGTGTGCTTGACGGCGCGGTCGCAGTGTTTTGTTCGGTCGGAGGTGTTGAGCCTCAATCTGAGACTGTATGGCGTCAGGCTGACAAGTATGGCGTTCCTCGTCTCGCTTTTATCAATAAAATGGATCGTATTGGGGCAGACTTTGGTCGTGGTGTCGCCATGATGCGTGATCGCCTGGGTGCTAATCCTGTGCCCATGCAACTGCCTATTGGGAAAGAAGAGAACTTTCGTGGCGTTGTAGATCTGGTGACTCAAAAAGCCATTCTGTGGCATGATGAGTCGCTTGGTGCCGATTTTGACATTTGCGCTGTTCCGGATGAGATGGTAGATGAAGTAGAAAGCGCTCGTGTGGCTTTGCTTGAAGAGCTGTGCACTTATGATGACGCGCTGATGGAGAGATATCTTGGTGGTGAAATTCTGAGTGATGGCGAAATTAAGGCATCAATACGTCGAGCTACAATTGACCTTCAGATAAATCCCGTTTTTTGCGGAAGTGCTTTTAAAAACAAGGGTATTCAGAATCTGCTAGATGCAGTTGTGGATTATATGCCAAGCCCTTCAGATGTTCCTCCTATCGAAGGTGTAGACCATGCCGGCGAGCCGATCACTCGGCCAGCTGGAGACGATGGGCCTTTCGCTGCTCTAGCTTTCAAGATCATGACCGATCCTTTTGTGGGGCAGCTGTCTTTCTTTCGGGTTTATTCTGGAATAGCCATGACCGGCTCAACCATTCTTAACTCTACCAAAGGTAAAAAAGAGCGTCTTGGGCGTATCCTTAAGATGCACGCCAATAAGCGTGAAGAGATTAAGGAAGTTTACTCAGGTGATATTGCTGCGGCGGTTGGGCTCAAGCACTCGGGAACAGGTGACACCCTCTGTGATCCAGAGCACGAGTGTCTTCTTGAGGCCATGGAATTTCCTGAGCCGGTAATTCATATTGCAGTTGAGCCCAAGACAAAAACTGACCAAGAGAAGTTAGGTGTGGCGTTGGGTAAGCTGTTGTCAGAGGATCCGTCGTTGCGAGTACGCACTGATGATGAAACTGGGCAGACTATCCTGTCAGGTATGGGAGAGTTACACCTTGAGGTAATTATCGATCGTCTCAAGCGCGAGTTTAAAGTCGAGGCCAACGTAGGTGCTCCTCAAGTTGCATACCGTGAGTCTATAACTAAATCGGTTGAGGTTCAGGGTAAGTTTGTTCGTCAGTCTGGCGGTCGTGGACAATATGGTGACTGCTGGTTGCGTATCGAGCCGCAAGAGGCTGGTGTTGGATTCGAGTTTGTCGACGCTATTAAGGGTGGGGTGATACCGCGTGAATATATCCCAGCAGTTGGTAAGGGTGCAGAGGAAGCCTCTCAATCAGGTGTGCTTGCAGGATATCCTATTGTTGACGTGAAAGTTACTTGCTTTGATGGCTCATATCATGATGTCGACTCGTCAGAGATGGCGTTTAAAATAGCTGGCTCTATGGGATTCAAAAGCGGCGCAGCAAAGGCAGGACCGATACTGCTGGAACCTACGATGGCAGTTGAGGTTGTTGTGCCTGAGGAATATATGGGCGACGTTATAGGCGACATCAATAGTCGACGTGGTAAGGTGCTGAGCATGGATTCACGTGGTGGAGCGCAAGTTATTAATGCTCACGTGCCTCTGTCTAATATGTTCGGTTATGCTACTGATTTACGCAGCTCTACGCAGGGTCGAGCCACATATACAATGGTGTTTGATCACTACGAACAAGTGCCAAAGGCGATTTCCGAAGAAATCATTGCCAAGGTCAAAGGCTAAGGAGTAAGTTATGTCCAAAGAGAAATTTGATAGAAGCAAGCCGCACGTCAACATT
>CAYPNO010000099.1:0-8410 GCA_964411865.1 uncultured Desulfuromonas sp. | reverse complement strand
TTCCCAGTCACAATCTTGAGGCGCTGTGGAATCACTCTGGACAGATTGTAGGAATTCTTACTAGATAGTTAAAATACCTATATGGGCTGATAGTGTCAAGGGGGAAAGAGAGCCACGTATTAAGCGGAGCAGCTATGTGGCAGATAAAAGATTAAAGCCCCTTGAATCCCAAAAATTAAGGGGTATTCAAGGGGGCTTTAAACGAAGTTCTATGGAAGTGAAATTACTTCAAGTTATAGAAGATCAAAGCTGCTCAGTAGTTTTAGTGCTCCAAAATAGGCCGCTACAATAAGTGCTGCCCACAATATCAGTAAAAGCATGTTGTCTCTCCTTTGGTTCAGTAACTTTTCTTGTCAGACATAACTTCGATTAGCGTCAGTTTTTTTCGGTCCATCTGACGCCATACCCAGATGATGTAGGCGACCACCCCGGGAATCATCAGCGCTACGTAGCTCATCATGGTGAGGGTGTAGTGACTACTGGAGGCGTTGTAGATAGTCAGGCTGCTGCCCAGGTCAAGCTTTGACGGGTAGAACGCGGTATTGTTGTATCCGGCCAGAAAGAAAATGGCAAGCACTGTAAGCACCGTTCCCAGCCCCGCAGGCCAAATTCCTCGGACTGAAGCGGTGAAATAGTTTAGGATCACCCCTGCCATAACCAGAACTAACCCGCATAAGAGTAAAATTAGGTTCAGCGGCATTTCAGTCAGGTTGTGGAGGTATTTATTAGCTTCCAAGAATACGCTACCATCTACAGGGTTAATCGCATATCCATCCATGGTTAAAAGGCGCGCTAGTACATAGATGAGAAACGGCAGCGCGCAGATGAAGTTTAGCCCTGCTGAATTTTTAAGGCGTTGCACCAGGCCGTATTCATCAAGGTTGTTGCTCAGATACAGGGCACCAAGGGTACGCGCTAGAAACACCAGAAATATCCCTAGACTAAGGTTGAATAGACTGAAGGCAGCTTCCAGCCCGCGTAAGGGGTGGCCCCACGTAACAAAATTGTAATCATTCAGAGTAAAGGCAGAGCCGGTAAAGAAGGTACCCACCGCTGTTCCTATCAAAAGAATCCCCACCGAACCATTGATGAACATAAACACTTCAAAGGTCTTCTGCCCCAGAAAGTTGTTGGGCTTGGTGCGGAATTCGTAGCTTACTGCTTGGATGATGAAGGTAAATAGAATTGCTATCCACACCCAGTAGGCACCGCCGAAGCTTGAAGCATAAAATAGCGGGAATGAGGCGTAGAAAGCCCCACCAAACAGAACCAGGGTGGTGAATGTCAGTTCCCATTTGCGTCCAAGGGAGTTTACCATAAGGCTCTTTTCATCTTCCCCTTCCGGGACGGTCAGCAGCAGGGTTTGCCCCCCTTGGACAAAGGTGAGAAGTATAAACAGCGCTCCTATTAAGGAGATAATAAACCACCAGAGTTGCTGCAGGGTTGACCAATCAAGACTTCCAAACATGAGTTATTCTCCTTCCGGGCCGATGGCGATCTGGTGCAACATGATTTTTATCTCAGCTATCAGCAGCGCGGTAAACAAGAGTAGAAACAGAAAGAATGTGGTCATAACTGTCCCCGTATCTAAGTTGGAGCGCGCTATGGTAACCGGCAGCATGTCCTGAATCGCCCAGGGCTGTCGGCCAACTTCCGTCACAATCCAACCCGCTTGTTGCGCCACATAGCCCATAAACATCCCAAATATTCCAAGTAGAAGCAGGGGGTAATTTCGCTCCAAGGTGCCACGTTTAAGCAGGTACAGATACAGAACGAAAAGGAGGATAAAGAAGGTTCCAAGGCCGACCATGACGCGGAAGGCATAAAAAGTCAGAGAAACTGGCGGCACTGCGTGTTCCACCGATAGCAAGTGGCCGTAGCCGAGATAGTTGCGGTGCTGATCGAACATCGCAAGCGCGGCTGCGGCTCCAGTTGCGTCTCCGTCTTTTTTGGCTTGTTTATACGCACCCAAGGCCGCGACGGCCTGTTTGCCGTAGCCTATTTTCTCATCCACACCCATGATGTTGTGCTCCGAATTGCCGTAGAGCAGGTCATCGATGCCGGGAACAAAGCCATTGAAATCACGGGTGGCGAGCAGGCTCAAGATTTTTGGGATTTCGACCTTGAACAGGAAGGGGTCGTGTTCATCTCCTGGTTGTTTGAGGGGGTTGGGCATACCCATTGCCACTAGGCCGGCCCCAGAAGATCCCGTGTATAGTCCTTCCATGGCGGCAAGTTTCATGGGCTGGGTTGACGATGTGACAAAGGCGTGTTCGTCACCACTGAAGGCCACAAAGATAGAACTGAGCAGGCCAAAGACGCACGCTACGGTGATAGAGCGCAGGGCAAATTTCTGATGTCTGTTACGCAGCAGGTACCAACTGGAGATTCCTAAGACAAACAGGGATGCCAGCAGAAAGCCGGAACTGGTAGCGTGGACAAAATGGCCGATGGCTACGGGCGAGGAGATAACTTCCCACAGGTTTTCCATTTCAAACCGGGCGGAGTCCGGGTTAAAGACCATCCCCACTGGGTGCTGCATCCAACCGTTGGCCACCAGAATCCACAGGGCGGAGAGGCTAGAGCCCACCGCCACCATCCAGGTGGAGAACAGGTGCATGCGGGTAGATACGCGCTCCCAGCCAAAAAACATAACCGCAAAAAAGGTGGCTTCGAGGAAGAATGCCAGGATTCCCTCTATAGCTAGCGGCGCACCGAAGATATCCCCCACCATCCAAGAGTAGTTCGACCAGTTGGTGCCGAACTCGAATTCCAGGATAATTCCGGTAGCGACCCCGATAGCGAAGTTGATGCCGAACAGGGTCATCCAGAACTTGGTCAGACTCTTCCATTGCGGGTTGCCGGTTTTTACATATATCGATTCAAAAAATGCACATAGGAACGAAAGTCCCAGAGTCAGAGGAACAAAAATCCAGTGGTACATGGCTGTCAGGGCGAAGGTAGCACGCGCCCAGTTAACCATGCTGAGGTCTAGGTTTTCAATCACGGGTTGCCTCCTGGTTGAAGTAGTGGTGGGTAGATGACAGTTAAATAAAAGCGTCTGGTGGAATTAATTAAACACAGCGCAAAATCTTATTTGCTAAGCGGGCTGGAATATTCCTGGCGTTCAGTCAGGTTTCCGAGAACATGGTTGGCTCGCTCAGCGTCAGTAGCGAAGTTAGTCGCAAGAAAGTTGGGGAAGAAGAAAACCTTCAGTACCGCGAACATTATAAATAGTTTGAAGAAAATGATTTTCCATAGGGTTTTTCCTACCACCATGGAACGGAACCCATCACAGTAAAACGTGTAGATGTTTTTCAGCGACATCTTATCTCCCTTCCTTTGGTTGCGAGATTCTTCAAATCAACTCAGGATTAGCTATTAATTATTACCTTTATGGTCGTATTTACTCCGCGCCATATGTAGTTGTCAAGGTATTTTTGGCTTGTCAAAGCGGGCTTAGGTGTTGGTAATGGCAGAGTGCAAAGCAGCCAAATCAGGCAGGTTGTGTGGTTAAATGTCAGGTTTGTGGCAAAACAGACATCGGTTAGGATCTGGATGCTCAGGAGAGAATTCAAGGCCGGGTTTGCCATGGCAGTCTTTACAAAATTTTTCCGCCGCTTTCTTCCCTTCCTGCTTAAATATTAACTGATATTCTGCATGGGT
Source organism: uncultured Desulfuromonas sp. (assembly GCA_964411865.1). Classification (GTDB taxonomy): domain Bacteria; phylum Desulfobacterota; class Desulfuromonadia; order Desulfuromonadales; family Desulfuromonadaceae; genus JAIVHC01. The sequence goes on along the minus strand of CAYPNO010000099.1, from coordinate 4,744 downwards.
ATCGTCAACGGGCATGTGTGGCGTTGTCTCTTCAGGGGCCATCAACAAAAAGATTACAAGCGCAGCACCTATCCCCAGGGTGATAATATCTCGTTTGGTCACGTTTTAACCTCTCTATCTAATAAGTGCTTGATGGATTGTCTGCCGGAAAGGGTCTATTGGCGCATTTATATCTCTTGTATATCTCCGTTTGGTTCGGTTATGAATCAGTCACCGCGCATAAAGACCAAATATATGAATGAAAACACTAGGGCTGCGCCACCGCCAAGGAACAGAAATAAACTGTCAGAAGAGTGCTCCAGATCAGTTCCGCTGCTTTGGACAAGAGTGAGCAATACGATTATTCCGGTCATCGCCATGGTCAATGAAAGGAGCAGGCGCCACTTCATCCACATGCATACTACGACAAACAGTATCGCTCCGGCGATAAACCATGGATTACGCAGAAGGTCTAAATCGGTAATGGAGTTGATAATCATTGATGTCTTCAGTGGTTTGAGCCATTCTATAAGTGCTTCCATAGCAGCGGTCCATTCAAAGTGGAGCTAAAGGTTTATTTCGATAGCTGTGGTGTTGTTTGAAGGTGGTTTCTTGTTTTTGCATAAAATAGCACGATCGGTGCAAAACGCAAAAACCAAAGACCCGCAAGCAGACTTGATCGGATTTATTCTTTAGAAGATCGTTTGTTGAATCGTGAGGGTTTTTGTGCGGCGTTAAATGAGCTCCTGAGTTTTTAGTCTCTGTCAGTGGGATAACCCTGCGGGACATGTTTTAATTTTACCAACGAGGTTGTAGTGCCACAGCGAACAATTGGTGTGTTTGACTCTGGTGTAGGTGGGCTGACGGTGCTGCAGGCTATCCGAAAGCATCTCCCCGCCGAAGACCTTATCTATCTTGGAGATACAGCCAGGGTTCCATATGGGACTAAAAGCCCAGAGACGGTCCTGCGCTATGCCTTGCAAGCTGCGGATTTTTTGTGTGCACGCCAAGTCAAAATGATTGTGGTGGCATGCAATACTGCCTCTTCTGTGGCGTTGCAGATTTTAACCCATCATTTCAATATCCCCGTGGTCGGGGTTATTGTCCCCGGTGCGCAGGAGGCGGTCAGGATTTCCACCTCTGGGCGTATCGGAGTGATTGGAACCGAAGGGACAGTCAATAGTGGTGCCTACCAGCATGAAATAAGCACCCTGCGTGCTGGTGTGCAGGTTTTTAGCGCAGTGTGCCCGTTGTTTGTCCCCCTCGCAGAAGAGGGGTGGGCCAGCCATGAGATAGCCCGTTTGGCGGCGCACGAGTACTTACACCCTCTGCTGCATCACGATATCGACACCCTCGTGCTGGGCTGTACCCACTATCCGCTACTTAAAGACACGCTGCGTCAGGTGTTGCCCCCCCAGGTGAACATGGTTGATTCAGCCACACAGACTGCTATGACGGTTGGTTCTCTGCTGCAACACAATTGCACTTTACGTCAGAATACGTCGCAATATATGGGGGGCTGCCGTTTTTACGTCACCGATGTCCCTACACGGTTTGTCCGCGTGGGGAGTGCTTTTTTAGGAGAAGAACTAAGAGGGGTGGAGCGGGTAACCCTGCCGGCCATCCCCTCTGATATGCTGAGGTTGCCATGAGCCTATTTAATGCCGAAAATAAAAAAAGAGTACGCATAGCATTGGTTTTGCTAGGGCTGGTTAGCGCTGGGATTGTAGTTGGACGGATGTTTGTAGATGTTCGTCCGCTGCCACAGGATAATGATTCGCCAAGAACAGCAGTAGTGCAGGAGGAGATCTCTTTGTATTTCGGGGATCCAGATGCCAATGGTCTGCTGGAAGAAAGACGTATGGTGTCACAGGCTGGGGATGACTTTACCGCTTTGAGTCAGATTGTTATTGGACTCGCTCAAGGGCCGGAAGCGGAAGGGCTGACAGCAGTTATCCCCCAGCAGACGCGACTGTTAGGGGTGCGCAAGGTCGATGCCCATACCCTGAAACTGGATTTCAACCGCGAGTTAGCCCAGTACCATCCCGGCGGTAGTAGCTCCGAATTGCTCAGCGTCCACGCCCTGACCAACTCTATTGCAGCGCATATGCCTGAATTTACGCAGTTTGAGTTCTGGATTGAGGGAAATCGGGTGGAAAGTTTAAAGGGGCATGTGGATCTTAGCCGCCCGGTCAGACTTGATCCTGGCTGGATCAGAACGGACTCAGGGGCGTTGGACCCAGTGGTGCCACAATAATTTATTCCCTTGTATTTTATAGTTATAGAATTGGACACAGGAATTAATCGACGACGGGAGAGATGGACTGATGCATGAATTTATGCTTGCCCTAGGCGAACATGTACTTATTTTGGATGGAGCAATGGGGACAATGTTGCAAGCGCGTGGGCTTAAAGCTGGGGACTGCCCCGAGCAGATGATCCTTGATGCACCAGATATCGTGGAAGGGGTTCATCGTGAATACGCTGCTGCTGGAGCTCAAGTAATAGTCAGCAACACCTTTGGCGCAAACCGTACCAAGTTAGCGCACTACGGTCTGCAGGAACGGGTAGAAGAGATAAACCGTCGTGGTATTGAGCTGGCGCGCAATGCCGTAGGGGATGCTGGGTTTGTTGCGGGGAGCATTGGTCCGAGTGGGCTGTTTCTTGAGCCTGTAGGAGATGCCGACTTTGATGAGATGGTAGATGTGTTTGGCGAACAGGTGCGCGCCTTTGCTGCCGCTGGGGCGGATGCCATCAGCTGCGAGACTTTTTTGGATATTCGCGAACTTAAAGCCGCAGTCATTGCGTGTCGCACCTATTCAGATCTACCCGTAATCGCCATGATGACCTTTGACGATGGTGGGCGTACCGTGCTGGGAACTTCGCCAGAGTCCGCTGCAGTAACGCTGGATGGGTTGCAGGTAGATGTTATTGGAAGCAATTGTGGCCTGGGAATAGAGGGCATGTACGAGGTGTTGACTAGAATGCGCACCTGTACCAGTCGCCCGATGATTGTCCAGGCCAATGCCGGGTTGCCTGTGCTTAAAGACGGAGAGACTTTTTTCCCCGCAACTCCTGCGGAAATGGTTCAGTATCATGAGCGCCTGCTTGAACTCGGGGTACGAATTATCGGTGGCTGTTGCGGTACCACCCCGGAGCATATTCGGGTGATGTGTGAAGCCCTTAAACCGTTCGATCAAAGCTGGAAAGCGCCTGTGCGCCGCCGAGGATTTGTGTCTAGCCGCAGCGAGGTGTGTAGCTTCAGCCCTGAAATCCGCTGCGCCATTATTGGCGAGCGGATCAACCCGACGGGGAAAAAGGGTTACAGTACCGAACTGCGCGAAGGCAAAACCGCGTATATCCGGCGCGAGGCTCAGGCACAGGGTGCCGCTGGAGCACATCTGCTTGATGTTAACTGTGGTGCCCCCGGGGTAGATGAGGCTGTAGCTTTAGAGCGCGCAGTGTTGGGGATAAGTTCTGTTTCAACCTTGCCGCTGGTACTAGATTCCTCAGATCCGGTCGCGTTGGAGAGGGGACTGAAGGCTGCAGATGGTAAGGTCCTGATCAACTCCGTCAATGGTGAAGAGAAGAGCATGGGTATGGTTCTGCCACTGGCACGCAAATATGGCGCTGCGGTGATCGCTCTGTGCCTTGATGAGCAGGGGATCCCTAAAACCGCGAGCGGGCGTATCGCCATTGCGAGGAAGATTGTAACGCGCGCGCAAGAGTACGGCATACCGCGCTGCGATGTGATGGTGGATTGCCTGGCGCTGACGGTCTCCGCTGAGCAGGACCAGGCAGCGCAGACTTTGGAAGCGATCCACACCCTGACCCATGAAGATGGTCTGACCACCGTCCTTGGAGTCAGCAATATCTCCTTTGGACTCCCGCGCAGACCCTTGATTTCATCCACATTTTTTGCCATGGCGCTCAACAACGGTCTGAGCGCGGCGATAATTAATCCTAGCGACGAGCGGATGCAGGATGCTTACCGAAGCGCCATGGTGCTGTTAGGGCATGATCAGCGTGCTGAAGCCTATGTACAAGCATATGCGGGCAATGCTACGGAAGATATCACCCCGGCACCCTCTGCTGGTATCGCAGAACAGAGTGCTGAAGATATAATGGCACGCTTGACTCAGGGCATTATTCGCGGCGAAAAAGATGAGATTGTCGCTCTGGTGGAACAGGCGTTGCGAGATGGACATGACCTTCTGGAGGTCAGCAATAGCGGGCTTCTGCCCGGGCTCGAAGAGGTAGGGCGGCGCTTTGGTGCAAACAAGATTTTCCTGCCGCAAGTACTCCTGAGTGCGGAGACCATGCAGACCGCATTCAAGCGCCTAAAGCAGGAGATGGGCAGCGCGCAGATGGAGAGCAACGGCAAAATCCTCATGGCTACAGTAGAGGGGGATATCCACGATATCGGCAAGAATATTGTCTGCACCCTGTTAGAGAATTACGGCTTCGAGGTGATTGACTTAGGTAAGAATGTATCTTCTGCACGCATCGTTGAGCAGGCGATAGCCCACAAGGTCGATGCTGTCGGACTTTCAGCGCTGATGACCACCACTTTAAAGCAGATGGAGGTGACAGTGGACGCTCTGTGTGCTGCCGGAGTAAAAGTGTTTACCATGGTTGGAGGTGCCGTAGTTACCCAGGACTACGCTGACCAGATCGGCGCGGATATCTATGCCGATGACGCCATGGAAGCAGTGGAGAAGATCAAGAAAATTATGGCGCATAATATCGTCCCTACAGGACTCAG
>CAYPNO010000098.1:6404-8422 GCA_964411865.1 uncultured Desulfuromonas sp. | reverse complement strand
CCAAAAAGCTTGGCTATTCGCAGTTAAATCGACCTGCTGTTTTCAAGATATATCTGATATTCTCTCTCGCTGGCCAAGTTCCGTGTAGTGAATCATCGCGCTCTTTGGCTATGTCACCTATGAACCTTGGTCGATGCAGGAAGCTGTGAGCCTACCGCAGCTTCTCCTTCAAACCAAGTTATTTAGATTGCGCTTAATGCGTTGAAAGAGCTGGTACAGGTTATTTGCCAACGTACTCTGGGCCAACAACGTTTTTATTTGTTTTATGGGGATCTGGAGGAACAAGCACATGCTGAAAAATCTTTCCACTGCAGTCGTAACCGTCTGCTTATTAGTTCTTACCTGTGGTTCTGTTCTGGCCCGTGACTTCAAGGTGGTCAAGCCAAGCCCGGATGAGGCTATAGCTATGCTGAAAGCTGGGAATATGCGTTTTGTTACGGGAAACGCTACCCCGGTGCATGCAGATGCGTCCCGCCTTGCCCTTGCAGGTAAAGAAAATCAGGCAAATCACGCGTATGCCACCGTAATCGCGTGCTCTGATTCCAGGGTGCCGGTTGAACTTCTGTTTAATGCCGGGGTGATGGATATTTTTGTTATTCGCGTTGCCGGAAATGTTTTGGATGTTGACGAAATAGGCTCTGTTGAATACGGCTTAGCCCATGTACGTACCCCCGTGTTTGTGGTGCTTGGGCATACTCAGTGTGGGGCGGTAACCGCAGTGACAAAAGCTGTTCAAGGACATGGGCATCCACTGGAAAGAAACATTCCACCCTTGGTTGACAACATCATCCCAGCGGTGGAAAAGGCAATTGCCGACAATCCTGATGCCCACGGGGCAGAGATAATTCCTTATGCCATTGAGGAAAATATCTGGCAGGGTATTGAGGACCTGTTTATGCACAGTCCTGTTTCGCGTAATTTAGTCAACGAAGGGGAAACCAAGGTCGTTGGAGCTATCTACGATGTCTCCGAAGGTACAATCACCTGGCTGCCTGAAGTAAAATCTACCGAAATCCTGAAAAAAGTTGAGGCTAATCCCAAGAGGGCCATGGAGGCAATGGCGAGGTAGCTTGAGTGCTCAAAAATAAGCAGAGCCTGACAAAGCCCCCGTTTTGAATAGGCGTTGTCAAATGCTGACAGTATAGGTATGGTATGCGCACACAAAAAACTAGATAATTAGTGCATTGACTCACGGTGCCGAGGTCTGGACAGGATTGGCTTTGAAAACGTCCATAGAGTGGTTAACACCCAAGAATAAAAATACACATACAACAGCTCCTGCCGTGGCCCGTAGGGTCCGGTGTAATAGGGCAGGGCGGGGTATAACGCTACCTGCAATCTCCGCTTTATTGCTTGCAGTTTCGCTGGCTGGTTGTGCTGTGGGTCCAAATTACCGCGCGCCGCAACCCGATGTCCCTGCGCAATGGAACGCCGCGACTGATGCCCGTCCCCTCGATGCGCTGGTGCTGGCGCAGTGGTGGAAGCAGTTCAACGATCCGCTGCTTAACGCACTGGTAACCGATGCGCTTGAGGCTAATCTTGATCTGGGCACCGCCCGCGCGCAGTTGCGTGAGGCGCGCGCACGCCGCGATATGAGTGGAGCACGCCTCGGGCCATCTCTGGATGGATCGCTGAGTGGAAGCTCCAGCAAGCCGAGCGGCAGTGAGTCTACGCGCAAATTGTTCAGCGCCGGTTTTGACGCGAGTTGGGAGCCAGATATTTTTGGGGGAGTGCGCCGTGGCGTGGAAGCAGCCAGTGCTGATGTTGATGCCAGCACCGAGAGCCTGCGTGATACGCGTGTGTCGCTGGCTGCCGAAGTGGTGCTCAACTATGTGGATCTGCGCACCACCGAACAACGCCTGACCCTGACCGAAAATAGTGTCGCAGCGCGTAGCGAGACCTATGAACTCACCCAGTGGCGCGCACAGGCGGGTCTGGTTTCAGAACTTGACGTCGCCCAGTCTCGCACCGAACTGGAGAGCGCCCGCGCGGCGTTGCCAGCATTGCGTACCGCCATA